>NZ_JAUHHY010000007.1:0-398428 GCF_032377435.1 Bradyrhizobium sp. SZCCHNS3002
GTTCAAGCAAAACACGATGCGATGACTTTACCCATTGTCACTGAGATTATCGTGTCTCACTTGAGGGGTGCAGTCCACTAATCTTCCCACTGCTTAGGTGTGAGCTTGAAATAGTCAATCAACTCATCCTGCTTTTGCTTGCCATAATGGAAGCGCGCTAGATCGGGGTCGTCGTTCTGACCTTCGGAGATGATAACGTCGCACCAATCTGGCGGAAGGCCGCGTTCCTTAAGCTTAATGTCTAGCGCATCCTTGAATCGCGCGCAGGCTGTGCGATCCACGCCCACCAATTGCGCCTTGAACCCGTCGGGGTCGGGGTAGGCGAGGAAGTGCTCCAACATCTTGCCAACCACCAATTCCACGCGGTCGGGATGGCGGGCTAGCTCCTTCCATTGCGAACGCTGGCGCTGAATCAAGTCCTTGGCCTCTTCGTCCTCGACCTCCATCTCCTCGCACATCTTCTCGAATTCGACATTCAGCGTTTTTTCGTCCACGAGGAAGGGTACGGGGTCGCGCTGGTAATGCACCTCTAGTGTAGCGCCGTCCTTGATGGCGCGCTTAATGCCGTAATAGCTGAGGTAACGCTCCTGCTGGCCGTTCACGATCGGGCCGAAATCGCGGTGCGTGTTGACCATCGCGCGGTCGATGGGTGTTCCCGTCAAGCCGAATCGGAAGGCATTTGGCAGCTTCACCCGCATCGTCATCGCATAGCTTTCGGCGCTAGCCCCCTTCTGCGAGCGGTGGGCCTCGTCCACCAGCATGACGATGTTGTCCTCGTCCAGAGGCTTCAGGTCGCCCATCTTTTGGAACGACTGGACGGTCGTCACCAGCGTGCCGCGCCACAGATTGCGCAGCTTGGTCTTAAGGTCTTCGACGCCCAGTGCCTTTTCCACGTTGGGGTAGTCGCAGGCATCGAAGTCGTCGGAAATCTGCGTTTTCAGGTCGCGCCTGTCCACCACGATCAGGACCGTTGGGTTCTTCAGCGCTGCCTGTCGCCGCAGCTTGTACGCGGCGAATACCATGGTCAGCGATTTGCCTGAGCCTTGCGTGTGCCAGATGAGCCCCGTGCGGTCCTGCGCATTCACTGGCTTGCCAATCAGTCCTATCGCCCGATCGACGATGTCGTTCACCGCCTCGAACTGTTGATAGCGCGCCACCTTCTTAATGGTTTTGCCCTTCTTGGTCTCGAACACGGTGAAGTGCTGCAAAAAGTCCAGCACATGTGCAGGTGCCAGGCGCAGTAGGCCCTTGACCGGTATCTCCAGCGTATCGTCCGGGTTGTCGGCCTCGGGTTCGTTCCACCAGCCTTTGACATCGGGATAGCGCGACAGCCACGGCCCCCAGGTGTCGAGGTGACGCTCGACGTCATCCTTCGTTGCGTCGTGGAACAGCACCGTGCCGAAGCGGAATGCATCCTCATCCGCCGCCACGCAGAACACATTGGGCGTGAGCATCAGCGGGGCCTGACGCTGGTAGCGGTGCAGTTGGTGCACGGCCTCCGTCCAGTCCTTACCGCTGGTGAGGTAGCTCTTGTATTCAGCGATCACCAGCGGAATGCCGTTGACCAACAGTACGGTGTCATCGCGGCATTGCTTGACACCTTGCACGCGGTACTGATTTGTCGCGGTATAGTCGTTAAGATGCTGACGTTCCGGCTCGAAGGCAATGAAGAAGACCGTGCGCGCGTCTTCGCCAGCCTTGAGCTGCACCTTAACGCCGTCGCGCAGGCGATCGAGCGTTTCGCGGTTGGCGGTGAGCTTGTCCGGCGCGTCGATCGTGGTACGCAGTGCCTTGATGGCAAGCTTTGCCTTTTCCGGCGTCTCAACATGAGTATTGATGCGCAGGATCGCTTCAACCAACAGCTTCTCCACCAGCGGGTCTTCGAGCGGGCGGTCGAACGCGGCCATTGCGGCTTTGGACTGCACCCCTCAAGTGAGACACGATAATTTCAGTGACAGGCATTCGAGGATGACCTGTGGCAGTACGAGGAAAGATCCGTCAGTTTCCGACGGCTTACAAATTGAAGGCAATCAAGCGTGTCGAGCGGGGCGAAGGCGTTCTGCCCGTCGCCCGTGATCTCGGCATTGCGCGGAAGCTTCTGCACGAGTGGATCAAGGCCTGGAAGGCGGAGGGGCCGGAGGGGTTGAACCGCAAGCGCGGCCCCAAGCCTGGCCCCCGCAAGCTGAAGCCTGTGGCGACCTATGACGACAAGCGCTCGGCGCTAACGCAGGCGAAGGCGCGGATCGCCGAGCTGGAACGGCTGGTCGGCCGGCAACAGATGGACCTCGATTTTTTTCGGCAAGCCTTGCGCGCTCTGGAGCGGCCGGCCGCGCAAGGCAAACCCGCCCCCGCATCATCGAAGTCATCCAAAGCATGACAGCGGAGACTGCCGAATCGCACGCTCACGTGCAACACCTCTGCGCGCTCGCAGGCCTTCCTCGCGCGACGTACTATCGCTATCTCAACAGGCGCAGCCGCGAAGAGGCCGAGTGTGAGCTGCGTGACCAGCTCCAGCGCATTTGCCTCAAGCATCCTTTCTACGGCTATCGACGGGTAACGGCCATGCTTCGCCGTCGGGGGATGGTCGTCAATGCCAAGAAAGTCCTGCGATTCATGCGTCAGGACAATCTCCTCGCCCAGCGCAAGACGCCGTTCCTGAAGCCGCCGACGGAACGGCCGACGAGCGTGATCGTCGTGCCGAATCTGATCCGCGGCCTGGCGCCGTCCGCACCCGATCAGATCTGGGTCGCGGACATCACTTATGTCCACCTCGCCAGGACATTCGCCTATCTCGCCGTCATTCTCGACGGCTTCTCACGCAAGGCGGTCGGCTGGGCCTTTGAAAACACGCTCGACGCCTCGCTTGCCGTAGCCGCGCTAGACAACGCGCTCAAAGCCCGCAATCCGAAGCCCGGCAGTCTGATCCACCACTCCGACCGCGGCGTGCAATACGCCTCGATCGCCTATCGCCAGCGCCTTGCCGATCGCGAGATCAAGATCAGCATGAGCAGCCCCGGCAATCCCTACGACAACGCCAAGGCCGAAAGCTTCATGAAGACGCTGAAAGCCGAGGAGATCAACGGCAAGACATTCGCCGACCTCAACGACGCTCGGCGGCGGATCAACAGCTTCATCGCCGAGATCTACAACAAAGAGCGGCTACACTCGGCGCTCGGCTATCGATCTCCCCTTGAGTTCGAAGCCGCCTTCACGCAAAACAACACGCGATGAACTTCACCCTCTGTCACTGAAATTATCGTGTATCACTTGAGGGGTGCAGTCCAGCTTCGTCACGGTAACTCCAGCCAAGCCCCTTGTCTCCGGGCGTGACGCTGCCTTGACCGGAAAGCCATTTCAAGATCGGCAGTTCGACATAACCGGCTTCGCTCATGCAACGGCCTCCGTTTACAATGGCGCAGAGTTCACGCGGACGGTGCCAGTGAGGAGGTCGTGCATGAGGGACCGTTTTAGCCCTTCGAGCGCAGCCAACTTTTTTCCAAGTTCGCTGATGTGCGATTTGCTGGCTTCAGAAATAGCAACAATGCGCGCTTGCTCTCGGCAGGACGGCACACCGAGGCGTAAACGCCGTAACATGCGCTGATTAATAGTATTAAGACCAGAACTAGTGGCGCACATCGCATTCCAATATTTCTGTGCGTACCGCGAATTGAGCCACAGGCACCCAAACTCAGGCAGCATACCGTTACGGGAGCGTAGCCGGAAAAGGTGGTTCTGGAAGGTCATTCCGACCGCGTCATCCGTCGCTAACGCGCAGCGACCAATCTGCCTTCTATCTGCGTGCCCTTCTACGACAAGCAAGTCGCCAGCCTGCAAGAGCCGAATTGATATTTCGGGATCGCGCGCCCGTAACATCTGAACGTCATTGAGCAGCAGCGCGTCCCGCTGCACGTTTGCAACGCGCAAATAACGCCACAGACGCTGGTCGGATCGCTGCGCCTCGTTGAGCGTAACGCCCGACTGAATGTCGAACTCGGTACCCACATCGCTGACTCGCCAAGCTTCGGGCAAAAATCCGAGGGCGGTCCGAACGAAACCGGATTGCCTGCTGTCGAGCGCGCGGAGCTTGCCGTCATCACCTACGCCAACACTCAACAAATCTGCCAGCAACGCGGCTCGTAACTTGAGCGCTGATTGGGAGGTCTCCCGCGCCCGATCAATTGCCGCATCCACCGCATCGAGGACATGGGCAATGGCGGTTTGCTCATGCGGGGCAGGTCTCGGCACGAGCAACCGGCGGTCAAAGACATCTTCTGGAACGCGCTGGCGACCTGTAGAACCTTCCATCCGCGCCGCGGCACGGCCTCGCACATCGTGAGCGCATGCAAGGTGATAAAGGAACCGCGGATCGGTGCCATCGCGCGGCGACAGGACAATGAATTCGGTCGAGCCCAATCCTGTCTCGCCCGGCATTCCCGATACAAACGCTACCTTGCCGTTTTCCGGACAGGGCGTGATCTTTGCGAACAAAGTGTCATTGGGCTTGAAGCGGGCAAGGCCAGAACTTTCCAGGCGTCGCCAGTCCCATTTCAGAATTCCACCAAAGTTTTCGGCCACTGCGGCCATTTCCAGGAACGGATACTCGATGCCTCTCTTCACCAAATATCGTGGGTTTTGATTGGCCAGCAAGCTGAGTGGTCCCTTAGGCCAATCCGCCGTCGCTTCGGGGAAGCAATCATGTTGCATAGCCGATGCCCTTAAGGATGTTGCTCAAATCTGTCTCTGCCGCCCCCAGCTTTTTCTGTGCATCGCCTAATGCCTTCAACGCATCTTTGACCGACACTCGCGGCTCCGGCTCGAAGGTGTCGACATAACGCGGAATATTGAGGTTGAATTCATTCTCCTCAATTTCGTCGAGGCCCACTACGCGCGCGTGCTTGAGCAGTTCGTCGGGATCTCCGTAGAGCTCCCCTAGTTCCCTGCTCTCCTTCTCCACGTCGCGGCGATCGTCATCGGCGCGGCGGCGGGCTTCGGCGATCTTCCCGTCGCGCTCGGCAATTTTTGCCGCCGCCTTGTCACGCTGATTTTCGAGCTTAGCCGTCGCGGCAGCGGCCTTGTCGCGCGCGTTTTTGGGGGTGAGCTTCTCCAATCCAGCGCGCTTTTCCGCAACCTCCGTCTCCAGCTTCGCTAACCGCGCGGCGACATCGGCGTACTCGGCCTCCAGCCGTTCCACCTGGTCGTGCTCGCGTGCGTTGATCTGCTCGCGGATGCGTCCGCTGTGCTGCGCTACTAAGTCCGGCACTCTGGCCGCCTCGCCGTAGGCCTGCACATGTACGAGGATGCGCATCACGTCTTGCGGGCGAAGCTCATTCTGGTTGGATAGCTCGCGATAGTGCCGCGCGGCATAGACCAGCAGCACCTTGTCGTGCCGCTCGGGCGGCCGCTGCTTGCGCAAGATGAGCAGACATGCTGGCACGCCCGCGCCATAGAACACGTTGAGCGGCAGCGAGATCACGGCGTCAATCAGGCGCGATTGGAGCAGCGCCTTGCGGATCAGGTGCTCATCGTCGGCCTTGCGGCGTTTCACGATCTGGTTGCCGTCGTCGTCGAACTCGCCGGTTTCCTCCTCCACTTCCGGCTGACCACGAAACAGCACGCCTTGTGGACAGACGATACCCGCGCGGCCCTGGTCATTAAGCGAGGCGAGTACGTGTAAGATGAAGGCGTAGTCGCCGTAACCGGCCGGCGGCGCCTTGAACGGCGTGCCGCGACCAAACCGGCCGAATGGGTCTTTGTAGCCTTCCTTGCCGAAAATTTCTTTCTTGAGCTTGTCTTTCTTCTTCTTGTCGTCCGTCTGCTGCTCCGGCTTAAGCCACCAAAATTCATCGGAGAACGGAAAATTGGCGAGCACCACCGAGAACTTGCGCCCTGGCCAGCGCCATCCTTGAAAGCTGGGTCCGTGATAGTGCTAGCGCCTGCGGCGATTGTCGCCTCCAGCCCATGCAACACGGAGTTTATCTTTGCAATAGCGGCGTTGCCCCAGTTCATTTCCTGGGCAAAATATTGAGCAGAATTGGCGTGCTGGCCGCCTTCGCGCAGGAAGTCTGCCGAATGCACGAGCATGCCACCGCTTCCGCCAGTGGGATCGTAAACCGTGTCGCCGGGGTGAGGCTCCAGGATGCGCACGAGCGTGTCCACCACCTCCGGCGGGGTGAAAAATTCGCCCGCCTTCGCGCCGGCATCATCTGCGAACTGCTTGATCAGATATTCGTAGGCGTGGCCCAGCACGTCGGGAGGCACGCTGGCATTGGAGAGGTCGTGAGTATTGAAGTGCTGGATCAGCGCGTGCACAACTTCGTTCGGGATGAGCGGCTTGCCGCTGCCATCCGGTGCGGGCTGCGCCCAGTCCACGGTGAACACGCCCGTGAGTTCATCATTGGAGTCGGAAACGGCCTTCATCGCCGCCGTGAGAGTTTCCCCGAGCTTGGTCGATACCGCCAGCACATCGCCCCAGCGGCTGCCTTCCGGGATCGAATAGCGGTGTTCGCCACGCGCGCGGAATACTGCCTTTTGGGCGTCCGTAAAGGTCCGTCCCTGTTGGCGCTCTAGTTCGGCGATGGCCTCGTCGGCCTCGTTCTCCCATTGATCGCACAGCCTTTTGTAGAACATCAGCGACAGGATGTAGTTCTTATAGTCCTGCCCTGCGGTCTTGCCGCGCAATATGTTAGCGGCTCCCCAGAGGTGGGCTTCGAGATGTTGTTGCGAGAGCTTGCTACTGGGTCTTTGGCCGCGGCCGTAACCTCGAAGGCGATCAGCCGGAGCGCCGCTAGATTCTTGCCTATCTCTTTGTTCTATGTTGACTGCTTCGGTCGCTCTTGCTTCGATGTTCATCCTAAGGTCGATCCCCGGCCATTTCGTGTTCTCGCGACCATACTCGTCATGCAAATGGATGCATAGCCGAGGCGGATAGCTCAAGATTGTCTTGCGCGGGCACGCCGGCCCTCTGTGCCTCGATCGGCGAATCGCCGGGACAACCAATCACCTTCTATTAATTTGCGATCGATCATTCCACCCTTTGGCTCCGCAATCTCAAGGCGACTGGGCCGCTACGCTACGGTGACCATGGTCGGTCCCGCGATCGGATCAAGTGCTCCGAGGCACATGAAGAGCGCTCAGGCGGTGCTACCCCAACCTCACCGCCAAACCCAGCGGCCCCCGAAACCCGAATCCGTGCCACCGCACGCTGGCCGCATCCACCAGCTCCATCCGCGGAAACCGCTCGAACAGCATCGGCAGCAGGATCGCGCCGACGGTGCGGCGGGAGAGGTGGGCGCCGGCGCAGTGGTGGGGGCCGTTGCCGAAGGCCTGGTGGGGGTTGGGGTCGCGCAGCGCGTTGTAGTGCTCGCCGTCGGCGAACAGCTCCTCGTCGCGGTTGGCGGAGGCCTGGATGGTCATCACGGTGTCGCCCTTCGGGATCAGGCAGCCGCGGATCTCGGTGTCCTCCATCACCAGCCGTGAGCTCGCCTGGATCGGCGCCACCCAGCGCACGCCTTCCTCGAAGGCGGAGCGCCATTTGTCCTGCGCGCGCACGGCCTCTAACTGCTCCGGGTTGGTGAGGAGGCCGTAGAGGATCGTCAGCAGCGCGTCGCGCGGCTCGTTGATGCCGCCGCCGATCGCGATCTTGATGTTGGCGATGATCTGGCTCTCGGGGATCGGGTTCTTCGCGTTGACCATGAAGGACAGCGCAGACGAATCCGGCGCGGCGCGCACGCGCTCCATGTTGGCGCGGATACAGCGGTCCATCTCCGCATTGGCGATATCGGACGCGTCGAATGGCCCCGGCGTCCAGCCGAAATTGCCTGCGCCGTCGATCAGCGCCTGCGACCAGCGCTGCATGTCGGCATCGCCAGCGTCCGGGATGCCCATCACTTCAGCGAGGATGCGCGCGGCCAGGGGGCCGGCGAGCGCGGGGAACAGATCGACGATCTCGCCGCGCGGCAGCCGGTCGAGATACTCGGTTGCGAATCTGGTGTAGAGCGGCTCCCAGACGGCTTCGATCGTCTTCGGCATCAGGGCCGGCATCATCGCCATCCGCTCGGCGCGGTGCTCGTCGTGATCCTTGCGCATCAGGGTATGCGCGAGGAAGGCGCGCTTCATCGGCGTGTTCGGATCGTCGGACGAGAACAGCGCCGCATTGTCCTTCACATACTTGGTGTCGGCCGCCTTGGTGAGGAACGTCCGGCCCACCGACTTGACCCGCAGCACCGGCGCTTCGCGGCGCAGGCGCCGGTAGATCGGATAGGGATCGCGCGTCAGCTCCGCGATGGTGATGGTCTCGTCCAGGGGAGCCGGAGTCTGAGACAAAGTCGCGGTCGGCATGGGGCGCTCCTGTTGCGGTGCGGGCCAGCGCGTGTCGTGCCCGAGGATAGTGGCAGGGACGGAGCCGTGCAATCCCGCTCCGCCGCCCCGGGCAGGGACGAGCGCCTGATCTGAACGAGCTTCGGACCTCGCCAGTTCCGCTGCTGCAGCGATGCCGCCGCGGAATTCACGTCTCCGGCTGGGTCGTGCCGTTCGCGACCGCCGGCGTCGATGGCTGCGATCGAGGACTCGCATGCCCATACAGCCCGATCCAGCAGGAGGTCGCGATCGCGTCGGGGCGGCGGCGGTCGCGCCGCAGCAGCAACGGGGGGCGGTGAGCCCTCGGCGATCGCAAGCGTCTCCTCATGGCTGAAGCCGCGACGGGCCGGTGCCGTGGCCGGATCGCCGATGTCGCCGGTCGTCAGCCGGCGCTCGGGCGGTGAATTCCCGGCACCCATTTGGCGGGTCAGTCCTGCGCAGCCGGCGAGACCTCCTGCGGCTTGGTCAGCAGTTCTCCCTCGCGGCGCAGGTGTCCTGCGGTGAGAAGATCCTGGAGGCTGCCTTGCAGCACCTCGCGCAGCTGGGCGCTGGTCGCACCGAAGCCGAACAGCCGGGCGACCGCCTGGATCAACTGGTCTTCCTCGGCGCCGTAGTTCTGCGCCACGACCTGCATGATGGCCGCCTTGATCTCGTCCGGCGGCAGCATCTCGGGCTTGCGCAAGGACTGCGATTGCACGTCCTCGCGCGTTCGGACGATGATCGCCTGGCCGGGCACGGCGTAGAACGGACCTCCGGCGATCTGTCCCTTCGCAACCGCCGATGTCAGCGCCGCTCGCACGGCATCGCGGATGCGATTGCCGGCGCGGGCAAGGCCCCAGGCCGATCTGATCCGGACGATGATCTCCGATTCATGCACCGGCCCTTCGACGGCGACGATCTCGACGACATGCCGCGTCATGTCGGCGAGCGGCGTCTCGTGCGGCTCGATCTCCCGACGCACGCGCAGCTTGGCCTCTTCATAGGGGGCCACCGTCGGCGCCTGCGCGAGCATCTCCAGAGGGCGCGCCTCGGCCTGCTCCGGCGCCGGCACGGCGGGGTTTGGCGGAGGCTCGGGGTGAGCTCGCGCGGCCCCCTGGTCGACGTCCTGCCAATGCGCCTTCGCCGCCTCGATCGCGCGAACAACCTTGTCTGTCTCTTCCTTGGGACGGAGAAACCAGTCGGTCGACCAGATGCGATGCAGCACCCAGCCATGCGCTTCCAGCACGTTCTGCCGCAGGCGGTCGCGGTCTCGCGCCGAACGGGACGCATGGTACTGGGCGCCGTCGCATTCGATGCCGAGCAGGAAGCGGCCGGGCTTGTCGGGATCGACGACGGCGAGATCGACGAAGAATCCGGCGGTGCCGATCTGGGTCTTCACGTCGTGGCCGAGCGCCCGCAGCCGTGCGGCGACCTGCTCCTCGAACACCGAGTCGGGATCGCGCCCGGTCTCCTGCGCGATGCCGAGCTGCCCGGTCTGCGCGAAGGTCAGGAACGTCTTCAGCGCCGCGATGCCGCCGCCCTTGGCGCGCGACAGGTCGATGTCGTCGCCGGTGATCGAGGAGAACACCTCGCATCGGAGCTTGGCGCGCGAGATCAGCACGTTCAGCCGGCGCTCGCCACCGTCCGAGTTGAGGGGACCGAAGCTCATCGAGACGAAACCTTCCTTGGTTCGCCCATAGCCGATGGAGATGAAGATGACGTCGCGCTCGTCGCCCTGGATGTTCTCGAGGTTCTTCACGAAGAACGGCTCGCTGGCCCCGCGGACGAAGAAGCTCTCCGTTGCCGGGTTTTCCTTGCGCAGGATTTCGAGCTGATCCTGGATCGCCTGGCGCTGTGCCACCGAGAAGGTCGCGACGCCAAGGCTGCGGTCCGGCGTCTCGCGCGCATGGCGCATGACGGCCTCGGCGACGAGCCGCGCTTCCCCGGGGTTGGTCCGGCTGCTGCCGCGTTCGTAGTGTGCATCGGGGGTGTAGTTGAACTTCAACCCCATTCCCGCGACCGCATCGTACGGGCTCGGCACGATGAACAGCCGGTTGTCGTAGAACTGCTTGTTGGACACGGCGATCAGCGACTGGTGCTTGCTGCGGTAGTGCCAGTTCAGCATCCGATGCGACAGGCCCTTGGCAAGGCAGAGGTCGAGGATGCTCTCGGCGTCCTTGACCTGGAAGGTCGGCTGATCCTCGTCGTCATTGTCCTCGTCATCATTGCCCGTCAGCTTCGCGAAGAAGCGCGTCGGCGGCAACTGCCGCTCGTCACCGACGACCACCATCTGTCGGCAGCGCGCGACCGCGCCGAGCGCATCGACCGGCTCGATCTGCGAGGCCTCGTCGACCACCAGCAGATCGAAGGCGATCGCGCCGGGCTTGAGGAACTGCGCCACCGACAGCGGGCTCATCAGGAAGATCGGCTTGATCTGCTGAATGACCGGACCGGCCCGTTCCAGGAGCTGGCGGATCGGCAGATGATTGCGCTTCTTGGCAAGCTCGCCGTTCAGCACACCGAGCGGCCCGATGCCGCCGGCGTTGCGCGGCAGGGCCGCCGCATGCTCGTGAGCGATCTGATCACGGGCCAGTTGCATGCGTGCGACGTCGAGCTTGCGGAAGCCGTCGACCAGCCGGTCGTGCGATTCGCCGTCGAACCGTTTCAGCTCGGGATGGTCGGCGAAGATCACGCCGCGCATGGCGTCGTAATAGGACCGGTCGAAGGCGGCTTCGAGCGCGTCGCCCGGCAAGGAGCCATGGAGCGCGCGGTCGGCCAGCGCGGCGAGGCCTTGCGCGCGCGCAAGGCGGACCCGGCCCATGAACGCGATCCAGCGGGTGAGGCGCTCGGTCGCATTCTGCCACTCCGACAATGTCTGCGACAGCTCGGCCAGCCGGATCTGGTCGCCGGCGTCGAGCGGGATGCGGGCAGGCTCCAGCTGGAGAAAATCGATCAGCCTGCCGAGCCCGGACCTCAGACTTGCGAGGCTGTCGTCGAGCTGTTCGATCGATCGCCGATCATCGGCCGACAGCGTGAGCTGCGCCAGCCGCTGGCGCGTGTCGTCGTTTGCGAACGGCTTGGGGAATGCAGTCCACCAGGTTGCCAATCTGGACAGCGCATCCCAGTCCGACTGTTCCTTCTGCCACGCCGTTCCGAATGCGGTGCTGCCGGCGGCTTCGACCTCCGCGAAGGACCGGCGTGCGGCTTGCGCCGCGATGAGGCCGTCGAGCAGCAGAAGCCGCTGCTCGAGCGTTTTCGGCATCGGCACCTTCAGGTACGAGGCCAGCAGCGCCACCTGCTCGCGATAGCGCGGGCTGAGCAGGCGCAGCCAGGAGCGGCCTTTCTCGGCGATGACCTTGCGGCACTCGGCGATCGGTGCATCCCAGGCGGCCTCGACGAAGGCGCTCTCGACGGCCGTCCTCAGTTTCGCGTAGCGCAGCCCCTTGTCGATGATGTCCGTGATGAGTCCGGCCTGGCTCCAGATGGCGTCGCGGAAGGCCGTCCGGTCGCACTCCGGCATCGCGGCCGCGGCCTGCGCAAAGGCCAGTATCGCCGCGGCGTCGGCCAAGGTGGCCGGCGGCGGGAGATCGAGCAGCGTGCCGAGGCGGGCCGCGCCCGTGGAGACGCTGCCGACAACATTCGAGATGTCGTCCAGCGATCTCCGCAGCTCGGTCATTTCGGCGGGATCGAGCGCGTCGCGGCCGACACCGCGCCACGGATGCAGGTGAGGCGCGCCGTCGGCCGCAATTCGTTCGGCGATCTCGGCGATCAGCTCGCGCCGCCGCTCCAGATCCAGGGGAGACCAGGACGGCGCCCCCTGCAACGGATAGGGAGGCTGCGCGGAGTTGTCTCCGCAGCGCACGAGATGACCGAGCAGCCTGAACGGTGTCAGCCCGCTCGGCTGATGCGGCTGGTGCATCATGTCAGCATGCCGGTTGAGGCCATCACGGCTGTCGGTCAGGCGCTGCACCAGCGTGGCTTCGCCGCGCGGGACCGCGACCTCGGCCGACCTGCAGCGCTTGAGCTCCTCGAGCAGAACGCGCTTGTTGGCCTTGTTGGAGTGCAGCTCCAGCGCGAGCGCGCCGAGACCGACATGCTTCAGCCGCCGGTGCACGACCTCGAGCGCCGCCATCTTCTCGGCGACGAACAGCACCGTCTTCCCCTCGGCGGCAGCCGACGCGATGATGTTGGTGATGGTCTGCGACTTGCCGGTGCCTGGCGGTCCCTTGACGACGAGGTCGCGTCCACGGACCACTTCCTCGATCACCACGGCCTGCGATGAATCCGCATCGACGACGTGGTTCATCGCCACGGGCTGGATGACGGAATCGATCTTGCCGTCGTCGGCCACGATCGGCTCCGCGCCCTCGAAGCCGTCCTGAAGCAGCGCTGCGATCAGGGGATGACGATCAAGGCCGCCATCTGCGGGCCAGTTGTCAGGGTCCAGATCGCGATACATCAGGAACTTGGAGAACGAGAAGAAGCCGAGGACGATCGCGTCCGTCCTGACCTCCCACCGCTGCTTGTTGGCGACCGTCTCTGCGACGCCGGCGAGATAGGTCGCGATGTCGACATCGTCCTCGTCGCCAAAATCCTCGATCTTGAGTCCGAACTCGGCGTCGAGCTTGGCCTGGAGCGAGAGGTTCGGCGACGGCGGCTCCGCGCGCGAGACCAGGTGAAACCGATCGGCGGCACTGCTGCGCTCGAGACGGACCGGCAGCAGGACGAGCGGCGCGAAGCGCTCGACGTCGGATTTGTCGTCCTCGAACCATTTCAGCAGCCCGAAGGCGAGATAGAGGATATTGACGCCCTGTTCTTCCTCGAGCGTTCGTGCGTCGTACCAGATATCCAGCAGGCGCTTCTGCAGCGCCTCCGATGACAGCCGGGTCCTGAGCCGGGTGTCGGGCTGCCGGGGCTCTGACTCCGAAGCAGCTGACTCCGAATCATTCTTTTGCTGGTCCAGCTTGACGCTCGGCGCGTCGGACCGAGGGGCCGGCAGGCTCAAGGGCAGGGTGCCGTCCGCTACCGCAGCCTCCGCCTTCGCCGGCAGGAACGTGAAGCGCTTGCCTTCGCCGAGAAGCTCGAACAGCGCAGCGGAGCGCGCGCCGACGATGTCGATGGTGCGGATGGTCTTGGTCTTGAGCGGGATGTGCACGAGCCGGTTGCGCGTGCCCAGATCGAGCAGCGCGCGCCGGTCGGCCAGCAATCGGTCTCGTACGGATGTGGTTGCCACGTGCAATCCTCCTGCGATTCGAGGATTGCAACCCGGCGTGATCGCGGTCAAGCATCCGGCGCGGTGGAGATGTGCTCGTGGAACAATGTTCAATCTCCCCGCAGAATTCATCTCCCCATAAAGGGGAGATGAATTCGTATGCGGTTCACGCCGCAGCCTTGTGCCGCGCCAGTTCCGCCTTGTAGAGCTCGAACTCCTCGGCGATGGCGCGCGCGACCGACGGCCGTGCGCGCAGGCGCTCGTAGTAGGCCTTCACGGCGGGCCATTTCGCGAGCTGGACCGGCGGCGTCGCCATGGTCCAGTTGATCACGGTGACGAGATACGCGTCGGCGACCGTGAAATGATCGAGCAGATAGTCGCGATCCCGCAGGTGGTTGTCGAGATGATCGAGCCGCGACAGGTTCTTGTTCAGGACATGGGCCTTCATTTCCTCGGGCGCGGTCTTGTCGAGGATCGGAATGAACAGGCCCTTGTGCAGCTCGGTGCCGATGAAGCAGAGCCATTGATGCAGGCGGCTGCGGTCCATGCCGGGGCCGGTGCCGAGCTTCGCCTCGGGGAAGCGATCGGCGACATATTGCAGGATCGCGGCATTCTCGGTCAGCAGGTCGCCGTCATCGGTGCGGAGCGTCGGGACGAGCCCGAGCGGATTGACGGCGCGGAAATCGGAGCCGTCGTTGAGGACGATCTTGGTCTTGGGGTCGACCTCGAGATAGTTCGCCGCGGCGCCGGCTTCGTAGAGCGCGATGCGGGTGGCGAGCGAGCAGGCGAGCGGCGAGAAATACAGGTCCATGGACGTCTCCCTCGGGCTCCGGACCGGAGCGTTGATTGATTTTTATACTGTCCCGCATAATATAAGGCCGGTCAAGGAATTTAGTGCGAAATGGTACAAAAAAAGAAGGGGCCGCCGCAGGGCGACCCGCGCACCGATAAAGCGATCGAGCCGAAGCGGCGCGGCAGGCCGCGGGCGTATGAGCCGGAGGTCGCGCTCGGCAAGGCGCTCGACCTGTTCCGGTCGACCGGTTTTGCGGCGACCTCGCTCGACGATCTCAGCGCCGCCACCGGCATGAACCGGCCAAGCCTCTACGGCGCGTTCGGCGACAAGCGCGAGCTCTACATCAAGAGCTATCAGCGCTATCGCGACAACGCGCGCGCCCTCATGGGCGACGTCTTCAGCAATGATTGGCCGGTGCGACGGCAGCTCGAGCAGATCTTCGCCACGGCGCTCGACATCTATCTCTCGGGCGAGGAGGGACCGCGCGGCTGCTTCACGGTGATGACGGCCGGCTCGGAGGCGGTTGCCGATCCCGACATCCGCGCCATGGTGCAGAACGCGTTGACCGAGCTCGACAAGGCCTTCGCGCACTGCTTCCGCCGCGCCAAGGAGAAGGGCGAGCTGCCGGCGGACGCCGACCCCGCCGTGCTGGCACGGCTGGCGTCGGCGACGATCCACTCGATCGCGGTCCGCGCGCGCGCGCGGGTGCCGCGTCAGGAGCTGGAGGCGATCGTCGCCGGCGCAATCGATATGATGATTGACAAAAAATAGCGTTTCAATATCCCCTGACGCGATCGACCAGGTTGCGCAGCGCTCCGCCGGCCTCGAAGGTCGCGATCTGCTCGGCGACGTAGCGCGAGATTGCGTCGGCGTCGGTGTCGGCTGCGTTGTGCGGCGTCAGCACCACCTTCGGGTGGGTCCAGAACGGGCTGTCGGCCGGCAGCGGCTCCTGGCCGAACACATCGAGCGACACTGAACCGAGTGTATCGTCGTCGAGGCAGGCGAGGATGTCGGCCTCGTTCTGCAGCCCGCCGCGTCCGGCATTGATCATGACGGGGGCGCCGAGCGGTGAGCTGCGCCGAAGCCGCGCGAACATCCTGCGATCCAGAATGCCGCGCGTATCCGGCGTCAGCGGCAGCAGCGACACCAGGATGTCGGTCCGCGCCAGGAACGCATCGAGCTGCGCCGCGCCGTGGAAGCATTCGATGCCGTCGGCCTGCTTGGCGCTGCGGCTCCAGCCGGCAACCTGGAAGCCCAGCCGCTTGAGCACCTCGGCCGCGTCGATCCCCAGCGTGCCCAGTCCGAGAATGCCGACGCCGATCGCGGCCGCCGGCCACTGGTACTTCGGCGCCCAGCGCTTCAACCGCTGCGACTCGCGCAGATACAGCTCCTGGCGATGATGCATCAGCACGTGCATCACGACATATTCTGTCATCCGCGCGGTGAGATCGTCGACCGCGACGCGCGCCAGCGGCACGCTCGGCAGCGTCTTGTCGGCCATCAGCGCGTCGACGCCGGCGCCGAGGTTGAAGATCGCGCGCAGGTTCGGGAAGCCGGCGAGCTCGCCGGGCACCGGTTTCCAGACCGCCGCGTAATGCACGTCGGCCGGATCGAGGCCGGCATCGGGCAGCAGCACCACCGGGCGGTCGCCGCAGACATCGTCGAAACGCGCCTTCCAGCGCTGCGGCGACCAGTTGTCGGTGCCGCCATGGATCAGGAGCGCCAGCGCGCCTTTGGTCATCGGAGGGTCCTCGAGCTTATGTGACGCGTTCCACATACCAGATCGTGCGGGCAGGCCAATCTCCGGCCATCAACACGGAGACATCGCCATGCGCAAATTGCTTCTCGCCACTGCTCTCGTCATCTCATCCGCCTCGGCCCAAGTCCCGGCTCAGGCCCAGACCATCGACGTCGGCTCGATCCTGTCGGCCAACGGCATTTCCATTGGCAAGGGCGGCAGTCAGCCGCAGGCCGGCAGTCAGCAGGGCGCCGCGGCCGGCATGGCGCAAGGTGCGGGTGGTCAAAGTGCCGCAGGGCAAGGTCAGGGGCAAGGTCAGGCCCAAGGTCAGTCGCAGCGCCAGGCCGGCCGGGCCAAGCAGCCGCGCGAGAGCGCGCAGGAGACGCGGGCGCGCAACATCGCGGCCAAGTACGGTATCTCCTGGTAGGCCGGTCGTTCCGGCCCACGGAACCGGCGAAAATTCTTCGCCGGTCTGTCGGCTCCGGGCATACTCCGCCGTCTTGAAGACGAATGGAGATGCCTTCCGATGTTGTATGCGCTGCTCTGCTATCATGACGAGGACGTCGTCTGCACCTGGAGCAAGGACCAGGACGCCGCCGTCATGGCCAAGCTTGCCGTTGTGCAGGAGAAGCTCGCCAAGCAGGGGCGGCTCGGGCCGGTGGCGCGGCTGCTGCCGACCACGGCCGCGACGACCTTCCGGAAGGAGGATCCGCCGCTCGTCATCGACGGTCCCTACGCCGAGACCAAGGAGCAATTGCTCGGCTTCTATCTCGTCGACTGCGCGAATCTCGACGAGGCGCTCGAGGTCGCGCGCGAGCTCGGCGAGGCCAATCCCGGCGGCTCCTACGAGATCCGTCCCGTCGGCACGTTCAGGCCGGGCGGAGCGCTGGCATGAGCGACGCGGCCTGGATCGATGCAGCCCTGACATCAGCACGTCCCCAGGCCGTCGGCGCGCTGCTGCGCTATTTCCGCGACCTCGACACGGCGGAGGAGGCGTTCCAGAACGCCTGCCTGCGCGCTCTGAAGAGCTGGCCGCAGAACGGGCCGCCGCGCGATCCCGCGGCCTGGCTGATCATGGTCGGACGTAACGCTGCCATCGACGATGTCCGCCGCGTCCGCCGCGAGCAGCCGCTGCCGGAGGACGAGGCGATCTCCGATCTCGACGATGCCGAGAGCGCGCTGGCCGACCGGCTCGACGGCTCGCATTATCGCGACGACATCCTCCGTCTGCTGTTCATCTGCTGCCACAAGGACCTGCCGGCGACCCAGCAGATCGCGCTGGCGCTGCGCGTGGTGTCCGGGCTGACGGTGAAGCAGATCGCCCGCGCCTTTCTGGTCGGCGAGACCGCGATGGAGCAGCGCATCACCCGGGCCAAGGCGCGCGTCGCCCAGGCGAACGTGCCGTTCGAGACGCCGGGCGCGGTGGAGCGCTCGGAGCGCCTGACCGCGGTCGCCGCCATGATCTACCTGATCTTCAACGAGGGCTATTCGGCCAGCGGCGAGACCGCTGCGCTGCGCCAGCCGCTGTCGGAGGAGGCCATCCGGCTGGCGCGGCTGCTGCTGCGCCTTTTTCCGAGCGAGCCGGAGATCATGGGGCTGACGGCGTTGCTGCTGCTGCAACACGCGCGCAGCGCCGCCCGCTTCGATGCGGAGGGGATGCCGATCCTTCTCGACGACCAGGATCGTTCGCTGTGGAACCAGCCGATGATCGCGGAAGGCGTAGCCCTGATCGACAAGGCGATGCGCCATCGCCGCAGCGGACCGTATTTGATCCAGGCCGCGATCGCGGCGCTGCATTCGCGCGCCGCGCGCCCGGAGGACACCGACTGGACCCAGATCGACCTGCTCTATGGCGCGCTGGAAGTGGTGCAGCCCTCGCCGGTGGTGACGCTCAATCGCGCCGTTGCGGTGTCCAAGGTCCGCGGCGCTGAGGCGGCGCTCGACCTGATCGCGCCGCTCGAAGGGCGGCTCGCCAACTATTTCTATTTCTTCGGTGTGCGCGGCGCGCTGCTGATGCAGCTCGGGCGCACCGACGAGGCACGGACCGCCTTCGACCGCGCCATCGCGCTGGCGCACAGCTCGGCGGAGGCCGCGCATATCCGCATGCAGCTCGACCGGCTGATGCGCGACGGTGCGACGGCTCGGGCTCGGGTCGGCCAGTGAAATTCTGCCGAGATTCGATCTAAAATTCTGCACCGGGCTGTCGGTGGCACGCTCCTTCATTCGTCCTTGGAGCAGCATCACGGGGGAGGAGCTGCAGATGACGACGATCACCTTGGAAGAACCGGTCTCGCGCGCCGAATTGTGGAGCGGGCGCATCCTGAGCGGGCTGGTGACGCTGTTCCTGCTGTTCGACGGCGCGATCAAGCTCGTTCCTCTGCCGGTCGTCACAGAAACGCTGGACCAGATGGGCTATGGTGCAAGCGACGCCATGGCGCGTGCCCTCGGCCTCATCACGCTTCTCTGCACCGTGCTCTATATCCTGCCGCCGACATCGTTCGTTGGCGCGATCCTGCTGACAGGCTATCTCGGCGGCGCCATCGCCTCGCATGTCCGGATCGGCAGTCCGCTGTTCAGCCACGTCCTGTTCGGCCTCTATCTCGGGCTGATGCTGTGGGGCGGCTTGTGGCTTCGCGACCGCCGGCTGCGCGGACTGCTGCCGCTCTCGCGCTGACGAATGATCTTTCAACCAAGGAGGATGACGATGATCTGTCCCTATCTGACGTTCAACGGCGATTGCGAACAGGCGTTGAAACACTACGGCGAGGTGCTCGGCGCCAAGGTCGACATGATGATGCGCTATGGCGAGGCGCCGCCGGAGATGCCGTCCGCGCCGGAGCACAAGGACAGGATCATGCATGTCCGCTTCTCGATCGGCGACGGCGTCCTGATGGCCTCGGATTCGCCGCCCGAATATTATCAAGGCAAGCCGCACGGAATCTCGGTCTCGCTCCAGATCGCAGACCCGGCCGAGGCCGAGCGCAAGTTCAACGCGCTGCTCGCAGGCGGTGCCGTCACCATGCCGTTCGGCAAGACCTTCTGGTCCAAGGGCTTCGGCATGGGCGTCGACCGCTTCGGCATTCCGTGGATGATCAATTCCCCGGCGGACGGCTACGCGGCGTGACGCCGCTAGCGGCACGAGGCGTACATCGCCTTGAGCTCGCGCCCGCGCAATAGCAGAAGCCGCGACGTCAGGCCGCCGCGGCGCTCGATCCAGCCGCGCACCGGCCTGGGATAGGTCTGCAGCACCAGCTTGGAAGCCTCGGGTTCCGCATAGACGCGGCCGCGCCGGTCGACCGAGCGTGCGGCGTGGAAGCCGAGGGTGGCCCGCCGCGTCACGCAGATGCGGTCCTCGGGCACCACGCTGAGCACCAGCGTGCAGGCCGACAGGCAGGGCCCGTCGATGATGACCCGCTCGCCGGAGGCGCGCACCTTCTCGAACAGATCGAGGAACGGACCCACCTCGCCGCCGGGCGAGGAGATGATGCGGACGTCGGCGCGCGCCAGCATCGTCGCGATCCCCCACAGGACGGCCGCGAGCAGCAGGGTCAGGATGATGCGCATCCGGCTCGGCATCGTTTCATGTGTTCCTGCGTTGGCCGCGCAAGGTCGGCAATCCGATTCCCGCGGCATCGAAGCCGCCATCGACGGCCAGGATCTGTCCGGTGATATAGCTGGAGCGTTCGGAGCTGAGAAACAAGATGGCCTCGGCGAGCTCGTCCTCAAGGCCGTAACGATTGAGCGGAATGGCGTCGTGATAGTCGGCGCGGATCTCCGGCGTGTGCACGTCCTTGGCCATCGCGGTCTCCACCGGGCCCGGCGCCACCGCGTTGACGCGGATGCCGGCGGACGCGAGCTCGACCGCGAGCTGCTTGGTCAGATGCGCCAGCGCCGCCTTGCTGGTGCCGTAGGCGGAGCGCAGCGTGGAGGCGCGGACGGCCGAAATCGAGGTGATGTTGACGATGGTGCCGCCGTGCTCGCGCATCAGTGGCACCGCGGCGCGCGTGCACAGAAACGGCCCGGTCAGGTTGACGTCGAGGATGCGTTGCCAGTCGGCTTCGCTGGTTTCCATGATCGGGGCGAAGCGCGCCACGCCGGCATTGTTGACCAGCGCATCGAGACGACCGAACCGGCCGGCAATGCGCGCCAACGCATCGGCGACCATCGCCGCGTCCGCGACGTCGCAATGCAGCGCGAGCGTTCGATCGGGGGATTTGAGTGCCGATGTGGCGTCGTCGAGCAGCGTCTTCTCGATGTCGAGAAGCGCCACGCGCCAGCCCTCATGCAGAAATCTCTTTGCTGTCGCCAGCCCGATGCCGCGTGCCGCCCCGGTGATCAGGGCGACCTTGTCAGTCAACGTCGTCGTCGATGTTTCCGTCACAGGGGTCGACTCCTCGGGCCGGCAGTCCGGCTCTTCTCGTCGTTGAGTCCTAACATGCGCTGCGCGGATCGGCTGTGAAGGCCGTCACATCTGTCAGTGTACGTTCAATCCAGCTCCACGCGACGCGTATAGCCAGCGAAGTTCGTGGGCGTTGTCAAACAGCCAGGGGTAGCAGCGGGCACATCGGTTCGCGTTTTCGCGGTGTCAAAGCATCCGAGTCGTGCTCGCCTTGGTCTCCCTCCCGATCGGAGGGAGCAGGGAAGACCGGGAGCTCGCCGCCCCATGGCTCCCGGCGGGAAAAATGCACGGGGCAGGAACCACAAGGTTCTGCTGAGACATCACGGCCTCCCTGCGCGATGGTCTGACGGCTTCTACGCGCTCTCCCCGGGGACCGGCTGTCTTGCCCCCGTTTCCGCCACAATGCGTTCATGCATCGGACACGGCATCAGCATCGGGATGACAGGACCACACGATTTCGCCGTACGCGCCGCGTTGTTCGTCTGCGTGTCCTCATATGAGCATGATCTTGTCGGAAAGCTGTGGCGCAATGCGTGTCAACGGCCTCCGGTTCCGAATCATGCTCCACGCTGCAACATCGACGCGTCCACCGCATCCTGCTCCCCACGTTCGTGACGATCGCGAAACGTCCCTCTCGATCGGGAACAGGACGTGGCTAAAAGAGCGTGAATTCTGGAAAGGCGAAATAGAACTATCTTTACGGGTAGGACTGGACAAGGGTAATCGACTTGAAAGTCTTCACGAAAAGAGCCCCGTGGCACGGGCGGTGTCGCGGCCGCGCCACAGCCTGCCAAGGCGCATTCCCCCGTGGAATTGGACAGTCCCGCCGTCGGCTGATTTGCCCGTCGTCGGGTCGCTCTCGGACGTGTCCGGGACGAATCTGAACCGGTAGCGTAGAGTTTTAGAGTCTCGGTAGAATCGACATGGGCGATCTATTCATCAGCCGGCGAATCACTCTCGTCAGAACCACGGAGCTGCACGCTTCGTCGCACGGGTCGAATGGTCTTAGGCGCGGGTGCGGCGCGTTGCTGTTGTCGTGCATTGTCCTCGGGCTCGCGGCGTCCGGCGCCGCGGGAGCGGATGGCAGCGTTGCTGCGAAACCGGCAGAGACCGAGCAGGCCGCGCACGATGTCGCGCCGCCGCAGCAGCCGCAGACCGCGGAGCCCGAGACGGTGGGGCGGCCGTCGGACGTGCAGACGCCGGCTCCGAAGGTGGTCGTGCCATCGACCGAGCCTGCGAAGCCGGTCGCGGCCGAGCGCAAGGGCGACGCCAAGACCACGAAGAATCTGTCGGTGCCTCAGCGCGCGCTGCCGGCCGACGTCGCGCAGATGATCGGCCGCAAGATCTGGCTCAACGAGGCCGGGGGACGGCGCGACGCGATCACGTCGTGGAATGCGGGTGAAGAATTCGCCTCGCTGGGAATCGGGCATTTCATCTGGTACCCGGCCACCGCGAAGCCGCCGTATGAGGAGGGCTTTCCGGGGCTGATCGCATTTCTGCGCAAGGGCAAGACGCCGTTGCCTGCATGGCTCGACAAGACGCCGACTCCGGCATGCCCCTGGACCAGCCGGGCCGACTTCAAGCGGAATTTCAACTCGCCGCAAATGCGGCAATTGCGGCAGTTCCTGCTCGACACGATTGCGGAGCAGACGCAGTTCCTGGTGGCGCGTGCGCAAGGCGCAATGGACAAGATCCTCGCCAACACGCCCGACAGCGCCGAACGCGAGCACATCGTCGCGCAGTATTCGCGAGTCGTCCGCGCCTCGAACGATCTCTATCCGCTGATCGACTACATCAACTTCAAGGGCGAGGGCACCAACCCATCCGAGACCGCCGTGGACAAGGAGACGGGCCAGCGCCAGGGCTGGGGTCTCAAGCAGGTGCTGCTCAAGATGAACGGAACCACGACCGAGTCCAAGGCCGTGCTCGCCGAATATTCCGACGCGGTGCAGGTCGTGCTGCAGCAGCGGGTGCGCAATCTACCCTCGAACCGCGTGTGGGAGGCGGGCTGGCTGCGTCGCGCCGAGACCTATCGCCGTCCGATCGCGCAACTCGAGCAGACCCCCGAGCGCGCGCCGCGCAGGTCGTCGCGTTACAGGGCCGACAACACGCGGTTCTGATGGGAGCATCGTTCCGGACGATCGAGGGGCGTGCGATCCGCGCGTCCCATGCGCGTGTCCGGCAAGTGAGCGTCTGATCACGACTTGCCCGAAGCGGCCTTCTTGTCGGCAACCACCTTCTCGTAAGCCGCCCTCAGCCGCTGACCGACGCTTGGCCCGGCCTTCCTGCGCCGTTTCGTGCCGAGATGAATCTCGCGCAGCTCATCCATGAACTCGGCCCACATCTTCGGCCCGCCTTCCATCAGCAGCCTGGCGCGGATGCCGAGCTCCTCTGAAACCGGCAGATATTTGTAACCCCAGCCCGCCATCTGCGCGAGGATCGGCAGCAGCTCGATGCCCTGCTCGGTCAGGGAATAGATGCCCTTCTGCTTGTGGCTCGGATCGTCCTCGCGGCTGATGATGCCGGCGGCGAGCAGCGTCTTCAGCCGGTCGGCGAGAATGTTCGAGGAGATGCCTTCCTCCGAGCCGCCGAGCAGCTCGCGATAATGCCGGCGATTTCCGAACATCATGTCACGGATGATCAAGAGGCTCCATTTGTCGCCCACCACTTCGAGCGAAAGGTTGATCGGGCAGCCGGAACGCTGAAGGTCGGACATCGACGTCTCATTGGGAGGGATCGCATATAAACCGCTTGCAATATTGCATCGGTCTGGGCATTCTCCAACTGCTTGCAAAATGAAAGCAGTCAGGGAGAGGCGTCGATGGCGAGACTGGTGATGTGGAACATGATGACGCTGGACGGCATGGTTGCGGGCCCCAACGGCGACATCTCCTGGCACGAGGATGTGTGGGGCCCGGAGCTAGAGCAGATCTCCGAGACGCAGCTGCAGGAGGCGGGCGGATTGCTGTTCGGCCGGGTGACCTACGATCTGATGGCCGGCTATTGGCCGACGGAGAAGGGCGTGACCGCCGACTTCATGAACAGCATCCCCAAATATGTTGCCTCCCGCACGCTGTCTCGCCTGCCATGGTCGAACGCGCATCTGCTGGGTCCGCAGCTCGCGGCTGAGGTCGACAAGCTCAAGCAGGAGAATGCCAAGGACCTGTTCCTGTTCGGCAGCGCGGACCTCGCCTCGACGCTTGTGGCGTCCGACCTGATCGATGAGTTTCGAATCGCGATCAATCCGCGCGTGCTCGGTGCCGGACGCCCGCTGTTCAAGCCGGGTCAGGCCTTGAAGCTCCGCCTGATCGACAGCCGGGCGCTGTCCAACGGCGTCGTCATCGCGCGCTACGCCCCCGTTCGGGACGTGTGAGCCCTATCTTGCGCCGCGTTCCGTGTCCCGGGCGAGCGCAGGTCTTTCAACTCACGCACCCGCCCGTCCAGCCCCTCACCTCAGCCCCCTCGAACAACGGGGCGCGGGAGCGCGCCGTCCTGCGGCCGCGCGTTCGGGACCAAACAACTTGTTCTCACCCCAACCTATCAGGAGCTTAAGATGTCCCTGACCCTTTACTATCATCCGCTGTCGTCGTTCTGCTGGAAGGTGCTGATCGCGCTGTATGAGAACGACGTTTCGTTCACGCCGAAGCTGATCAATCTCGGTGACGCGGATGAGCGCGCGGCGTTCTTGAAGCTGTGGCCGGTCGGCAAATTTCCCGTGCTGCGCGACGAGCAGCGCACGATTCCGGAATCGAGCATCATCATCGAATATCTCGACCAGCACTATGCGGGCGGGACGCGCTTCATTCCCGATGATCCCGATCTCGCCTTGCGGACACGTCTGCGCGATCGCTTTCTCGACCTTTATCTGCACATGCCGACGCAGACCGTCGTGTTCGACCGGCTGCGGCCGGCCGATGCCCGCGATCCGCTCGGCGTCGCCGACGCGCGAAGCCGGCTGCGCACGTCCTACGCGATGCTCGAGGCCGAGCTGCCGCCGCGTGGCTGGGCGATGGGCGACCCGTTCACCCTGGCGGATTGCGCGGCCCTGCCGGCGCTGTTCTACGCCGACAGAGTCGAGCCGCTGGGTGACGGGCTGCCTGGGGTCACAGCCTATCTCGACCGGCTCAAGGCGCGGCCATCCGTGGCGCGGGTGCTCGCAGAGGCCCAGCCTTATTTCCACATGTTCCCGCAAGAGGCGGGCTGAACCGGGAACCCGGTCAAAATAATCGCGAGGGCGTGTCGGCGGCGCCGGGACCGGATCGTCTTACTGATGCGGGCAGGGCAGTCCTGCCGCACAGCATCAGGAGAGAAGCCATGCGGTTCATGGTGATCGTGAAGGCGACCCGGGACACGGAAGCCGGAATCCTGCCGACCACCGAGGAGTTCGCGGCGATGGGCCGATTCAATGAGGAATTGGTCAAGGCCGGCATGATGGAGGCGGGCGAGGGCCTGCATCCGACCGCGAAGGGCGCGCGGATCGACTTCTCGAACGGGACGCCGAGCGTCGCGCGCGGTCCATTCGACCTCTCCGGCGATCTCGCCGCCGGTTTCTGGATGATCAAGGCCGGCTCGCTCGACCAGGTGATCGCGCACATGACGCGCGCGCCGTTCCCGAGCGGCCAGATCGAGATCCGGCAGGTCTATGCACCGGAGGATTTCGGCGAGACGTTCACATCCGAATTGCGCGAGCGGGTCGAACGGCTGCGTGCGCAGGTCGCCAAGGGCTGAGCCGCGAGCCTGATCAGGAGAGGAGAAGCGCAATGCGATTCATGATGCTGATGATCCCGCTCGGCTATGAGAGCGCGCCGCCCGACGTGCAGCTCGATCCCGAGCGGGTCGCGGCGATGATGCGCTACAACGAGGCGCTGAAGGAGGCGGGCGTGCTGATCACGCTGGAGGGCCTGCATCCGCCGTCGATGGGTGCGCGGGTCTCGTTCGCGGGCGGCAAGCCCGCGGTGACCGACGGCCCGTTCGCGGAGGCCAAGGAGGTGCTCGGCGGCTATTGGATGATCGAGGTCGCGTCGCGCGACGAGGCGATCGCCTGGGCCAGGCAGTGCCCGGCCTCGGACAACGAGATCATCGAGATTCGCCAGGTCCAGGAGATGGCGGACTTTTCCGAGGAGGTGCAGCAGGCCGCGGCCGGCTTCGCCGAGCTGCCGCATGCCGGCCGTGTCTGATCGATCCGTTTCACAGCAGGAGAGGGAAGTGCAATGAGCGACAACAGCAACACCTATCTCGCCGTCTTTCTCGGCAGCAAGACCAGTCCGGCCTCGAAAGCCTGGGAGGCGCTGTCCGAGACGGAGCGCAATGCCAGGGGACAGCAGGGCATGGCGGCCTGGCATGCCTGGGTCGACCAGTACAAGGACGCGATCCTCGCGATGGGCGGGCCGCTCGGCAAGACCAAGCGGGTCGACAAGGGCGGCGTCAACGACATCGCCAACGAAATGGGCGCGTTCACCGTGGTCCGCGCCGCCTCGCATGAGGATGCGGCGAAGATGTTCGTGAACCATCCGCATTTTGCGATCTTCCCGGGCGAGCGGGTCGAGATCATGCCGGTGCTGCCGATCCCGGGCGGCGGATAGTTTCCAGTGGCGAGGACGCGCGGCCTTTGCCGCGCGTACGTTCTCAAGCGGGAAAATGCTCGACATGCGTCTCGGCGGTGCGGCCGAAATAGACCACGCGGCGGCCGGCAAACGACACCAGGTAGCCGGCGCAGCCGGCGGCTTTCGCCTTCTCGCAGAAGGCCACGTAGTTGTAGTCGGCGGGATTTGCCTGCGCCCATCGCACCAGATGCGCGATCTCCCGGGCATCGAAGGCGGGCGCGACGCGTCCGGCTGACGGCTGCATCGCGAGCGTCGCATGGTCGCCGTCGGGCAAATAGCAGGTCTGGGTGTTGCAGCGATAGTCGACGGTGTAGCTCTCGAATCCGGCAGCCATCAGCCGGCCGACGATTTCCGGAAAGCTGAGGCTGCCATCGTGGGCAGCATCGAGGCATGTCTTGGCAATGGAAATCCGGTCCGTGTCCATATCGGCGTCCTTCGATGAATTGAGTGCGTTCAGTCCAACGGGATCGTCTTGAGGCCGCGTCGTTCGGCGAGCGCCTTCAGCAGGCGGTTGAGCGTGTGGTGCTCGCTTTTGCTGAGCACGCCGAAATAGGCTGCGTCGTTCGCATCGGCCAGCGCGGCAAGCACGGGCACCTTGAACCGTCCCTCGGCCGTCAAAGCGAGGCGGTGCCCGCGCTTGTCTTCCGGGTTCTCCGTTCGCGCGATCAGGCCTTTGCCCAGAAGCCGATCCGCAAGCTTGCTGACGGCCCCCCGGGTCAGGCCCATCCGCTGCGCCAGAACGGAGGGGGGCATCGGGCCTTGGTCGTAGAGCGCCCGCATGAACGACCATTCCGCAACCGTGACTCCCTCGGCCGCGACCTTCCGCGCGAATTCCTGCGACACCGCGTTCGACACCATCCGCATCCAGAAGCCGGTATGGTCAGTCAGGTCCGAGACGGGGGTCATGTGATCGCCATGTGGTTGACAAGGAAACTAAATGGATTTGGTGTCCTAGTCAACTATATTTGGGCAGGCTTGCGCGCTGCCGGAACGCCGGGGGCCGGCCGCAGGACTGCGGACAGCCGCAGGCGCCTGAGCAAGTTCATCGACGCCGCGGACCGGGACGGAAGCGCTCCGTCACTCTCGGCGGTGGTCGGCGACTGTTGGCACGTTCGAAAAGTCTCTGGCGTCTTTTCGTCCGGCTCATGTAAAAGCCCTTCACATGAGCTGGCGCAAGGAGCAGCGCCGCGCCGAGCGCGGCTATCATCACGGTAACCTCAAGGAGGCGCTGCTGCAGGCGGCGCTCGACCTGATCGCGCAGAAGGGGGCTGCCGGCTTCACCTTCGCCGACGCCGCCCGCATGGCCGGCGTCAGCCCGGCCGCGCCCTATCGTCACTTCCGCGACCGCGACGAGTTGCTGTCGAGCATCGCCCAGCGCGGCTTCGAGCAGTTCGAATCCCAGCTCTCTGCGGCGTGGGACGATGGCCGCCCCGATACCGTTACGGCGTTCGAGCGCGTCGGCAAGGCCTATCTCGCTTTCGCCCGCGCGGAGCCAGCGTTCTATTCGGCGATGTTCGAATCCGGTGTGCCGGCCGACTCCACGGCGGGCCTGCTGGCGGCCGGCGAGCGGGCGTTCGGCGTGATCCGCGCCGCGGCCGAGCGGCTGGCGGCGCTGGCGCCGCCTGGCGTGCCGCGGCCACCGGCGATGATGATGGCGCTGCACATCTGGTCGATGGCGCACGGCATCGCCTCGCTGTTCGCCCGTGGCGACGCCGCCCGGCGCAAGCTGCCGATGTCGCCCGAGGAGCTGCTGGAAGCCGAGGTGCTGATCTATCTGCGTGGGCTCGGCTTCCCCACCGATCGCCGGCCTGCCGGGTCCTCCGCCGCCGAGCCGCCGCCGCTGCCGGACGACGACAAGCCGGCCGGGCCCTGGGGCCGCCCGAAATAAGGTTCAAAGACGAGCGAGAAATAATTCGGGCGGCGCGTCAGGCGGTCGCCTTGACAAAATCCCGGGTTGGTCTAGCTATGTAAATGTTATTTACATTCACACGGCATGGCGCCGCGAATGGAGAGGGAGATGGCCTACACCGCAGATGTCAATCGTTGGCGCGGTTCGGAGGAGGAGCAGAGGTACCGGCCCCATATGATGGAGTCGCCCTGGCATCCCGGCTGGATCGCCGTGACCGTGCTCGGCTTCATCATCTGGTGGCCGATCGGACTTGCCCTTCTCTTTTTCACACTCGGGAGCAGAAAGATGGCGTGCTGGAACGGCGGTGATCGCTGGTCGAACAAGATGGAGCGGATGCAGTGGAAGATGGACCGCATGCGCGACAAGATGGAGCGCCGCGGCTTCGGCTTCGGGTTCTCGGCGCCGTCGTCGAGCGGCAACCGCGCCTTCGATGAATACCGCATGGAGACCCTGCGCCGGCTCGAGGAGGAGCAGCAGGAGTTCCGCGACTTCCTGACCCGGTTGCGCCACGCCAAGGACAAGGAAGAGTTCGACGCGTTCATGGCCCAGCACAAGCCGCGTCCGGCGACCCCGCCGAACGACCAGCCCTCGAGCTGATCGCCCCTCACCCTGACGCCGCAGGGCTTTCAGCCCCCGCCCTGACGGCACAAGACGCCCGCCTGCGGTTCCCGCCGGCGGGCGTTTTGCGTTTCCCGTTACCGTCCGGCTGCGGCGGCTGGCCGCTGCCGACGCCGGCCAAAATGGTCAAGCGGCTGATCACAAAGGCTCTATCTGGCTGGTCCGGCTGGACCTTTGACCTCCGCAATACTCCGCGGTAACCCCGCCTTAACCCCGGACGGGGTTTGGTTAAGGGGCGCTTACGCGCGCCAAGAGCCCTTGTTTTGACACGTTGGCAGAGGAAGCAGGCCGCTTATGGCTTCGGCGGGCCTCTTAAAGCGATCAGTTCAGGGTTTTCTCGCGCAGGCGCTTTCCGCCGCGACAGCATCCGGCATGGAACGGCGGCTGCATGGTCCCGGGCGTCCCGGGATGATTGGTTGAGAGGATACTTGCAGATGTCTGTCGATAGCGGCGGCCTGTCCCTGATCGATCTGTTCGGCAATGCCGGCTGGGTGGTCCGGATCATCATGCTCGGCCTGATCTCCTGCTCGATCTGGGTCTGGGCGATCGCGATCGACAAGATGTTCCTGTTTTCACGCACCCGCCGCTCGATGGACCGGTTCGAGCAAGCCTTCTGGTCCGGGGAATCGATCGAGGAGCTGTACCGGGTGCTGTCGGCGAAGCCGACGCAATCCATGGCGGCGTGCTTCGTGGCGGCGATGCGGGAGTGGAAGCGCTCGTTCGAGGGCCATGCGCGCTCCTTCGCCGGCCTGCAGATGCGCATCGAGAAGGTGATGAACGTCTCGATCGCGCGCGAGGTCGAGCGGCTGGAACGCCGTCTCCTGGTGCTCGCCACGGTCGGCTCCGCCGGCCCGTTCGTCGGCCTGTTCGGCACGGTCTGGGGCATCATGACCAGCTTCCAGGCGATCGCGGCCTCCAAGAACACCTCGCTGGCGGTGGTCGCCCCGGGCATCGCGGAGGCGCTGTTCGCCACCGCCATCGGCCTGATCGCGGCCATCCCGGCGACGATTTTCTACAACAAGTTCTCTTCGGAGGTGAACCGGCAGGCGCAGCGGCTGGAAGGCTTCGCAGATGAATTTTCCGCCATCTTGTCCCGTCAGATCGACGAGCGGGGATGAGGGCAGGTATAGTGGCATCCGGATCGTGAGTACCACAGCATGGGCATGAGCATGGGCAGCGCGTCCGGCGGCAGTGGTCGCCGCGGTCGGCGCAAGGCGGCCGTGATGGCGGAGATCAACGTCACGCCGATGGTCGACGTCATGCTGGTGCTGCTGATCATCTTCATGGTCGCAGCGCCGCTGCTCACCGTCAACATCCAGGTCGACCTGCCCCAGGCCCAAGGCGGCTCGGCCTCGACGGCCGACGCCAAGCCGCCGCTCGAGGTGACCGTGAAGAAGACCGGCGGCGGCTGCGCGTCCAAGGTCGACGTGTATCTCGGCGACTCGCCGATCGCGATCAACGAGCTCGGGCCGAAGATCAAGGCGATGAAGGATGCGGGCGCCGGCGGCGCCGACAACGTCGTCAAGATCCGCGGCGACCGTGACGCCTGCTACTCCGACATGATGAAGGTGCTGGGCCTGGCGCGCGACGCCGGCTATCGCGCCAGCATCGTCGTGCTGCCGGATCAGGGCTCATGACGTCGAAAGACCTCATCCGGTTCGTGCGCACGCGCAAGGGGACGGTGCTGTCCGTCGCCCTGCACGTGCTCGTGCTGTGCTGGGGTCTGTTCAGCTTCTCCGCGCGCTCGATGGTGGCGCCGCCGGAGGACCTGGTGCCGGTCGACGTGATCTCGGAGGACAACAGCTCGAAGGCCAAGGCCGGCGCCCTGACCGGCAAGAAGGAAGCCCAGAAGCTGCTGGCCGACAAGATCGGCGAGAAGAAGCCGACCGAGGACATCGTCGGCAAGGTCGATACCAAGCAGGTCACCGAGACCGATGCTGCGCCCGAGCCGCTGCCCAAGCCGGAGAAGCCGGTCGAGAAGAAGCCCGACCCGCCGAAGCCGGTCGAGAAGCAGCCTGATACGCCTAAGCCCGTCGCCGAGAAGAAGCCGGAGCCGCCGAAGCCCGCGCCGGCCGAGAAGCCGAAGCCGGAAGAGAAGAAGCCGGATCCGTTCAATCCGGACCAGATCGCCAGCATGCTCAACAAGGACAAGACGAAGCATCCGCCGAAGCCGCAGCAGGCCGCCGCCGCGCCGCCGGAGCCGCCCAAGCACAAGAGCGAGCGCAAGTTCGACGCCGAGAAGATGGCGAGCCTGATCAATCAGAAGGACCCGACGCGCCAGGCCGTGACGGGTTCGGAGCTGAATGCCAACGCCGCGCTCGGCGCTGTTCATGGCACGGCGGAGAGCAATGTCGCGAGCTGGCAGGCCGCCTTCCAGGAGGCGGTCACGCGCTGCTTCACGACGCCTTATAACGGCGTCGATGAAGACAAGATCGAAGTCGATATCGACATCCAACTCCGTCCCGACGGCTCGCTGGCCGCCGTCCCCTCGGTCGCGGGAACGCGAGGGCCGCCGCGGGTGAGCGCGGCGATGGCGGATAGCGCGAAGCGTGCGGTCGAGAACTGCGCGCCCTACGCGTTTCTGCCGAAGAACCGGTACAATGAGTGGAAGTTGATCCCGACGACATTCAATCTCAAAATGATGAATTCGATGCGAGGCCGAACTTGACGACACCTCCAACGCGCAAGACTGGATTCACCACGCGGCGCCAGGTTCTGCTGGCCGGAGGAGCCGCGATGGCGGCGTGGGGCGCGGGACCCGCCTTCGCTCAGCAGCGTCTGCAGATCAATCCCGGCGAGTTCAAGCCGATCCCGATCGCGATTCCGCCCTTCGTTCCCGGCGGTGCGGGCGATGCCGATGTCGGCAACGGCATCGCGCAGGTGATCACGAACAATCTGAAGCGCAGCGGCCTGTTCGCGCCGGTCGACCCGGCTGCGTTTCCCGAGCGCATCAGCAATTTCGAGGCGCCGCCGCAGTTCGCCAGCTGGAAGCCGCTCAACCTCACCGGGCTCGTGACCGGCCGCGCGACGCGGCAGCCGGACGGGCGCCTGAAGGCCGAGTTTCGGCTGTGGGACCCGAACTCAGGCCAGCAGCTCACCGGGCAGCAATATGTGACGGCGCCGGAGTATTGGCGGCGCATCGCCCATATCATCTCCGATCAGATCTACACGCAGATGACCGGCGAGAAGGGCTATTTCGACAGCCGCGTGGTGTTCGTCGACGAGAGCGGGCCGTCGGAGCGGCGCGTCAAGCGGCTGGCGCTGATGGATCAGGACGGCGCCAACGTCCGCTATCTGACCCGCGGCGCCGACCTCGTGCTGACGCCGCGATTCTCGCCGTCGAGCCAGGAAATCACCTACATGGAGTTCGGGCAGGGCGACCCGCGGGTCTATCTGTTCAACATCGAGACCGGCCAGCGCGAGATCGTCGGCAACTTCCCGGGCATGTCGTTCTCGCCGCGGTTCTCGCCGGACGGCCAGCGCATCATCCTCAGCCTGCAGCAGGGCGGCAACTCCAACCTGTTCGTGATGGACCTGCGCTCGCGCACGACGACGCGTCTCACCGACACGCCGGCGATCGACACCTCGCCGTGCTACTCGCCGGACGGCAGCCAGATCTGCTTCGAGAGCGATCGCGGCGGCAAGCCGCAGATCTATGTGATGGCCTCCAGTGGCGGCGCCGCGCAGCGCATCTCGTTCGGCGAGGGCAGCTACTCGACGCCGGTGTGGTCGCCGCGCGGCGACTACATCGCGTTCACCAAGCAGGGTGGCGGCCAGTTCGCGATCGGCATCATGAAGACGGATGGCTCGGGCGAGCGCATCCTCACCGCCGGCTTCCACAACGAAGGGCCGACCTTCTCGCCCAACGGCCGCGTGCTGATGTTCTTCCGTGACCCCGGCGGCACCGCCGGCCCGTCGCTGTATTCGATCGACGTCTCCGGCCGCTTCGAGCAGAAGGTGCCGACGCCGGGCTTCGCCTCGGATCCGGCCTGGTCGCCGCTGCTGTCGTGACGGCGAGCGAGCCTCTGGGCCCGCTCACGTCGTGGTGGACGCGATTTTTCGAGTCGCGCGATGCGTGTTCCCGTAAAATATGGAACCATTCGTTGCAGCAACCGGGTAGTGTTTGCCTAGTTGGCTGAATTTTCGAGCGAATCCGAGCACTTCGCGAGTGCGGAAACGCTCTGCTAACGATGTTCCCTCAGAAAGACTTCACCTGCGAACGGTAATGTTGCGCACCGAACAGGACGCGTGCGCACGAATGCAGCTTGCCACTCAGAACGGAGAAGACGATCGAAAGTTGTCGCCTGCGATCCAGGCGGCTCTCGTCGACTCCCTCTTCCAGGATCCCGGCCCGATGTTCGCCGGCGCACTCTGCGCCGCCGTCGCCGCCGTCATGACCGCGATCAAGAGCGGCGACGTCAATCTGTGGCCGTGTGCCGCGATGCTGATCATCGCAGGAGCGTTCCGCTCGCTCGACATGCGCTACTATCGGAGCCTGTGCGACGCCGGCCGCCTCACGCAGACGGCGGTCGAGCGCTGGGAGGTTCGCTATCAGATCGGCGCCATGATCTATGCGCTGGTGCTCGGCATTTGGTGCGTGGTCGCCCTGGTCGACAACAGCGACCCGGTGGTGCACCTGATCGCGATCACGGTGACGCTCTGCTACATGTCGGCGGGCGCAGGCCGGACCTACGGGCGGCCCTGGATCTTCCACGTCCAGATCCTGCTCGCCTGCGGACCGCTCGCAGTGGCTCTCGCGATCCACGGCAGCCCTTATTACCTGGGCATGGCGGCGTTCTGCGTCCTGTTCTTCGTATCGCTGAAGCACATCTCGACCAACCTGCAACGGATCTTCGTCCAGGCCTTTGTGGCGCGCGAAAGCGAGGCTGCACTGGCCAAGCAGTTCGATACGGCCCTGAACAACATGCCGCACGGCCTGTGCATGTTCCGCTCCGACGGGCGTCTGGCCGTGATGAACCATCGCTTCGGCCAGATGATGAACCTGCCGGATGACATCCTGCAGCGTGGCGGCAAGGCGGCCGACATCATCAACGCCTGCGTGATCGCAGGCTCGATCTCCGCTTCGAGCGGCCGGCTGATCCTGGCCGAGATCGAGCACACCAAGACCCATAATGTCATCACGAGCGATCCCGACGTCGCGCGCGACCGGTCGCTGTCCTGGACCTTCCAGCCGATGGCCGACGGCGGCGCCGTGGTCCTGCTCGAGGACATCACCGAGCGGCGGCATGCCGAGGCGCGCATCTCGCATCTGGCGCGCTACGACGAGCTCACGACCTTGCCGAACCGCGTCAGCTTCCGCGACGAGATCGAACGGCTGCTCAGGATTCCGCAGCGGCACGGCGAACTGTCCGCGCTGCTGTTCGTCGATCTCGACCGCTTCAAGCAGGTCAACGACACGCTCGGCCACCCCTGCGGCGATCAACTGCTCTGCGCGGTCTCCGAGCGGCTGCGCGACATGCTGCGTCCGGAAGATTTCGTTGCGCGCTTCGGCGGCGACGAGTTCGTGGTGTTCCAGCGCAACATCCGCTCCAACGACGACGCCGCGATGCTGGCGCGCCGGATCGTCGACCAGCTCAGCGAGCGCTACAAGATCGACAATCACCTGGTCGAGATCGGCGCCAGCGTCGGCATCGCGATGACCGCGCCGGGGATCAGCGCCGACACCCTGCTGAAGAATGCCGACATGGCGCTGTACCGCGCCAAGGCGGAGGGACGTGGCACCTTCTGCTTCTTCCGCGACGAGCTCGCCCAGACGGTGGAAGCACGCCGCATCCTCGAGCTCGACCTGCGCAAGGCGCTGGCGAACGAGGAGTTCGAGCTGTTCTACCAGCCGCTGGTCAACCTGAAGTCCGGCAAGATCTCCACCTGCGAGGCGCTGCTGCGCTGGAACCACCCGGTGCGCGGCACGGTCTCGCCGGTCGACATCATTCCCGTCGCCGAGGACATGGGCCTGATCGTCGATCTCGGCCGCTGGATCCTGCGCAAGGCCTGCCTGGAATGCATGAAATGGCCGGATGCGGTCAGCGTCGCCGTCAACTTCTCGCCGCAGCAGTTCCATCAGCGCGATGTGCTCAGTGAGGTCCGCTACGCGCTGGAAGTGTCCGGGCTGCCGCCGCATCGGCTCGAGATCGAGATCACCGAATCCTCGCTGTTGCGCAACACCCAGCTCACCCACGATGTGCTGTCGCAGCTGCACATGCTCGGGGTCCGCATTTCGCTCGACGATTTCGGCACCGGCTATTCCAGCCTCAGCTATTTGCACAACTTCCCGTTGGAGAAGGTCAAGATCGATCGCTCTTTCCTCGAAGGCATCGACAGCGATCGGCCGCTGACTCTGTTGCGCGGTGTCGCAAGATTGTCCGCCGATCTCGGCATGTCGGTGGTGGTGGAGGGCATCGAGACCAACGAGCAGCTCGAACTGGTCAGCGCCGACGGCACGGTCACCGAAGCGCAGGGCTATCTGTTCAGCCGGCCCGTCCCCGCAATCCGCATCCGGCAGCTCCTGAATGCATCGCATGGGCGCCGTTCGAGCGACGGGGCGATCGCGGCCGCCGGCGGGACACGTTCGATCGCTTGATCGCTCGACCTCCGCCTTGATGCGGAGGTGCCGCGAAGATCGACCAGGGGAGGCGAGCCCTGTGCGCTGCATCCCGCCGGTCCGAGCATGGCTCGTATGTGAATGGCGATGTGACAACCCCACGTCGCATCATTCGGAAACATTGCACGTGTATGCCAAGCGAATCCGTTTCGATTTGACACGCAAGTGATCCGAAGCAATCCGTCCAGCACTGCATCCAATCCCGTAAGTCACGGTTAAGTCTCCGGGATTCTACGTGCCGTTAACTTTGTACCGCCGAAAGCTTTGCGTCGGCATTAACCCGCTGTTAAGCTCATACTGCTCGTAGGAGTTGTGTGAAAAGGGGTTGCGGATGAAGTCGGCGGCTAGAGTGAGTGCCGTTGCTGAACAGAAGTCGGATGTGCTGGAGAACGTGGATTATCGACTGGCGCTGACTGCTGAGGACAAGGACGAGATCTATCGGCTGCGCTACCGCGCCTATCTGCGTGAAGGCGCCATCCTGCCGTCGCCCAGCGAACGCGTCAGCGACGAATATGATGATCTTCCCAACAGCTTCATCTTCGGCGTCTACGTCAATGGCGAGCTCTACAGCTCGATCCGCATCAGCGTGCTGAACTCGCAATGGCGCCGATCGCTGTCCTCGGACATGTTCGCCGACCTGCTGCATCCCGAGCTCGATCGCGGCAAGGTCATCATCGACCCGACACGGTTCGTCGCCGACCATGAGAAGGCGCGGCTGTTTCCGGCGCTTCCCTATGTGACCGTCCGGCTCGGCTACGTCGCCTGTGCCCATTTCAACGCGGATATCGGTCTCGCCAACGTGCGCCCGGAACATCGCGCCTTCTACAAGAAAGTGTTCCTGCAGGAACCATGGGGCGAGCCGCGGCTCTACTCCGGCCTCACCAAGCCGGTCGGCCTGGTGGCGGCGCACTATCCGTCGATCCGCGATCGCGTGTTCCAGCGCTTTCCGTTCATGCGATCCAGCGCGTTCGAACGGCGGATGCTGTTCGATCGTCCCGCGCCGGACGCCTTCACTGATTCGTTCAGGATTCAGGCGGTCGCGAAGGCCGGCTGATCATCGGCCGATATCGGGGCCGGTTCGGCCGTCCGGCCGGTTCACACCGTGGCGCTGATGCAAAAATCAGCGAAAAAGCGCCCTGCTGCAGGCGCTGAGCGGCTTGCCTTCACCCTGGCGCCACATTTACAACCCATTAACCATCGCGGTCGCTTTTCGGGTTTCGTTAGCATTTGACGGGGTTCGGCAAGACCCCATCAAGGTTGACGGAACGTTCGCTTAACCATCGCCCTGTAGACCGGATGGCAGTCTAAGAACGTGAGCGTGGAGGCTCCGGGAATGAAATATCAGATGCGTATCCTCCAGGGATTGAAGTTGGCCGCCGTGCTGGCCGTGGCGCTGTCGATGGGCGCCTGCGCCAACAAGAATCTCACCGGGGCCGACGGGGCGATGGCCAGCGCTGCGACTCCAGGCAGCCAGCAGGACTTCGTCGTGAATGTCGGCGATCGCGTCTTCTTCGAGAGCGATCAGACCGATCTCACGCCGCAGGCGATCGCGACCCTGGAGAAGCAGGCTCAGTGGCTGCAGAGCTATCCGCGCTACTCCTTCACGATCGAGGGCCATGCCGACGAGCGCGGCACCCGCGAGTACAACATCGCGCTGGGCGCGCGGCGCGCGCAGTCGGTCCGCAACTTCCTGGCGTCGCGCGGCATCGACCAGGGCCGCATGCGCACCATCTCCTACGGCAAGGAGCGGCCGGTGGCGGTCTGTAACGACATCTCGTGCTGGTCGCAGAACCGCCGTGCGGTGACGGTCCTGAACGCCAGTTCATAAAGCTGAACGAATCCGTTGCTGATGAAGCCGGCGTCGCCCATCGACGCCGGCTTCGTCGTTTCTGGTCGGCGGGTCTCGTCCGGACTTGGTCTTGTCTTCGCTTGAACGTCATTTGTATCTATCGCATTTCTGCTTTACAGCCTCGCTCACAGGCCTGTTTTCAATGTCTCGCCGATCCGGTCGTCAGGGCAGCATGTCATTCATGTTTCTTCCACGGAGCGCCGCCGCGATCCTCGCCGCGCTCGTCATTTTCTCGTGCCAGGCAGTTTCGTCGCGGGCGCTCGCCCAGACCGATGACGATGATCCCGAGATCCGGATTCAGCGGCTCGAAAATCAGCTCCGGCAACTGACCGGTCAGAACGAGGAGCTGCAATATCGCAATCGCCAGCTCGAGGAGCGGCTGCGGCAGTTGCAGAGCGCTGCACCCGGCGGTGCGCCCGCGGCGCAGACCAACGCGGCTGCTCCCGCGCCGGCCAATCCCGCTTACGGCCAGCCCCCTCAGGCGGCCAACGGCCAGCAGCCCTATGGCCAGCAGCCGTACGGCCAGCCGCAACAGGCCTATCCGCAGCAGCAGCCGATCTACGCGCAGCCGCCCGCCGTCGGTGCGCCGGTGCAAATCGTCCAGGAGCCCGCGGCCCCCGGTCGGGGCCGCCGCGGCGATGCGTTCGACCCGATCCAGAATCCGACCGCTCCAGGCGCCCCGCAGGCGCTCGGCGGCGGCCAGTTGCCGATCCAGCCGGGTGGCGGCCAGCCCGCTGGCCGTCCCGTCGGCGATCCCGCGGCTCTCGCCAACACCGCGGGCGGGCGCTATCCCCAGGGCGCGCCGCCGGCCGCCGCGCCGGGGGCGGGCGGACTGGAGACCGCGCCGCCGCGGCAGACGCCGCGCGACGAATACGACCTCGGCATCGGCTACATGCAGCGCCGCGACTACGCGCTGGCCGAGCAGACGATGCGCAACTTCACCCAGAAATATCCGAACGATCCGATGGTCGGCGACGCGCAATACTGGCTCGGCGAGAGCTTCTACCAGCGTCAGCAATATCGCGATGCGGCCGAGGTCTTCCTCGCCGTGACGACGAAATACGAGAAGTCGGGCAAGGCGGCGGATGCGCTGCTCCGGCTCGGCCAGTCGCTGGCCGCGCTGAAAGAGAAGGAGGCGGCCTGCGCCGCGTTCGGCGAAGTGACGCGCAAATATCCGCGCGCCTCGGCGGGCGTGAAGGCGACCGTCGATCGCGAGCAGAAGCGGGTGAAGTGCTGAGCGCCTGCGGGCGAGGGGAGGCCTCTCGCCTATAACCGGCGGGGCGGATAGGCTGCGGCGCCATGTCGAAGGCCTGTTCCGAAGCCGATCTTGCGATCTCCGCCGCCGAAGCCGAGCGCCTGTTCGCGCCGCTTTCGGCCGCGCCCGCACTGGTGCTCGCCGTATCGGGCGGTCCCGATTCGATGGCTCTGATGTGGCTCGCGGCGCGGTGGCGTGCGGGGCTCGCACAGGGACCGCACCTTGTGGCCGTGACGGTCGACCATGCGCTGCGGCGCGACTCCGCCCGTGAAGCCCGCATGGTGAAGGAGATCGCGCGCCGGCTCGCAATTCCGCACCGGACCCTTCGCTGGACCGACGCGAAGCCGGACACCGGGATTCCCGAAGCGGCGCGGCTGGCAAGATACCGCCTGCTGGCGCGCGCGGCGCGGCAGGCGCGTGCCGGACACGTCGTCACCGCCCACACCCGTGACGATCAGGCCGAGACGGTGCTCATGCGGCTGTTGCGCGGCAGCGGCATCGCGGGGCTCGCGGCGATGGCACCGCTCAGCGAGCGTGACGGGCTGTTGCTGGCGCGGCCCCTGCTGAACGTTGCCAAAGTCCGGCTGGTAGCGACGCTGCGCTCGGCCGGAATCCCGTTCGCAGATGACCCGACCAATCAAGATCCCGCCTTCACCCGGCCGCGGCTGCGCGCTCTGATGCCGGCCCTGGCCGCGGAGGGCGGCGATGCCCGGACGCTGGCGACGCTGGCCGACCGGCTCGGACGGGCCAACGCCGCGATCGAATTGATGGTGGATGGCGCCGAACGCTATCTCGCACTGCGCGCGGCCGGGAGCAGGCCGGTCGGCGGGGGTCACGGCGAGAGCTTCGAGGCGCGCGCCTTTGTCGCGCTTCCAGCCGAAATCAGGCTGAGGCTGCTGATCCGCGCGATCAATCGCATTGGAACCGAAGGTCCCGTGGAACTCGGCAAGGCTGAGTCGCTGCTGGCGCGGCTGGACCGGACTCTTGCGGGGATCGCAGATGGTGGTACGTCTGCTCCGGGCAGGCTAAAACAGACCCTGGCTGGTGCACTGGTAAGCATGACGAGAGAGACGATCCGCATCACGCCCGCGCCGCCGCGGCGCTCGCGCGGGATTTGAAGCGGTTCACCGCCTTCGCGGACGCTTAACCACCTGCCTTGGCGACGCTTTCCCGCGCCATTTTTTGAGCGGGAATCGGGCTAGGATGCGATAAATAGTCCTTTCTAGTTCCCTTGGCATTGCCGTGAGTGGTACCTAGATTACGAGACGGTCGACCGGGGGATTCCCTCGTGGCTACCCAGGGATGAGTCCGAGGACTAACGGCCGCGATCCGCGCGACCACGAAGGAAAATCGATGAACGCCAATCTGCGCAATTTCGCCCTTTGGGTCATTATTGTCCTGTTGCTGTTGGCGCTGTTCACACTCTTCCAGAACCCGGGGCAACGCGCGTCGTCGACCGACATCAACTTCTCGCAGTTGTTGACCGAGGTCGATCAGGGCAATGTGCGCGACGTCGTGATCCAGGGGCCGGAGATTCACGGCACCTTCAAGAACGGCTCGTCGTTCCAGACCTACGCGCCGAGCGATCCGAACCTCGTGAAGCGGCTGTACGACGCCAAGGTCAACATCCAGGCCAAGCCGCCCGGCGACAACGTGCCGTGGTTCGTGTCGCTGCTGGTCTCCTGGCTGCCCTTCATTGCGCTGATCGGCGTCTGGATCTTCCTCTCCAGGCAGATGCAGGGCGGCGCCGGCAAGGCGATGGGCTTCGGCAAGTCGCGCGCCAAGATGCTGACCGAGGCGCATGGCCGGGTGACGTTCGAGGACGTCGCCGGCGTCGACGAGGCCAAGCAGGACCTGCAGGAGATCGTCGAATTCCTGCGCGATCCCGGCAAATTCCAGCGGCTCGGCGGCCGCATCCCGCGCGGCGTGCTGCTGGTCGGCCCTCCGGGCACCGGCAAGACGCTGATCGCGCGCGCCGTGGCCGGCGAAGCCAACGTGCCGTTCTTCACCATTTCGGGTTCTGACTTCGTCGAGATGTTCGTCGGCGTCGGCGCCAGCCGCGTCCGCGACATGTTCGAGCAGGCCAAGAAGAACGCGCCCTGCATCATCTTCATCGACGAGATCGACGCCGTCGGCCGCCATCGTGGCGCCGGTCTCGGCGGCGGCAATGACGAGCGCGAGCAGACCCTCAACCAGCTGCTGGTCGAGATGGACGGCTTCGAGGCCAATGAGGGCGTGATCCTGATCGCCGCCACCAACCGTCCCGACGTGCTCGATCCGGCGCTGATGCGTCCCGGCCGCTTCGACCGCCAGGTCGTGGTCTCGAACCCCGACATCATCGGCCGCGAGCAGATCCTGAAGGTTCATGTCCGCAAGGTGCCGCTGGCGCCGGACGTCAACCTCAAGACCATCGCCCGCGGCACGCCCGGCTTCTCCGGCGCCGACCTGATGAACCTCGTCAACGAGGCCGCCCTGACCGCCGCCCGCCGCAACAAGCGGATGGTCACGCAGTCCGAGTTCGAGGAAGCCAAGGACAAGGTGCTGATGGGCGCCGAGCGCCGCTCGATGGTCATGACCGAGGAAGAGAAGATGCTGACCGCCTATCACGAGGCGGGCCATGCGATCGTTGGCCTCAACGTCCCGAGCCACGACCCGATCCACAAGGCGACCATCATTCCGCGCGGCCGCGCGCTCGGCATGGTGCAGTCGCTGCCCGAGGCCGACCGCCACTCGCACACCCGCGAATGGTGCGTCTCCAAGCTCGCGATGATGTTCGGCGGCCGCGAGGCCGAGGTGCAGAAGTTCGGTCCGGAGAAGGTGACCAACGGCGCCACCGGCGACATCCAGCAGGCCACCAACCTCGCGCGAGCGATGGTGATGGAATGGGGCATGTCCGACAAGCTCGGCCGCGTCCGCTACCAGAGCAATGAGCAGGAGGTGTTCCTGGGCCATTCGGTGGCGCGCTCGACCAACATCTCCGACGATACCGCCCGCCTGATCGACTCGGAAATTCGCGGCCTGATCGAGGCCGGCGAGCAGGAGGCGCGCCGTATCATCACCGAGAAGCGTGACGATTGGGAAGCGATCGCCCAGGCCCTGCTGGAATACGAGACGCTGACCGGCGAGGAGATTCTCGACCTGCTCAAGGGCAAGAAGCCGAACCGCGAATCGGCGATCGAGCCGTCGACGCCGCGCGCGTCGGCCGTACCGCCGGCCGGCAAGCCGCGGCCGCGACCCGATCCGGGCCTGGAGCCGCAACCCCAGGCGTGAGCTGATAGACGCGACAGGCTTCCGGCGGTCAGCCCGTCTGATCCGGAAGGTTAAGAGAAACGAAAGGCCCGGCTCGCAGCCGGGCCTTTTGTTTGTTTGGAGATCTGTGCCGGCGGTGGTCCGAACCGCGGGTGATGAGCGTGTCAGCTCTTGCCAAGTCCGTGGTCGACGGGGTGCCGCGGACCGCATCCAGCGGCGCCGCGCGCCTTACGGCTTGTCGAACCAGGCCTTCCACTGCGGGACGGCGGTGGCGAACGTGCCGCGATGGCTTGTCGGTCCCGTCGACACCGCCTCGACCTTGCTGTTGCCGGCCCCGATCGCCTGCTGGTAGGTCATCGCCAGCCGGCCCAGACCGGTCGAGATCGCCTCGTCGGTCTCGCCGTAATAGTTGCGCACCGGCGTCCTGATGATCCAGCGATAGGCCTGCGTCTGCGCGACCAGGCGGCCGTAGGCCGACGCCGCGAAATACTCCGCATCGAAATAGTCGGGCTTGAGCAGCTTGTGCAGATCGGTCGGGACGTCGGCGACGTTGAAGGGCTCGCGCTCATAGGCCTTGCGCGCGACATCGTAGTAGCTGTCGCTGATCACCGAGCGCGCCAGCCCCGGCACCGCATAGTAGTTCTCGAACGCGAACGCCGACAGGATGAACAGCGAATTGACCCAGGCGGCGTCGTTCTTGCGCGGGAAGCTGAGGAAGCCGTTGAGCGCCACGGACACGTCGACAGGAGCGCTCGCGGTCGCCGCCGCCGTCACCGGCACGCCGGCGCTTTCGAGCTTCTCGAGAAAGGCCATGGTCACGAAGCCGCCTTGCGACCAGCCGGCGATGTCGAGCCTGGCGCTCGTCAACTTCATCTGTTCGAGCACGGCGCGGCTTGCCCGCAGCATGTCGTAAGTGGCCTGCTGATGGCTGGCCTTCACCATGTAGCCTTCTGGCTCGGTCGAGATGCCCATTCCGAAATAGTCGGCGCCGATCAGCAGATAACCTTGTCCTGCGAACTGCGCGATCATCAGCTGGGTCTCGGGCGACTGCTCCGGAAACGACGGCACCTCCTGCTTCCCGTACACCGTGCCGTGCTGATAGGACACCATCGGCAGGCTGGTCTCGCCGGTCTCGGGCACCGCGAGCAGGCCGCTCGCCGTGATCGGCTTGTTGCCGCGCTCGGGGACGACAGACGCATAGGTGACGCGATAGAGCCTGACGGCGTTGCGGGCCGGGGTGTAGGTCACGGAAACGCCCGCGAATTTCGGCGTGTCGGCGGCAAGGATGGTGTTCAGCCGGCCGACGTCCCAGCGGGCCAGATATTCGTAGCTGACGTCGGAGGAGACGCGGACGGGAGCCTTGTCCTGGGCACGGCTTGCGGTCGGCCAGATGGCGCAGACGAGCACCGCGATGAGAGCGCGATAAACCAACATGGGATCTCCCCGGCCTGCCGCCGTCGGTTGCATTCGGACCCCTGCGATACAGATCGCGAGTAAACAATCGGTGCGGCGCCGGCAGCCGCGCTGCCGTCGTCCGCGCTTAAGCCTTCTTCAAGCGTCCCCGCCTATGTCTCGATGAGGAGCGCCCATGCAGGCGCGGGGGCGAGGTCCAGATGGCTGACAATCCTGATGCCGCCGCGATCCCATCGCAGCGTCGTGACGTTCCGCTTGGCCTGTTCGCAGTCTGCTTTGCGCTCGCCTGCATCAACGCCTCGTTCTTCCCGGCCGGACTGTGGTCCGGCACCTGGATCTGGGACCAGGCGGGTCTCGGCATTCCCACCGACTTCGTCAACGTGTGGGCGGCCGGCAAGCTCGCGCTGCAGGGACATCCGGCGCTGGCCTGGGACTGGGACGTGCAGCGCCAGGTCGAGCTCGATCTGCTGCGGCAGGATTTCCCGGGCTACTTTGCCTGGCACTATCCGCCGCCGTTCCTGTTCGTCGCGGCGTTCCTGGCGCAGTTTCCCTACACGCTCGCCTTCGTCGGCTGGGTCTATGCCAGCTTCGTTCCCTATGCGCTCGCGATGCGCGCGATCGTCGGCCGCGGCTTCGGCCTGCTGCTGGCAGCCGGCTTTCCGGCCCTGTTCTCCAACGCGCTGGTCGGGCAGAACGGATGCCTCACCGCCGCGCTGGTCGGCGGCACGCTCTATCTGCTGCCGGTGCGGCCGGTGCTGGCGGGGATCTGTCTCGGGCTGCTGACCTACAAGCCGCAATATGGCCTGCTCTTCCCGATCGTGCTGATCGCCACCCAGCGCTGGGCCGCGTTCATGTCGGCGAGCGTCACCGCCGTTGTGCTGGCGCTGCTGTCATTGCTCGCCTTCGGACTGGAGAGCTGGCAGGCCTTCTTCCATTGGCTGCCGATGTTCTCGCAGGCGTTCCTGACCGAGGGCAAGGCGACCTGGTGGAAGCTGCAGAGCCTGTTTTCGCTGGTCCGCTATTTCGGCGGCTCGGAAGCGCTCGGCTGGACCTTCCAATGGGTCCTGACCGCAACCGTCGCAGTCGTGCTGGTGACGCTGTGGCGCAGCCCGGTACGTTACGCGCTGAAGGCGGCGGCGCTTGCCGTCGGGCTGCTGCTGACGACGCCGTATCTGTTCATGTACGACATGATGGTTCAGGCCGTCGCCGTGGCCTGGCTGGTGCGGATCGGCCTCGCCGAGGGCTTTCGCCGCTACGAGCTGCCCGCGCTCGGCGGCATCGCGGCGCTTCAGATCACGTTCATGCTGTCCGGGATTCCGCTCGGGCTCGCCGCTAACCTGATCATGGCCGGCCTGGTGCTGGCGCGCGCCGGCTCGTGGTGGCGTCGGCAGCCGGCGCCCGCCGACATGGCGCTCGCGAGCACCTGACTCGCTGATCGGGGCCGGGTAGGGTCATGATTTCCCTTGTCTTCCTTCGTGAACAGGTGTTCAGTTCTTACTACCTTTTGTGAGGTCGATCCTCCAAAAACACTGAACCAGCGTTCGCCGGGTGCCCTGGACGAGCGCGTCCGGGACGAGAAACGCCATGGTCTATCGGCGAACCCATCAGGTCGTGAAGCGGCTGGCGGCCCGCCGCAGCGCGATTTTGGCTGCCGCACGTGAGACCGCCGCCGAAGGCGGCATGTCGGCCGTCCAGATCGCCCCGGTGGCGGTCCGGGCCAATGTCGCAGCCGGCACCGTCTATCGCTACTTTCCCTCGAAGGCCGATCTGATCTCGGAGCTGATCGCGGAAGTCTCGCGTGACGAGCTCGCCGCCGTCCGGCGCGCCGCCGACGCCGCGCCCGGTCCATCCTCGGCCCTGGCTGCCGCGGTATCCACGGTCGCAGTGCACGTCCTGTCGCAGCGCAAGCTCGCCTGGGGCATCCTGGCCGAGCCCGTCGACGTCGACGTGACGGCGTCACGGATCGCGAGCCGCCGCGAGATCGTCGGCGAGATCGCCTCGCGGATCGACGCGGCCGTCCGTGCCGGCCACCTTCCGGCGCAGGACACCCAGTTGGCCGCGACCGCGCTGCTCGGCGCGCTGCATGAGGCGCTGGTGGGGCCGCTGGCGACGGAGAATCCCGACGACCCCGCCAAACTGCGCGACACCGTTCAGGCGGTCACCCTGCTGGCGCTGCGCGCGGTCGGCGTCATGGATGCGCGTGCGCGCGGTCTCGTCGTGCAGGCCGTGCTGCCGGTCAGGAGCCTGGTCGGCGCGTAGTCCGCGCTTAAGCAAGGATTCACCCGGCGCGGCGATGGTGAGGCTGGCGTGCCGCGAGAGGCCGCCGTTGCCTCACTCCAGGTGCCTCCTCGGACGATGTCGATTGCACGCAACCCTCTGGCGACGCGCCTCGTCATCGCCGGATCGGCCGCCGCCGGCGCCGTCTATGCGTATCTGGCCGGCGAGGATATCAACTGGGACTGGCAGAACTATCACGACTATGCCGGTTTCGCGCTGCTGCATGGCCGCTTCGATGTCGATGTGGCGCCCGGCGGCTTTCAGAGCTTCCTCAATCCGCTGATCTATGTGTTGCCCTATGCCGTCCGCCACGGGCTCGACGCGCCGTGGTGGGGCGTCGCGCTGGGCGCGCTGCACGGCCTCAATCTCGCGCTGGTCTACTGGGTCGCGCGCGTGTTGCTCGGGCGCCTGGCGGACGCGTTCACGCTCAGCGCGGCGATCCTCATCGCGGCCCTCAGTCCGATGGCGCTGTCCGAGGTCGGTACCAGCTTCGCCGACATTCTCACGACCCTTCCGATCCTTGCCGGCATCGCGCTGATCTTCGGGGAGCACGATGAGCGTGGCCGCCGTTTCGTCGCCGCTGGCCTGCTGATCGGCGCGGCCACGGGATTGAAGCTCACCAATGCGACGTTTCTGGTCGGAGCCGGCGTGTCACTGCTGTTGGTGGCGCGGCCGTGGCGCGCGATCGCCGCGTTCGGAGCGGGCAGTGCGGCCGGCGTGATCGTGACTGCGGGGCCGTGGGCGCTGAAGATGACGCGCGACTACGGCAGCCCGCTGTTTCCGTTCTACAACACGATCTTCCGGTCGCCCGAAGCGCCGCTCGCCTCGATCGTCGATACGCGCTTCATGCCGCAGAGCCTGCTCGATGCGCTCGCCTATCCGTTCTACTGGGTGATCGGCAAGCATCCCTCGTCGGAATGGCCGTTTCGCGATCCGCGCTTCGCCGTCGTCATCGTGCTGCTCGTCGCGCTGATCGTCACCGGCCTGTGGCAGCGGCGCGAGGTGCTGCCGCTGCGCGAGCGGCGGCTCCTGATCTTCTTCTGGCTCAGCTACGTCCTGTGGATGCTGGCCTTCTCGATCCAGCGCTATCTGATGCCGCTCGAGCTGTTGTCGGCGCCGCTGATCGTCCTGCTGCTCATCCGCCTGATTGAGTCCTGGCAGGCGGGCTCTGGCTTGGACGTGTCACCGCCGCGGCGGATGACGCAGGCCGTCGCGGTGATGGCCGCGCTCGGCATCGCGCTGGCATCGCAGCCGACCGACTGGATGCGGCGGCCGTGGTCGGATCCCTACCGGCCGCAGCTCGCGGCCAGCCTGCAGCGTCCGGCGACGTTCCTGCTGCTGCAGAAGCCGCTCGGCTACGTCACGTCGTTCCTGCCCCAGGGCTCGCGCGTCTATCAGTTGTCGGAGCTCGTCGTGCCGATCGTGCCCGGCGGCGTGCTCGATCGCCGCGTTCGCAACGGCCTGGCCGATCCGTTGCCGGGCGGCGTCTGGGCGCTGTATTTCTCCAACAGCCCGGAGGACAACCCGCCGCGGCTCGCGGCGCTCGCGGACTACAACCTTGAGATCGATTCATCGCGCGGCTGTGAGCGCATTCCCGGCGCCGCCGGCATTGCGATCGAGGCGTGTCCGGTGATTGCGCGGGTCAAGGCGCCGTCAACGGCCGGACTGGGATCGATCGAAACGACCCAATAGGCTCGTCTCAGATATGGGCGTCGCTCGACGGCCCGACATAGGCGATCCGCACCATGTTCGTGGTGCCGGGTGTGCCGAGCGGCACGCCGGCGACGATGATGACGCGCTGCCCGGCGCGGACGAAGCCGTCGCGGAAGGCGATCGAGCCGGCGCGCTCGACCATGTCGTCCTGGTCGCGCGCGTCCTCGGCCACCACGCAGTGCACGCCCCACACGACCGACAAGCGGCGCCCGGTCGCCAGGTTGGGGGTGATCGCGACCACCGGCGGCTTCGGCCGCTCGCGCGCGACGCGGATGGCGGTGGAACCTGACGAGGTCCAGCAGATGATGGTGGGCAGATCGAGATTCTCCGCAATCTGCCGCGCGGCTTCGGCGATGGCGTCGCCTGCGGTCGATTCGGGCTCGGGCCGCTGCGCCGCGATCACGGAGCGGTAGACCACGTCGCGCTCGACCTCCTCGCCGATGCGGTTCATGGTCGACACCGCCTCGACCGGATATTTGCCGGCGGCCGACTCGGCCGACAACATGATGGCGTCGGCGCCTTCATAGACCGCGGTGGCGACGTCGGAGACCTCGGCGCGGGTCGGCACCGGCGACTGGATCATCGATTCCAGCATCTGCGTCGCCACCACCACCGGCTTGCCGGCGCGGCGCGCCAGCCGCGTCATCTGCTTCTGCAGTCCGGGCACACGCTCCAGCGGCAGCTCGACGCCGAGATCGCCGCGCGCCACCATCAAGGCATCGGAGACGTCGACGATGTCGTTGAGCCGGTCGATCGCCTGCGGCTTCTCGATCTTGGACATCACCGCGGCGCGGCCGCGGATGATCTTCTTGGCTTCCAGCACGTCGTCGGCGCGCTGCACGAAGGACAGCGCGATCCAGTCGATGCCGATGTTCAAGGCGGCATCGAGGTCGGCGCGGTCCTTCGGCGTCATCGCCGAGACCGGCAGGTCGGTGTCCGGCAGGCTCACGCCCTTGCGGTCGGACATCCTGCCGCCGATCACGACCCGGGTGACGGCGCGGGTCGGCGAGGTCTCCTCGGCGATCAGCCGCACCTTGCCGTCATCCAGCAGCAGCGCATGTCCGGGCTGCAGGGCGGCCAGGATTTCCGGATGCGGCAGGTGGACCCGCGTCGCATCGCCCGGCGTCTTGTCGGAATCGAGCACGAAGCTCTGGCCATTGTTGAGCTGAACCGGGCCCTCGGCGAAGGTGCCGAGCCTGAGCTTCGGGCCCTGGAGATCGACCAGAATGCCGATCGGGCGGCCGTAGCTCGCCTCGACGCTGCGGATCGTGGCCACCAGCTCCCGCAACTTGTCGTGCGGGGTGTGGCTCATGTTGATCCGGAAAATGTCCGCCCCGGCCTCGAACAGCTTGCGAATCATCGCGCTGTCCGAGGAGGCGGGACCGAGCGTGGCGAGGATCTTGATGCGTCGCAGCCGCCTCATGGCTTGGGTGCTTGCCCTGGCGGCAGGGCCGGCGCGGCCGCCGGCGGCGTGCCCTGCGGCCCATTCGGCAGACCGGGGACGTTGCCTCCGGGTCCAAGCGTGCCGGGAATTCCAGGCACGCGCTGCTGCGCCGGCTGCTCGTTGGCCTCGGTGAGCTGTACCGTCCAGGCGCGCTGGTCGCCGGTGTCGACTTCGAAGAAGCCGGTGCGGTCGAAGCCGCGGGCCAGGCAATTGTCGGTGCCCTTGATCGTGAATTCCTTGTCACGCGAGCACATGAAGGCCTGTCCCGACCATTCGCCGCCGCGGTCATAGTCCAGCGCATAGATGTAATAATAGCGCGCCACCAGCGTGCCCTTGAGCAGCGTCTCGCAGCTGCGTGACGACACGTTCCACCAGCCTTCGGTGGTCCAGCCTTCGGAGTCCTTGTAGCCGAGGGCGATCCCGACCCGGCTTGAGGTGTTGTTGCAGAGCCGAAAATCGGCGGCCGCAGGGGAGGACCACAGACAGAGCGCGGCCAGCCCAAGCAGCGAAAGCAGTCCGTAACCGGGGCGGAAGGGATTGCGATGCAGGAGAGAGGAGATTTTCGGGATCATTGCGCGACGCTATATCAACCGTTGAACGATGTCGCTGGGCTTGGCTGCGGCTGTCAACGCCATGACGATCTCGTGCGAAGCCGCTGCGATCGAGCGCCTCGCTCCTCCTGACGGTGCTGCGATATGGCCAAATCCGCGACGAAGCCTCATTATATAGCAGACATCCGTCACGGCGCGGAACAGGGAACAAAGAGATGACGATGGACAGCACCACCCGGACCGAGCTCGAAGCCGCCGCCTTTCGCCGGCTTGTCGAGCATCTGCGGACGAGAACCGACGTTCAGAACATCGATCTGATGAATCTGGCAGGCTTCTGCCGCAACTGTCTCTCCAACTGGCTGAAGGACGCCGCCGACGCCGAGGGAGCGCCAATGACCAGGGACGAGAGCCGCGAGGCGGTCTATGGCATGCCCTACGAGGAATGGAAGGCGAAACACCAGCGTGAGGCCAGCGCCGAGCAGCGCGAAGCCTTCAAGAAGTCGCATCCGGGCCACTGATCAGACGCGCAGGAGCCGCACTGTCCGGCGCGGCAATGTGCGAATCGGGTGCTGCGCGGGATGGCGACGAAACACAAGTGGCGCGAGCTGCTTGCGCAGGCTTGACGCTGCGCAGGCCAACAAGGTGTGGGCGCTCTGTGGATGAGGTCGATGCCGCCTTGACGCAGGGCACGCCAGATTTGAGGGTCGCGGCGAACACGTAGCGCCCTTTGGCGCCTTCCTTGGACACAGAGTTCCACTCAGGAGTATCAGATGGCCACCTCCGCCGCCGCGAAGGACGACGACTCGCCCGCGACCCGCTTTGCCGTAGACCAGCTCAAGTCGATCATCGAGCGGATCGAGCGTCTCGAGGAGGAGAAGAAGGCGATCTCCGAAGACATCAAGGACGTCTACGCCGAGAGCAAGGGCAATGGCTTCGACGTCAAGGCGCTGCGCACGATCATCCGGCTGCGCAAGCAGGACCCGAACGAGCGCCAGGAAGAGGAAAGCATCCTCGAGACCTATATGCAGGCGCTCGGAATGATCTGAGCAGCAGGCCTCGCTCACCTGCAGGAGATCTCCGCTGCCCCTGACGGGGCATTCGCTTTCTCCCGATCCGGCTCGGCTTGCCGGCGGCATGCGCATGTTGCGGCGATCGACGCCGCACTCCAAACCCGCCGATGCTGAGGAGAACGACTAGCAGGCCGCCGCGGCGTCAGCGCAAGGCTGCCGCGCGCATGGCGAAGGATTTGGTTTCGAGCTTGATGATCGCCGGCCCCGTGAACTGGTCGTAGCTCAGTCCCGGCGTCGGCTCGGCGGCGAAGCTCATCGCCAGCGCGACCTGCGGCTTGACGAAATAGCTGCGCATCACGGTGAGGTCCACGTCGCCCATTTTCGTCACGGACATCGAGGATGAAGCGCTCGGCGTCAGCATGATGGCCCGCATCCAGGTCGAATCGGGACCCTTGGCCGCCGAGATCCGCGTCGCCATCGTGATGGCGCCGTCCTGACCTTGCCCATTCTTCGCGGCCTCCGGCACCGGCGCGACGCTGCGGGTCGCCGGGCGGGCATTTCGCACCGGGATGACGGTCGTGGAGGCGGCATTGGCGCGATCGAGCGGAGAGGAGGCCGGGGGCGCGAAGGCCATGGCCTGCATCAGGCTCGCGGTCTGCTGCTGATCGATCGACGACAGCGCACGGCGCGCCGTGATCGCGGCAACCTGCTCGGGGGTGGCCTGCTTCGGCGTGCCGGGATTGTCACCCCAGAAGCCGCGCGAATTGATGATGTCGGCGACGCTCTGCGGCGCGCCGTCCCTGGATCTGCTGCCGACGGCGCCCGTCGTTTCGGACTTCGTCTCCGGCTTGGTCGCCACGGGCTGAGCTGCAGATTGCGCATCCGCGGAGGCCAACTGCAGGGCGTTGACGATCTTGCCACGCGCGGTGGCGGCTTTGCTGTCCACCGATCGCTCGGCGGTCCGGCTGTCCTTGTCGGAGTTCTTGTCAGCCGGCTTGGCGGCGAGTGCCGCGGTTTGAACCGGCTTGGCGTCGGCCTTGCTCTCGCTCTCGCCCGACTCCTCGTCATCCTCGCTCGGACGACCGCGGAACAGCCGTGCAAACAGGTTGGGGCTGGACGACGTGTCATCGCCATTGCCGCGCTTCTCGATCTCGGCCTTGGCCAGCTCATAGCCCTTGAGCGGAACGCCGTTGCTCGGCACGTGAACGGTCTTGCCGTCGGGGAACACGCGGGCGAGCTGCTCGGCGGTCATGCGCGGCCAGTGGCGGATGTTGCCGGTGTCGAGATGGACGAAGGGCGAGCCGGAGGTCGGGTAGAAGCCGACGCCGCCGCGCTGCAGGCGCAGGCCGGCAAAGCGGATCTGCTCCAGCGGCACGCCAGGGATGTAGAAGTCCATCGCATGGCCGAGCATGTGCTGGCTGTGGCGGGCCACCCCGGAATGCGCCGAGCGCCGGCGCAGCATCGAGTTGGTGGCGGGCGACCGGTACGACGAGATGATCTGGATCGGCTGCTTGGCGTCGACGTCGCGATAGACTTCCCAGAGGATGTCGAACAGGCGGCGGTCCATGACCGTCTCGTCCTGGGTACGCCAGTCGCGCAGGAAATGGTTGAGCTTCTTCAGCGCGTCTTCGTCGTAGCGGCCTTCGCGCTTGAAGGTGACCGTGAGATCTTCGCCGGAATGGGTATGGTGGAAGGAGAGAGTCTTGGTCTCGTTCAGTGCAGCGGCGTCATGCACCGAGCCGGCGCCCAGCACCAGGAGCAGTGCCGCCAGTCCGTATTGGCATCCAGCCTTCCAGCCCGCTCTCGTGAGCGAAACAGATTGGCGCGCGAAAACAGACAGCAAGATGCAGCCCACCCCGTCGACGAGCGTTTACTCGAATACCCTCTTGCGGCCCGTCCGGCGGAAGAGAGAGGAAACGCTTACCTAAGGCGGGATGGTTAAGGGATACTCACCGACCCGCCCCCCAATTACCCTTAACATATACTCTTGAGTGTGGCGAAAAAGAGCCATCGAATCTTGGTTGATCATTGTGGTTAACCTAAAGCAAAGGCCCCGCCGATCGGCGAGGCCTTTGATCTCAAAATGGAATTTGACCGTGATCGGCGGCCTGATCAGCGGGTGAAGACCCGCCGGGCAGGGCGGCCGACCGGCGCCGGCGGCGTCGGCGCGCCGCCGCCGCCAAACAGCCGCTCGAAGAAGTTCGGGCCGGAGGAGAAGCTGTTGTCGCTGAGGCTGACCGAGTTCGGCAGCGGCCCCTTCGGACGCGCGTAGCTCGGCTGGGCATGGGCGACGACGTTCTCGAGATCCTTGCCGCGGCTGTTCTTCAGGATCGCGATCATGGTGGCGTCGCGGCCATAGATGTCCTTGCGGAATTGCAGCTTGCCGGCATCGTCGACGAAGGCGGTCTGGTAGGTGATGTTGACCGGGATCGGCGTCGGAAATTTCAGGTCGATCTCGCTCCGGCCGTACATGCTGCGGATGCGCTCGGGCGTGTAGCGCTCGCCGGGCATGGTGATGTTGAGCAGGACCGACGCGTACTGATCCGGATACTGTACGCGCATGCAGCCATGGCTGAAGGCGCGCTCGTCACGGGCGAACAGGTTCTTGTCCGGCGTGTCGTGCTGATAGACCAGGAACTTGTTCGGGAAGTTGAAGCGGATGCGGCCGAGCGCGTTGGCCTCGCCCGGCGGCTGCGAGATGTGGATCGAGCCGTCGCGCGCGCGCTCCAGCCGGAGCCCCATGCGGTCGAGCACCGTCGGATCCTGCTGCAGGGCCGGCAGATACTCGTTGTAGATGATCGACGGCGGCACGTTCCAGGTCGGATTGACCGTGATGAACTTCATCGTCTCGCTGAGCAGCGGCGTCGCATGCTGTCCGGGCTTGCCGGTCACCACGCGGGTGCTCCACACCTGCGCGCCGTGCTGCATCACCTTCAGCGTGTAGTCGGGGATGTTGAGGATCACATAGGCGTCGCCGATGCCGGGGGCGCCGAGGTCGCGCGGCAGCCAGCGCCAGCGCTCCATGTTGACGAGGACCGTATCGATCTGCTTGTCGCGCTTGGGCGTGTTCAGCGCCTTCACGGTGCGGTCGTCGAGCACCCCGGTCGGCTTGAGGTCGACGCTCTCCTGGAACTTGCGGACGGCGGCGGCGACCTTGGCGTCGTAGCGGATGTCGTCGGCATTCTCGGTGAGACCGAGCTTGGCGCGCAGCTTCGGCACGCGCGGGTCAGACATCTGCGCCTCGGCCTCCGGCGCATTCTTGCCGCGGGCAGGCGTGTATTTCAGCGGCTGGCCTTCGTCGATGATCACGGGCGCGCCGTCGGTGACGCCGCGCAGCTCGGCGAGCTTGGCCTTCAAGAGCTTGTAGAGCTTGTGCGGCGGGTTGTAGCTCTCCAGCGCCGCCGAGGCGTCCTTGGCGCCGGTGACGTTGGCAAGCACCTCGTTGGCGTCGACCGGATGGTCGGGATACTGGATGTCCGCCGAGACCTGCGACCAGTGCATGCGGCCGCTCTGCGCCTGGCGCGCGTAGTCCATCATGCTCTCGGTGAGTCTGAGATCGGCCTCCGCAAGTGCATCCGGTGCGGAGGCTGCGGCTGCGAAGTCCGGCACCGGATAGTCGCCGGGATTGAGGCCGTCGGCTGCTGCATCCTTGAGACGGGCGATGACGCCCTTCGCGGCGGCGGTCAGGCTGCCGCCCTGGGTCCAGACCGGCGCATAGTCGCGGCCGGTGTAGAACTTCTCGACGGCGGCGCGCTCGGCCTTGCGGTCGAAATACTTCGTCGCCTTGGTCGCCATCAGGTCGCGCAGACGGTCGGCAACGGGCTGGTCGGCGGCGGGAACGGTGCTGGCGGCCTTGACCGGCTCCGGGGCTGTCGCGGTGGCAGGAGCCGCTGCGGGCGGCGTGGCGACGGTCTTGGTGGGATCGGCCGCAGGCGCCGCCGCAGAGTCGACCGGCTTGACCGTGGTCTCGGGCGCCTTGACCTGCTCGGGCGACACGGTTGCGGTGGTGTCGGATTTGGTTGTGTCGAGTTTGAAGTCACTGGCGGTCGGCGGCGGCACATTGGCCGGCTCGGGGAACGGGATCGCCGCATCGATGGCCAGCTCGGCCGCGCTGTTGCGGGGCGGATCGCTCTGGGCGAAAGCAGAGGTCGAGGACACCGCGAGGAAGGTCGCCGCGACAGCCATGAGCACGCGGTCATATCCGCCACGGGTGGTCACACAATCTCGCATCGTCAATCCCTCGGATGATCTGTCCCGGCTGGAACAGGTGTAACAAGGTCGATCCGCCAGCTTCGGCGTAGGTACCGCCGGTGAGGATGGCTCACGTCTGCACGCAATGATTCACGCCCAAACGATACTCAAGCCCCACTTCTGCGGCCAGCGCCACACGGGACAACTCACGACAAACTGACTCTTGGGAAACCCCGGCCAAACCGATCGTGCGTTTGTGCCACGCGTTATTTCCTTTGTCTGTCACCGCAAGGCAACGGTTCAGATGTTCCATTGTTGCCAAGACTTGCGGCCTTTTTCGGACGACAGCCGAGCGCGACCATGGTGAGCATCCGCGCGGCTCAGCCGAGCGGCGGGCTTTCCGTTGCGGGCGTCTCGCCATTGGCTTCGTCGAGTTTGCGGTAGAGCGTTGAGCGTCCGATTTTGAGGCGGCGCGCCACCTCCGACATCTGGCCGCGGTAATGGGCGATGGCGAAGCGGATGATCTCATGCTCCATCTCCTCGAGCGGCCGCACCTCGCCGCTCGCGGTGAGCAGCGGCAGGAACCCATGCGAGGGCAGAGGGGCAATGGGTACTTCACTACCCGGCACCATCGCAGGCAGGGGAGGAACAGGCCGCTCAACGGTGAGGGCCGGCGCAGGCTCCACCGGCGGCGCGTGGGTGGGAATCAGCGGAAAATCGGCCACGCCGAGCTGGTCGCTCTCGCCCATGACGACGGCGCGGTAGACCGCGTTTTCCAACTGGCGGATGTTACCGGGCCAGTCGAGCTTGGTCAGATAGGCGACGGCCTCGCCGGTGATGCCCGAAATGGCGCGGTTCTCCTCGGCCGCAAACCGCGCGAGGAAATGCCGCAACAGATGCGGGATGTCCTCGCGGCGGGTCCGCAGCGGCGGAATGGTCAGCGGCAGCACATGCAGCCGGTAGAACAGATCCTCGCGAAAATGTCCTTCCTTGACGCGGTCGAGCAGCCTGCGATTGGTCGCCGAGATGATGCGCACGTCGACCTTGACCGGCTTGCGGCCGCCGACGGCCTCGACGGCGCCCTCCTGGAGGGCGCGCAGCAGCTTGACCTGGGCGGTGAGCGGCAGCTCCGAGACCTCGTCGAGGAACAGCGTGCCGCCATGGGCTTCGACGAACTTGCCCATGTGACGCTCGGTCGCGCCGGTGAATGCGCCCTTCTCGTGACCGAACAGGATCGATTCCACCAGATTGTCCGGAATCGCGCCGCAATTGACGGCGACGAACGGCTTCGTCTTGCGCTCGCTGGTGCCGTGGATGGCGCGGGCGAACAGCTCCTTGCCGACGCCCGATTCGCCTTCGATCAGCACGGGAATCGACGAGGCCGCGGCCTTCTCCGCGATGCGCAGGATCGGCGCCATCGCCTCGGCGCGGGTGATGATGTCGGCGAAGGTCAGGCGACCTTCGCGGCTGTGCCGGATGCGCTGCAATTCGCCCTTCAGGGCCGAGGTATTGAGCGCATTGCGCAAGGAGACCTGGAGCCGCTCGATGCCGACCGGCTTGACGACGAAATCCTGCGCGCCGGCGCGCATCGCGGAGACCACGTTGTCGATGCCGCCATGCGCGGTCTGCACGATGACAGGTATCGAAATCCCGATCTCGCGCATCTTCGAGAGCACGCCCATGCCGTCGAGGCCGGGCATCACAAGGTCGAGCACGATGGCGTCGATGGGGCCGGCGTCGGGATTGGTCAGCTTCTCGATGACGGCGTCGCCGGTCTCGACGACGACCGCCTCGTAGCCGCATTTCTGCACCATGTTCTCCACCAGCCGGCGCTGGACCGGATCATCATCGGCAATCAAAATGCTGGCAGCCATGGCTTTCCTTGCACGCTACGACTATCTGTCTCGAATCGGGGCACTCTCGCCGACGCCGATTAACGCAACCTTAAACCTCGCTGATCGGGATAAACGTTCGAACAACAGGTTACCCATCCGATGACCTCGCGCGCCTCTTCTGCCCTTCGCAAGCCGACCAAAGCTGCTCCTCCGCCCAAAACCGCGTCAAAGACTGCCAAGGCCAAACCGGCCAAGACGTCCGTCGTCAAGACGCCGTCGAAGCCGGCGGCCGCCAAGGCCAAGCGTGGCGCGACGGCCAAATCATCTGCAAAGCCGGCGAAGAAGGTGGTCGCGGCCAAGACCGGAATCGGAACGCTGCCCGAATGGAATCTCGGCGATCTCTATATGGGCATCGACGCGCCTGAGATCGCTCACGATCTCGCGAAGATGGATGCCGAATGCGTCGCGTTTGAGACCGACTACAAGGGCAAGCTCGCCGAGCACGTGGCGCGCGAGGATGGCGGCGAATGGCTCGCAGAAGCCGTGCGGCGCTACGAGGCGATTGACGATCTTGCCGGACGGCTCGGCTCGTTCGCGGGTCTCGCGCATGCCGGCGACAGCGTCGATCCGGCGATCTCCAAATTCTACGGCGACATCTCGGAGCGGCTGACGGCCGCGTCGACGCATCTGCTGTTCTTTCCGCTCGAGCTCAACCGCATCGACGACGCCGTGATCACGCGCGCGATGGAGACGCCCGCGCTCGGTCACTACCGGCCGTGGATCGAGGATCTGCGCAAGGACAAGCCGTATCAGCTCGAGGATCGCGTCGAGCAATTGTTCCACGAGAAGTCGCAGACCGGCTATTCGGCCTGGAACCGGCTGTTCGACCAGACCATCGCCGGTCTGCGGTTTCAGGTCGGGGCCAAGGAGCTCGCGATCGAGCCGACCTTGAACTTCCTGCAGGACCGTGACGGCGCCAAGCGCAAGGCCGCCGCCGAGGCGCTGGCCAAGACCTTCAAGGCCAATGAGCGAACCTTCGCGCTGATCACCAACACGCTCGCCAAGGACAAGGACATCTCCGACCGCTGGCGCGGTTTCCAGGATGTGGCGGATTCGCGCCATCTCAACAATCGCGTCGAGCGCGAGGTGGTCGATGCGCTGGTGGCCTCGGTGCGCGCGGCCTATCCAAAACTGTCGCATCGCTACTACCAGCTCAAGGCGCGCTGGTTCAAAAAGAAGAAGCTCGCGCATTGGGACCGCAACGCGCCGCTGCCGTTCGCCGCCAATGCCACCATCGCGTGGCCGGAGGCGAAGAGCATGGTGCTGACGGCCTATCGCGGCTTCTCGCCGGAGATGGCCGACATCGCCCAGCGCTTCTTCGATCACAGCTGGATCGATGCGCCGGTGCGCCCGGGCAAGGCGCCGGGCGCGTTCTCGCATCCGACCACGCCCTCGGCGCATCCCTATGTGCTGATGAACTACCAGGGCAAGCCGCGCGACGTGATGACGCTCGCGCATGAGCTCGGCCATGGCGTGCACCAGGTGCTGGCGGCCAAGAACGGCGCGCTGATGGCGCCGACGCCGCTGACGCTCGCCGAGACCGCGAGCGTGTTCGGCGAGATGCTGACCTTCAAGCGGCTATTGTCGGAGACCAAGGATGCCAAGCAGCGCCAGGCGCTGCTCGCCGGCAAGGTCGAGGATATGATCAACACGGTGGTGCGGCAGATCGCGTTCTATTCGTTCGAGCGCGCGGTTCATACCGAGCGCAAGAATGGCGAACTGACCGCGGAGCGGCTCGGCCAGATCTGGCTCTCGGTGCAGACCGAGAGCCTCGGCGAGGCGATCGAGATCAAGCCGGGCTACGAGAACTTCTGGATGTATATCCCGCACTTCATCCATTCGCCGTTCTACGTCTACGCCTATGCGTTCGGCGACTGCCTCGTGAACTCGCTCTATGCCGTCTATGAGCACGCCGCCGACGGCTTCGCCGAGCGCTATCTGGCGATGCTGTCCGCCGGCGGAACGAAGCACTATTCGGAGCTGCTCGCCCCATTCGGGCTGGACGCCAAGGACCCCAGGTTCTGGGACGGCGGCCTGTCGGTCATCGCCGGCATGATCGACGAGCTGGAGGCGATGGGGTAGGGCTGTTAAACATTTGTTGAACGGCAGAAAGGGGTGCGTTATACGTCTGTATAACACGCCCCTTTCTCGCTACCGGACCTCACCATGAAGATCGAGATCAAGAAGATCGGCAATTCCGATGGCCTGTTGCTGCCGCGCGAGTTGATGCAGCGGCTCGATCTCAAGCGCGGCCAGCAGTTGCATATCGTGGAACTGCCCGGGGGCGGATTCCAGGCGCTCCCCTACGATCCGGATTTCGAGCGGACGATGGAGATCGCCGACGACATTATGGATGAGTACCGCGACACCCTCGCCGCGCTCGCCAAATGAGCGACCAGCAAGAGCCGCTTTGGATCACCTACGAGCAGGCGATCGCGATTCACGCCCGTCAGTTGCGCCGCTTCGGCGGCGCGCCAGGACTGCGCGAAGAAGGAATGCTGCGGTCGGCGTTGGAGCGTCCAGTCAACAAATGGAGCTATGAGCAGGCGACGCTGCCGGAGCTTGCCGCGGCCTACGCATTCGGGCTCGCCAAGAACCACGCCTTCGTCGACGGCAACAAGCGCATCGCGTTCATGGCGATGATGACGTTTCTGCGCAGAAACGAAATCGCGTTCGCGCCCGACCCTGCGCAGGCAACTGCCATGATCCTCGCCCTCGCCGCCGGCGAGGTCAGCGAGGCCAGCCTGACGCGCTGGATCCGTGACAATTGGCCTGGCCAATAGCCCGATCGGAAAAGCCGATAAAATCGCCTTGCATGCCAGCCGTTGCCCTTGCATCGGCTTTGAGGTATGCGACCTTAACAAAGCAATTTTTCTCTGGGGGACCCCGATGGCAAACCATGGCGAGATCGCCTACTCGACGGCTGACGGCAACGACTACGTGGCACATGAGGCCACCTATGAGGGCTTCATCAAGCTGGTGAAGTACGGCACGATCAGCGTCGCTCTCATCGTCATCTTGATGGCTATTTTCCTCGCTTAATGTCGCTATGGGCCCGCCGGCATCTCCGCCGGCGGGCCTTCAGCTGACTGGCCGGGCCGATCCGCCGTCATGCTGAAGCCATGGACGTCCCGCCCTTTTAAGCTCGCGCGCGCATTCGCGCCGGAGGCCTCATGAAGATTGCCGTCGCCAAGGAAATCGACCCGTTGGAGCCGCGGGTCGCCGCCTCTCCCGACACGGTGAAGAAGTTCAAGGCGTTGGGTGCCGAGATCGCGGTCGAGCCCGGCGCCGGCATCAAGTCCGGCCTGCCGGATTCGGAATTCACGGCGGCAGGCGCAACCGTCAGCGCCGACGCGCTGAAGGACGCCGACATCATCATCAAGGTGAAGCGGCCGGAAGCCTCCGAACTCGCCAACTATCGGCGCGGCGCCTTGGTGTTCGCGATCATGGATCCCTACGGCAACGATGCCGCGCTCAAGGCGATGGCCGATGCCGGCATTGCCTCGTTCGCGATGGAACTGATGCCGCGCATCACCCGCGCCCAGGTGATGGACGTGCTGTCGAGCCAGGCGAACCTCGCCGGCTACCGCGCCGTGATCGAGGGCGCCGAGGCGTTCGGTCGCGCCTTCCCGATGATGATGACCGCGGCCGGCACCGTGCCGGCGACCAAGGTCTTCGTGATGGGCGTCGGCGTCGCCGGCCTGCAGGCCATCGCAACCGCGCGCCGGCTCGGCGCCATGGTCTCCGCCACCGACGTGCGCCCCGCCACCAAGGAGCAGGTGGAGAGCCTCGGCGCCAAATTCCTGGCGGTCGAGGACGAGGAGTTCAAGAACGCGCAGACGGCCGGTGGCTATGCCAAGGAGATGTCCAAGGAGTACCAGGCCAAGCAGGCGGCGCTGACGGCGGAACACATCAAGAAGCAGGACGTCATCATCACCACTGCGCTGATTCCCGGCCGTCCGGCGCCGCGCCTCGTCACCATGGAGATGGTGAAGTCGATGCGCCCTGGCTCGGTCCTGGTCGACCTTGCGGTCGAGCGTGGCGGCAATGTCGAGGGCGTCAAGCTCGGCGAGACCGTCGAGATCGACGGCGTCAAGATCATCGGCTACCCCAATCTCGCCGGCCGGGTCGCAGCGTCCGCCTCCGGCCTCTACGCCCGCAACCTGTTCTCCTTCATCGAGACGATGATCGACAAGAAGGAAAAGACACTGGCGGTGAACTGGGACGACGAGCTGGTCAAGGCCACGGCTTTGACAAAGGATGGCGCCATCGTCCACCCGAACTTCCAGCCGAAGGCCTAAGGAGCAGAGCCATGGAACATGTCGTCCAAGCCGTCGACCCCTTCGTCTTCCGGCTGTCGATCTTCGTGCTGGCGGTGTTCGTCGGCTACTTCGTGGTGTGGTCGGTGACGCCGGCCCTGCACACGCCGCTGATGTCGGTGACCAATGCGATCTCCTCGGTGATCGTTGTCGGCGCGCTGCTGGCGGTCGGCGTTCCCATGCTGTCGAGCGGCAGTGGTCTGGCGCGAGCGTTCGGCTTCATCGCGCTGATCTTCGCCTGCGTGAACATCTTCGGCGGCTTCCTCGTCACCCAGCGCATGCTGGCGATGTACAAGAAGAAGTCCAAGTAACAACGCCGCACGACGCGGGATGACAGGCACAACGGGGCATCTGCAATGAACGCCAATCTGTCGGCACTCCTTTATCTCGTGGCAGGTGTGCTGTTCATCCTGTCTCTTCGCGGGCTGTCGAGCCCGGCCTCCAGCCGGCAAGGCAACTTCTTCGGCATGGCCGGCATGGCGATTGCGGTCGCCACCACGCTGGCTGGGCATCCACCGGCGGATGCGATCGCCTGGATCCTCGTGATCCTCGGCGTTGCGATCGGCGGCGGCATCGGCGCAGTCATTGCGCGCCGGGTGCCGATGACGTCGATGCCCGAGCTCGTCGCCGCCTTCCATTCGCTGGTCGGCATGGCCGCGGTGCTGGTCGCCGCCGGCGCGTTCTTCGCGCCGGAAGCGTTCGACATCGGAACGCCCGGCAACATCCATCCGCAGAGCCTGGTCGAGATGTCGCTCGGCGTCGCCATCGGCGCGCTGACCTTCACCGGCTCGGTCATCGCCTTCCTCAAGCTGTCCGCGCGGATGAGCGGCGCGCCGATCATCCTGCCGGCGCGTCACATCATCAACATCGCGCTCGCCGTGGCGCTGGTCTTCTTCGTGGTCCGCCTGGTGATGACGGGCGGCGGCTTCGACTTCCTGATGGTGACGCTGCTGGCGCTGGCGCTCGGCGTGCTCATGATCATCCCGATCGGTGGCGCCGACATGCCGGTCGTGATCTCGATGCTGAACTCCTACTCCGGCTGGGCGGCCGCGGGCATCGGCTTCACGCTCGGTAATTCGGCGCTGATCATCACCGGCGCATTGGTCGGCTCGTCCGGTGCGATCCTGTCCTACATCATGTGCCATGCGATGAACCGGTCCTTCATCTCGGTCATCCTCGGCGGATTCGGCGGTGAGACCGCAGCGGCGGGCGGTGGCACCGGCGAGCAGAAGCCGGCCAAGCTCGGCTCGGCCGACGATGCCGCCTTCATCATGAAGAACGCCTCGAAGGTGATCATCGTGCCCGGCTACGGCATGGCGGTCGCCCAGGCGCAGCACGCGCTGCGCGAGATGGCCGACACGCTGAAGAAGGAAGGCGTCGAGGTGAAATACGCGATTCATCCGGTCGCTGGCCGCATGCCCGGCCACATGAACGTGCTGCTCGCCGAAGCCAACGTTCCCTATGACGAGGTGTTCGAGCTCGAGGACATCAACTCGGAATTCGCCCAGGCCGACGTCGCCTTCGTGATCGGCGCCAACGACGTCACCAATCCGGCAGCCGAGGAGGACAAGTCCTCGCCGATCTACGGCATGCCGGTGCTGCAGGTGTGGAAGGCCGGCACCGTGATGTTCATCAAGCGCTCGCTGGCGTCGGGCTATGCCGGCATCGACAATCCGCTGTTCTACCGCGACAACACGATGATGCTGCTCGGCGACGCCAAGAAGATGACCGAGAACATCGTCAAGGGCATGTAGCCGGCGGCATCGGGAGCCATGACGTTTCTGAAATGGCTCCTGATCGTCGTGGCGGCGGTCTACGGCATCGTGCTTGCGGCCCTATTCGTCCGCCAGCGTGCGGTGCTGTTCCCCATTCCGCCGGTGGGCCGCACGGCACCGGCTGCAGCCGGGTTTCCTCAGGCTGAGGAGCATGTGCTGACCTCGGTCGATGGCGAGCGGGTCATCGTCTGGCATGTGCCGGCGAAGCCTGGCCACAAGGTCGTTCTGTACTTCCCGGGCAATGGCGATTTTCTCGCGGGCGTGGTGTCGCGCTTCAAGGCGCTCACGGCCGACGGCACCGGTCTCGTTGCGCTGTCCTATCGCGGCTATGCGGGGTCCAGCGGCAGTCCCAGTGAGCACGGGCTGCTGCAAGATGCCGCAGTCGCCTATGCGTTCACGACACAGCGCTACGAGTCGGGACGGATCGTCGCCTGGGGCTTTTCCCTCGGCAGCGGCGTGGCCACCGCGATCGCCGCGGAGCATCCGGTCGCCAAGCTGATCCTCGAAGCGCCCTATACATCCACGGTCGATGTCGCGTCGGAGATGCTGAAGGTGGTTCCGGTCAGTCTGCTGATGCTCGACAGCTTCCATTCCGATCGGCGCATCGCCGATGTGCGTGTGCCGCTCCTGATCATGCATGGCGAAAGGGATCCGGCGATTTCGATCCGCTTCGGGGAACGATTGTTCGCACTTGCGCATGACCCCAAGCGCTTCGTACGGTTTCCCAACGGCGGACATAATGACCTGGATCTTTTCGGTGCGACTGAGACGGCCAAGAGCTTCATCGACGGCTTGTAACGTTCATCGATCGCGGTGGCCGGCTCTCCTCGGGATCGTCCTGCTCTTTGGGAGCCTGCCGGTGCAGGCGCATGCCGCCGGGCTGAACGGCGCGGCGATGACCTGGCCGTTCGCACTGCCATTCGCGGGACTGCTGTTGTCGATCGCGCTCGGGCCGTTGCTGTTTGCCAGGTTCTGGCATCATCACTACGGAAAGATCGCCGCGGCATGGGCCTTGGTGGCGTTGGCGGCGTTGACCTGGAATGCAGGGCTTGGCACGGCGCTCGCTGCCTTCGTCCACGCGCTGCTCGCCGAATATCTCAGCTTCATCGTGCTGCTGTTCGCCCTCTATACGGTCGCCGGCGGCATCCTGGTGACCGGCGACATCAAGGGCACGCCCGCGACCAACACCGCCATCCTGGCGCTCGGCACGATCATCGCGAGCGTCGTCGGCACGACGGGCGCCGCGATGATCCTGGTGCGTCCCCTGATCCGCGCCAATCTGAGCCGGCCGCATAATGTGCACGTGCTGATCTTCTTCATCATTCTGGCCGCCAATGTCGGTGGTGCACTGAGCCCGCTCGGCGATCCGCCACTGTTCGTCGGCTTTCTGCGTGGCGTCGACTTCTTCTGGACGACGCAACACCTCTGGCTGCAGACCGCGATCGTCGCCGGCCTGTTGCTCGTGATCTTTGCCGCGATCGACGCATGGCGCTTCCGTGCCGAGAAGCCTTCGAGCACGGATGGCACGAGCGAGCCGGTTCGTGTTCGCGGGCTCGTCAACGTCGTCCTGATCGCGGCCATCGTCGTCAACACGCTGGTATCGGCGACCTGGAAGCCGGGCATCTCCTTCGACGTCTTCGGCACGCATGTCGAGCTTCAGAATCTCGTGCGCGATGCCGTCCTCGTGGCGATCGCCGGCCTGTCGCTCTGGCTTACGCCGGACGAGCACCGCGAGGCGAACGGGTTCAACTGGGAGCCGATCCGAGAGGTCGCCAAGCTGTTCGCGGCGATCTTCACCGCGATCGTTCCGGTCATCGCCATGCTGAATGCGGGTCGCAGTGGCTCTTTCGGCTGGCTGTTGGATGCCGTGACGACACCCGCCGGCGCGCCGCGGGAGGTCGCCTATTTCTGGTCCACCGGGCTGATGTCGGCCTTCCTCGACAATGCCCCGACCTATCTCTTGTTCTTCGAATTGGCGGGCGGCGATCCCAAGGTGCTGATGGGCGAGCTCTCGGGAACGCTGGCGGCGATCTCGATGGGCGCAGTCTACATGGGCGCACTGACCTATATCGGAAATGCGCCGAACTTCATGGTCGCAGCGATCGCCAATGAGCGGGGCATCCAGATGCCGAGCTTCTTCGGCTACATGCTGCGGGCAGGTGCCGTCCTCATTCCGCTGTTCGTGCTGCTGACCGTGCTTCCGATTCATCCGCTGCTCAGTCCGCATTGACCTGATCGACGGCACCTTCAGAGACCGTCCTGGTTGAGACCCTGTCACGGCCGGACCGCGTGACGATCGCCTCGCTGTCGCGCATAGTCGGACAGAACGGATCGAAGGACGCGAATCATGAGCGTGAAGGGCGCAACGCCCGCATCATCGGTGATCTTTCCCGGCTTGGCGGTCGCGCTGGTCGCGATCGTCACGGCGACGCATTATGACTTCACGCCTTCGGCCGCTGGCGTGGTCTTCGCCGCGGTGCTGCTGGTGGTCCTGTTCGGCACGGTGTTCGCGGCCGTGCACCATGCCGAGGTGATCGCGCATGAGATCGGCGAGCCGTTCGGCACGCTGCTCCTGACCCTGGCGGTGACGGTGATCGAGGTGGCGCTGATCGCCACCATCATGCTCGGCGACAAGGCTGCGCCGGCGCTGGCCCGCGACACCGTGTTTGCGGTGGTCATGATCGTGTGCAACGGCCTGGCCGGCATCTGCATCTTCATCGGCGGCCTGCGCTATCGCGAGCAGGACGTGCTGGTCTCCGGTGCCAATCTGTATCTCAGCGTACTGTTCACGATGGCAACCATCACGCTGGTGCTGCCGAATTATACCTTGACGTCGCCAGGTCCGGTGTATTCTGCCGTGCAGATCGCCTTCGTCAGCGTCGTGACGATCCTGCTCTACGCGGTGTTCCTGTATACGCAGACCACCCGCCATCGGGATTATTTCGTCGGCAACTCGGCGGGGTTCGCCGATGACGATGTCAGGCTGCCGCGCGCGAAGCTGTTGCTCAGTGTCGGGCTGCTGCTGGTCGCGCTGCTCGCCGTGGTCCTGCTTGCCAAGAAGTTCTCGCTGGTGGTCGACGCCGGCGTTGCCGCAACGGGTGCGCCGCAGGCGGTCGCAGGCGTGCTCGTGGCGCTGTTGATCCTGCTGCCGGAGAGTGTCGCCGCCCTTTCGGCCGCCCGCGCCAACGACCTGCAGAAGAGCATCAATCTCGCGCTTGGCTCCTCGCTCGCCACCATAGGACTGACCATCCCGGCAGTGGCGGTCGCCGCCCATGTGCTCGACAAGCAGCTCGTCCTCGGGCTGGGCCCGCAGGGAATAGTGCTGCTGGTCCTGACCTTCGTCCTGAGCATGCTGACCTTCGGCACCGGACGGACGAACATCCTGTTCGGGCTGGTGCACATGGTGGTGTTCGCGATATTCCTGTTTCTGCTCTTCGTCCCCTGATTCAAGAGATCCAGCATGCTCAGCGCCCAGTCCGACGTCCAGGTCGATACGCCCGAAGTCCGCGTCACGGAGTGGCGGCTATTGCCCGGCAGTGCCACGGGGCGCCATGTTCATGAGATGGATTACGTGATCGTGCCGGTCACCGCGGGCGAGATGACGATCGTGGCGCCGTCCGGCGAGCGCTCGAAGGCGCAGCTCGCGGTCGGCAAATCCTATTTCCGAAAGGCCGGGGTCGAACACGATGTGCTGAACGAGACCGGTTCCGAGATCGTTTTCCTCGAAGTTGAATTGAAGCCGTAACCAATTGTTTACCGGGATGCCGCTGATTGTGGTATCTTGAGCCGGCGATCCGGAAGCTGTGGCAACACCCTCGGATTGCTGCACGGCTCCGGTTCGAAGGGTTTCAGGAAACGACTTTTCGGCGGTCGCGGCTGCACGGAGTGCAGTCCGCGAGCTCCGGAAGGTGTGGGATGGTCCCTTAATTGTGCCTCAAAGTTCCCGCAAATACCGCGCGGGAGTGGTCAGCATGCTGAAATATCTCACAAAGTTCGCCATGGAGATCATCCCGTCGGTGGTTGCCACCATCATCGGGGCCTACATCGTCAATCACTACATCAACACCAAGCCCGACTCGCCGCCATCGACCATGGCGGCGGTGGCCTCGGCTGCTTATGCCAAGCTCACAGGCTCAAAGAGCGACGCTCCGAAATCCACGGGCAAGGGGACCGACCCTGCCAAGCTGGACGCGAAGGCCGATCCCAAGTCTGACGCCAAGCCGGCGGAAACGTCGAACGAGGTCTCCAGCATTCCCGCTCCCGGCATCAAGGCCAAGGGCGTGTCGGAGAAGTCGCTGGCCGACAAGGCCGCCGAGAAGGCCGTCGAAGTGAAGCCGACCGAAACGGCGAGCCTCCCGGCCGATCCGCAGGCCTCGCGCCATCCTGCATCGTCGAAGGAAAAGCTGATCGTGCGTGGCACTTCGGCCGAGGCCCCAGCGACCCAGCAGGAAGATCGCCGGGATGCTGCCGATCTTGCCCGCGCCGCGATCGAGCGGTTGCGCGCGAGCGAAGGTGCCGGCAAGGCGGCTGCCGAGAAGCCGTCGACCGATGCAGCCCGCGGGGCTGGCGAGGCGCCGCGCGTCGCAACCGTGTCACCTCAGGTGTCGCCGGTTCGTCCGCTGCCGCCTCCGGTGACGGTCTCCGCGCCTCCGGCCGAGCAGGGTTTCATCATGCCGTCGGCCTCGAGCCCGACCTACACGGGATCATTGCAGCCGGACGGGCGCCCGACGCCGCCCGCGGAGATCCCCGTCCAGCAGTTGCGTCCGCTCGACCTGCGTGCCGACAAGTCCGATCCTTCGATCAAGGACCAGATGTCCAACGTGGCGCAGGACATGATGTCGGCGGCGAAATCGGTGTTCCACTCGGTGCTGCCGAAATAATTGATCGGCATTGCTCTCGAACGAGATCGAGCGGCGGGCCTGCTGGTCCGCCGCTTTTTCTTTGGGGCGTGCCGTGCTCTGCATCGTAGCGACGGGCGGGAACACCGCGGCCGGCTCCGGACGCCGGATGGCAGGGAGGCGCGAAATCAAAATGAGGTGCCCAAAACAAAAACGCGAGCCAGAGGCCCGCGCTTCAGACGACGTCAGATCTATCGGGCCAGATCAGCGCGGCGCGCCGGGACGGGCACCTGCGCCCGGACCACGACCAGCACCACGGTCACCGCCGGGGCCAGCGCCAAACACCGGCTTCGGCTTCATCGGCAGCAGGCCTTCACGCTGCAGCTTCTTGCGGGCCAGCTTGCGCGCACGGCGCACGGCTTCGGCCTTCTCGCGGGCTTTCTTCTCGGACGGCTTCTCGTAATGGCCGCGAAGCTTCATCTCGCGGAAAATGCCCTCACGCTGCATCTTCTTCTTGAGCGCCTTGAGGGCTTGATCGACATTGTTATCGCGAACGAGAACCTGCACGCGGCATCCTCTTTCTCAGTCTATCGGTTTGAAATCTGGTGAAGCCAGGGCTGGCAAATGGCCGCGCCCTTAACCTTGAGGGCGCCCGTGTATCAGAGGACACCGTCGCTGTCCACCCGCTGACGGGCTCTTGACCGCAAGTTTAACCCGCCCGAGCGGTTTATTTCAGCCCTGCCTCGGCGGCAGGGGCGAGACCTGGGTCACATGCCCCATCTTGCGACCCGGGCGGGCGGCGCCCTTGCCGTAAAGGTGCACGGTGGCGCCGGGAACCGTGAGCCACTGCTCGTAGGTGTCGATCTCGTCCCCGATCAGGTTCGTCATCGTGACGTGGCCATGGCGCAGCGGCTTGCCGAGCGGCCAACCTGCGATCGCGCGGATGTGCTGTTCGAACTGGGAAATCGAGGCACCGTCAAGGGTCCAGTGGCCGGAATTGTGCACCCGGGGGGCAATTTCATTGACCAGGACGCCGGGCGCAGGTCCATCGGATACCACGAACATCTCCACGGCGAGCACCCCGACGTAATCGAGGGCGGTGGCGATCCGGCTGGCAATGTCCCGGGCCTCGTCGGCGAGCGGATCGGGGATGCGGGCTGGCGCCCGCGACACCTTCAGGATGTGATCGCGATGCTCGTTCTCGGTGACGTCGAAGCACTCGACCTGGCCATCGGCCGCGCGGGCCGCTACGACCGAGATCTCGCGCTCGAACGGAACGAACGCCTCGAGGATCGCCGATTTGGTGCCGAGCTCGGCCCAGATCCGATCGAGATCGTCACCCTGGCGGATCTTGATCTGGCCCTTGCCGTCATAGCCGAACCGCCGTGTCTTCAGCACGGCCGGCAGGCCGATCCGAAAGGCTGCTTCGCGCAACGTGGCGAGTGAGGACACGTCGGCATAGTTCGCCGTGCGGATACCGAGCGAGGTGACGAAATCCTTCTCGATCAGCCGATCCTGCGTCGTCTCCAGCGCAGAGCGGCTCGGCAGCACCGGGCGCCTTGCCGCCAGCACCATCGCGGCCGCCGACGGGACGTTCTCGAACTCGTAGGTGACGACGTCGACGTCATTGGCGAACAGCTCGAGCGCCTCGACGTCGGCATATTCGGCGCAGGTGGCGTTCAGCACGACGTCGAAGGCGGGCGAGTCCGGGTCCGGCGAGAACACCTGGCAGCGCAGCCCGAGCCGCGCCGCAGCCAGCGCCAGCATGCGGCCGAGCTGGCCGCCGCCGAGAATACCGATGGTGTCGCCGGGCTTGAGCTTCACCCGATTGGAGCCGGTCACGCCGTGCCCTCCGGACGTTCGGCGATCGCATTAGTCTGCGCCTGCCGCCAGGCCGACAGGCGGCCGGCGAGCGCGGAATCCGAGAGAGCGAGCACGCTGGCCGCCAGCAGCGCTGCGTTAATGGCGCCGGATTTGCCGATGGCGAGCGTTCCGACCGGAATTCCGGCCGGCATCTGGACGATGGAATACAGCGAATCGACCCCCGACAGCGCCTTCGACTCGACGGGCACGCCGAACACGGGCAGTTCCGTGAGCGAGGCCGTCATGCCCGGCAGATGGGCGGCGCCGCCGGCACCGGCGATCACGACCTTGTAGCCCGCCGCCTTGGCACCCTTGGCGAAAGCATACAGCCGGTCCGGGGTGCGGTGCGCCGAGACGATCCGGGCGTCGTAGCTCACGCCCAGGGCTTCGAGCGTCTCGGCGGCATGGCGCATGGTATCCCAGTCCGACTGGCTTCCCATGATGATGGCGATCGGGGCGGTCATGACCTCAATTCTTCTCGGGAATCCATCAGCATGGGCCGGAGTATAGGATCGGTCCTGACAGCGGCAAGCCATGGCATGAAGGTCCGAATGGACTATCCTGTCTTGGTCAAGCCCGGCAAGCCCAAACGGTGGCGCGGCAGGTGTCCGATGAAAAAGAAGCGCATGGCGGCCGCGTGGCGAGCCGGGAAGCGAAGAACCCGGTACCGTCATCGGCCTTCGCGGCGCGCGCGGGCTCCTGAACCCGGTTCCGTACCGGCAGGCGCGCGGCAGACGATCCGACGCCTTAATGCCGAGTTGGCGACAGCACAGGCCCGGATCGCCGAGCTGACGGCCTCCGCTGAGCGCGACTTCCTGCTCGACATCTTCAATCGTCGCGGCTTCGCCCGCGAGCTCCATCGTTCGATCGCCTTCATCAAGCGCTATGACGCGACCGGTGCCCTGGTCGTGCTCGACGTCGATCGGCTGAAACCGATCAATGATACGTTCGGCCATGCCGCCGGTGACGAGGTCCTGAAGGCGGTTGCGCGTGTCCTCAGCGAGCATGTCCGATCCTCCGACGTGATCGGCCGGCTCGGCGGCGACGAGTTCGGCGTGCTGCTCTGGCATCTCAGCGCGGCGGACGCCCATGCCAAGGCGGCGGAACTGGAGCAGGCCATCGACAGCCTGACCTTCACCTTCGGCGATCAGACCGTGCGTGCCGGCGCGTCGGCCGGGATTGCTCTGCTCGACAAGCGCGTCAACCCGGTGCGTGCGCTGGAGGAAGCCGACCGCGCGATGTACATGCGCAAGGCCCAACGAAGGTACGAGAGCCCAGCGCACGCAACGGCCCGGTCGGGCGACCAGCGGTGACGCTCCCGGGCCATCCGCGCCGATGACAGAGCTTGTGGTGCACGGCGCTCACAACTCGCCGAGATCGTCGGGCAACTCGCCGAACTTGTGCAGCAGCCGGGCGTCGCTGAATTCCCCCATCAAGGGATCGCCGCTGCGGCTGAAGGCAATGGCGCCGATGTTGTCCGGCAGGCGCGACATCGCTTCGGCACGACGCAGCGCTGCGGACGAACTCTGGCATTCCTCGGCCGCGCCTGCGACCAGCATCCCTGCCTCGTCCCGTCTGAACGGCATGGCGACGTAATAGGTGATATCAGGCATTGCACGCACCTCCCGGCCTTCGTCGAAGCTGCGAGCGAGCGCGGTGGCAATCGTCCGGAGAGTCTCGACGGCCCGAGGACTCAGGTAAGACTCAGGCAGGGCTCAGGCCGCATTGCTCTCCGGACCGTCCGAAGCGGTGTTGGGCACGCAGCCGCAGGAGATCGCGGCCCGCAGCTCCTGCAGCTCCAGCTCGAGATACTCGTTCGCCATGATCAGCGCCTTGATCGTGGAGCGCAGATTGCCGTCGCACATCGCGATGGCCTGGTCACAGGCCTGTTCGTAGAGCCGATCCTGTGGGGAGAAGGAGGCGGGCATCACAACCATCCTTGTTGTCGTCAGGGGACGAGGGATGACCTGATTGTTCTCTTTTTGTTCTGTTTGTCAAGGCGCCTCGGCATATCCTGCACCGCTGATGCATATTGCCTGTGTGCATACGGTCAGGCGTGCTGACGCTTCGCCTCAGGCGATAATGTCGGGCGTGATCTGGTCTTCGATGAAGGCGATCCGATCGCGTAGCAGAAGCTTCCGCTTCTTCAGTCGTTGCAGCCGCAACAAATCGGGGGCGGGCGATTGATGCAAAGCGTCGATCGCCGCGTCGAGATCGCGGTGCTCCTGCTGCAGGCGCGCGAGTTCGGCCTGCAGTTCGCGCTCGTCTTGGTCAGCCATGATCTATGATAGCAAAAAAGCGGAAGGAAGTGGAAAGCCTTGCGAAGGCGGGCGCAAATATTGCGCCTGCGAAGCTGATAAGCAAGCCGCGCCCCTCAAGATCCGTGCAGCTGTCCCGTGAATTTCAGGTTGGCACCGGCGTTAGATTCGTCCGGATCTGCTCACGGTTCGTTACACACGGCGCTCAAATTTGCATGTGCGGTCTTTTGGCCCCATCGACAGGTCAAGCGACTTGTGTACACTCATTAGCCCTGGTCGAATCTCAGGTTCACCTACCGAGGAGGTTTCGAATGGCCATTCAGGCGCATCTCGTTGAACTGGAGCGTAAGCATAAAGTTCTTGAAAGCGAATTGCATGAAGCTCTCCTGCATCCATCGACGGACGACCTGCGAATTGCCGAACTGAAGCGACGCAAACTGATGGTGAAGGACGAGATCGAGCGCTTGAGACAGGTAACCAGCGAAACACTTCACTGACATGTGACCATCACCCGCCGTACCATCCGATCGTAAGACCGTGCGCCTGGGATGGTGACTGTCCATCCCAGACGCAACTTCAATCAAATTAGTTGCGATAGACTTAGTTGCGATAGACGATGACGCGAACGCATCTGCCTGCGTTGTCTCCCGCTATCGCCACACGCCGTTCATCCCGATATCGGGGTCTTCAGCTCAAGGCGAGATCGCGGACGTGAGCCGCAATCGCCAGCGATGACGTCAATCCAGGCGATTCAATTCCGAACAGATTGATGAGTCCGGGCACCCCGTGATCGCGGGGGCCCTGAATGACGAAATCCTGCGACGCCACGGCCGGCGGTACGATCTTCGGCCTGATGCCCGAATAGCTCGGCATCAGCGCCCCATCCGGCAGCGACGGCCAGTACTTGCGGATCGCCGGGTAGAAGCGCTCGGCGCGCGCCGGATCGACCGTATAGTCGATCCGGTCGATCCACTCGACGTCGGGGCCGAATCTGGCTTGGCCTGCCATGTCGAGCGTGAGGTGCACGCCGAGGCCGCCTGGTTCCGGCACCGGGTAGATGAGCCGGCTGAACGGTGCCCGGGCGCTGCAGCTGAAATAGTTGCCCTTGGCGAGATAGGTCATCGGCACCAGCGGCGACGGCATGCCGTCGATCAGCCGCGCCAGCTCGGGCGCGTCGAGGCCGGCGGCGTTCACCAGCAGCCGGCAGCTCAGCCTCATCGGTTGCGCGCCGCCCGCATCGACCTCGATCGATCCCCCCGTCACCTTGGCCCGCAGCAACGGCGTGTGGAAGGCGAAGGCACCGCCGGCGTCCTCGATCTCGCCGCGCAGCGACAGCATGAAGGCATGGCTGTCGAGGATGCCGGTGGATGGCGACAGCAGCGCGGCCTGGCAGGCCAGGGCCGGCTCCAGCGCCAGGGCTTCGGACCCGGGCAGCAGCCGCATCCCTTCGACACCATTGGCTTCGGCGTGCGCGCGGATGCCCTGCAGCTTCTCGGTCTCGGCTGGATTGGTTGCAACGATCAGTTTCCCGCAATTGCGGTAGGGCACGCCATGCTCGTCGCAATAGCGGTAAAGCATGCGCTTGCCGGCCACGCAGAAGCGGGCCATCAGGCTCCCGGCCTTGTAATAGATGCCGGCGTGGATCACTTCGCTGTTGCGAGACGACGTGACGGTTCCGATGCCCTCGGCCGCCTCGAGAACGATGACCTCGCGTCCGGCCCGCGCCAATTGACGGGCGACGGCAAGTCCGACGACGCCGGCGCCAACGACCACGCAATCCACTTTATCCATGCATAGTCCTGAGACGATTAGGAGAAGTCATGTCTCTCTGCAATCCCTGGTAGGTGGAGCCTCGGTCCGGAGTTCGTCTGCCCTTAGCAAACCATTCATCATAGGGCGGCCATTGACCAAATTTGCTTCGTCTTTTTCGAAGTTTGCGGAACCCGTTTACCCGATCCCAATAGGTGAAGCCAGATACTGTCGCCGAATACCGCGGGTGATTGATGGCTGGCAAGAATTGGCAGGCGAGCGACCGAAACGCGTTTTCTGCGCGTGTCGTTGCGGCCTCGGTGGCCGCCATGGCAGCGTGGGCGGCTGCGCCGACGCGCGCCTGGGCCGCTTCCTCCGATTTCTCGCCCTCCGGCTACCTGGGCACCATCGAGCCGGACGTGCTCTGGAAGGTGTTGATCGCCGGCGTTGTCGTCTGCGCCTTCCTCGCGTCGGTCGTGATCTGGATCCATTCGGCCTTGCGGCGCGCCAAGCGGGCACAACTTCGGCGTAACGTTTTCATCAGCTCCGCGCTCAACAATTTGAGCCAGGGGCTGATGCTGACGGACGCCGCCAACCGCGTCGTCTTCTACAACCACCGCTTTCTCGAGATCTACGGCATGAGCCGGGCCGACATTCCGCCCGGCTGCACCGGCCGGGATCTGGTCGAGTTGCGGCGGCAGCGTGGCCTGCTCAATCTGACGGTCGAGGACTATGCGCGCCAGGCGCGGCAGCCGGACGGGTGCCTGACCGAGCTGCCCGGCGGACGTGTGGTGCGCGCCCAGATGTTCCGTCTTCCGACCGGCGGATCAATCGGCATCCATGAAGACTGTACGGTGCAGCACCGGCTGGAGCGCGAGCTCGCCTCGACCAAGCAGTTCCTGGAATCGGTGGTCGATCAGGTTCCCGTCTGCGTCGCCGCCAAGAACATCGAGGACGGCCGCTACATCTTCGCCAACCGGGCGTTCGAGCAGTTCGCGCAGGTGCCGCGGGATCAGATCATCGGACGGCGCCCGAGCGACCTGTTCGGCGAAGAGACCGCGGCCGACATCGCGGCTGCCGACCGCGAAGCGATGCTGGCGCCCGGCACCACCTATTGCAGCGAACTCGTGGTTCAACGCGGTGACGAGAAGCGCATCCTGGACGCCCACCGGGTCGTTGCACGCAACGACAAGAACGAACCGCAATTCCTCATCGCGCTGTTCGACGATGCCACGGAGCGGCGATCGCTGAGCCGCGAGCTGGAGAACAGCAAGAAGTTCCTGGAACTGGTCGTCGACAACATTCCGGTTTCGCTCATCGTCGAGAGCGTCAGCGACGGCCGCTATCTGCTCGCCAACCGCAGCGCCGAGATCATCCTCAACCGCAAGCGCGAGGACGCCACCGGCCTGACCACCGCCGACATCTTCAATCCGCGCGAGGCCAGACTGATCACGGCGCGCGACGAAGCCGCCATCAAGAAGCGCGGCCTTCTGACCGAGGAACATCCGATCTCGACCAAGGACGGCCTGCGGCTGTTCCTGACGCGGCGGGCAACCGTGCTGGGCGAGACCGGCCAGCCGCAATATCTGATCAAGACCTATGAGGACGTCACCGATCGGCGCCAGACCGAATCGCGGATGGCGCACATGGCCTATCACGACGGCCTGACCGATCTGCCGAACCGCGCCGCGTTCCTGCAGGCCCTGAGCCAGATGATCGAGGCCTGCGCGGATACGGACGAGGAGTTTGCGGTCCTGAACGTCGATCTCAAGGGCCTGAAGGACGTCAACGACGTCTTCGGCCACGCCATCGGCGACAAGCTGTTGATCGAGGTCGCCCGTCGCGTCCATGCCGTTGCCCGGGGCGGCGTCGTTGCCCGTCTCTCGGGCGACGAGTTCGGGCTGATCATCGACGGCAAGCAACCGGAAACGGGCAGGGCCCTGGCCGAGCAATTGGCGGCGGCGATCGCGGTGGACTTCCAGATCGAGGGCAAGTCGATCCGCACCGCGCTGACGACGGGCATCTCGGTGTTCCCGCACAATGGTTCGGATCCGGCGTCGCTGCTCGCCAATGCGGGTGCCGCTCTGTTCCGCGCCAAGGCCAAATCGCGCGGCAGCATCACCTTCTACGAGCCTGAAATGGATCAGCAGATTCGCGACCGCCGCGTTCTGCATCAGGAACTGTCTGTCGCGATCAAGCATGGCGAACTGTCGCTGTACTTCCAGCCGCAGGCCGTCTCCGGCCGCACGGTCGACGCCAGCGAGATCATCGGCTTCGAGGCGCTGGCGCGCTGGCAGCACCCGGTCCGGGGGTTCGTGCCGCCGAGCGACTTCATTCCGCTCGCGGAAGAGAGCGGCCTCATCGTCGAGATGGGCGAGTGGATCCTGCGCGAGGCCTGCCGCGAGGCGGCGTCGTGGCCGAAGCCGCTGCAGGTCGCGGTCAACCTGTCTCCGGCGCAGTTCGTCCATGGCGACCTCGTTGCGCTGGTCCACTCGATCCTGATCGAGACGGGGCTCGCGCCCGGCAGGCTCGAGCTGGAGATCACCGAGGGTGTGCTGATCGAGGATTTCGATCGCGGTGTCGCGCTGCTGCGCCGGCTGAAGGCGCTCGGCGTTCGCGTCTCGATGGACGATTTCGGCAGCGGCTACTCGTCGCTGAGCTACCTTCAGGCGTTCCCGTTCGACAAGATCAAGATCGACCGCGCCTTCGTCATGAATATCGGCCGCAACCCGCAATCGGCGGCGATCATTCGTGCGGTCATCGGTCTGGGTCACGGCATGAACATGTCGATCGTGGCGGAAGGCGTCGAGACGCCGGAGCAGCTCGGCTTCCTCGCCGAGCAGGGCTGCGACTCGGTTCAGGGCTATCTGCTCGGCAAGCCCCTGCCGATCGCCAAATACGACGGCATTGTCGGTCGCGCTCACGACGACATCGCCTCCGTTCGCAAGACGGGCTGACCTGGCACTCGTGCTCAGAGGCGGTTGCGCAACAGCGCGGATTTATCCGCGCGCATGACGGCTGGGCCGCTACGAGAATCATCTCCGTCGCTCTACGATCGCTCGTCCTGGGACGCTCGAAGACCTTGCGCATGGCGGACTACGATCTGGCGATCATCGGCGGAGGTCTGAACGGCGTCAGCCTGGCGCGTGATGCGGCTGGCCGCGGTCTGCGCGTGATCCTCGTCGAGCAGGGCGATCTCGGCGGCGCCGCCTCGTCGGCGACGTCGCGGCTGGTGCATGGCGATCTCGCAGCGCTGGAGCGCCGCGGCTTTCTGCGCGTGCGCCGTGCGCTCGCGGAGCGCAACGTCTGGCTCACGGTCGCGCCGCATCTGGTGCGGCCGATCCGCTTTGCGATTCCAGCTCACGCCAATGAGCGGCCGCCATGGCAGCTGCGCGCAGGGCTCTGGCTCTATGACCGCCTCGCTACGCGCAACCGGCTGCCGGCCGCTTCGGCGCTCGATGTCACGCATCATCCGATCGGCGATGCCCTGAAGCGTCCGATCGGGACGGCGTTCGACTATTCCGATTGCGTGGTCGACGATTCCCGCCTGGCGGTCCTGACCGCGATGGATGCCGCCGAGCGCGGTGCGGAGATTCGCACCGGTGCCCGCTGCGTGCGGGCCGATCGTCATCACATATGGCAGCTCGCCATCATCGACCGGGGCCATCGCCGCATCGTCACGGCGCGCGCGCTCGCCAATGCTACCGGCGCGTGGAGCGTCTCGACGGCGGAAACCGTGCTGCGTCAGCCGCCGCCGCGGGTCACCGCGCGGCAGGTCAGCCAGATCATCGTGCCGCGGTTGTTCGACGTCGAAGCGGTCTACGTGTTCCAGAATTCGGATGGACGGCTGATCTTTGCCCAGCCCTACGAGCAGGATTTCACCCTGATCGGCACGGTCTCCCACGGCTTCAAGGGCGACCCAGCCGTGGTGGCGGTGCCGGCGGCAGACGTGGCCTATCTCTGTAAGGCGGCGAACCGCTATTTCCGCTCGGACATTCAGCCTGCGGACGTGGTCCGGAGCGTGGCTGGCGCCAACATGATGGTGCTGCGCGCCGCCGACAGCGGACGGTTGGAAACGGTCGTGTGCCTCGATGCTGGACGCGCCAGGGAGCCGGCCAAGGCGCCGCTGCTGACCATGTGCGGCGGCGACGTCACGACGGTCCGGCACCGGGCCGAGCAGGCGGTCTCCCGCCTCGCGCGCTTCTATCCAATGTCGCCACGCTGGACTGCGAGCGCGCCGCTTCCTGGGGGCGACTTCGCCTGGGACCGGTTCGAGGATCTCGTCGATGACGCACGGGACCGCTGGCGCTTTCTCGGCGAAGCCGAGGCCCGGCGGCTGGTCGGCGCCTATGGCACCCGGCTGGCGAAGATCCTCGGCGAGGCGAGATGCCGGGACGATCTCGGACAGGCGTTCGGGCCGCAGCTGACCGAGGCGGAGGTCCGCTACCTCATGACGCGCGAATGCGCACGCTTTGCCGACGACGTGCTGTGGCGGCGAACCAAGCTGGGCCTGACGCTTCCCGCTGCCGACCGCGACGCGCTCGCTGCGTTCATGGCCGCTGCGACCTGTGGCCGGAGCACGCCGCAGGCGGCTGACGCGAGCGGGGATAGTCCGGCCCGTGCGGTTGAGCTGCAATCCGCGGGCGGCTAGCTTGCCGACTGGCCCGGCGTTGTGGCCGGGCAGGGTGACTAGATCAGGACATGGCTGACGAGACCGCAAATCCAGCACCCGCCGAGGAGCCGGTAGCATCGCCACCGCCGGATCCGCGCCCCGATCCTCAGCCGCCGCTCCTGCGCATCGAGAACGTCGTCAAGACCTTCGGCAGCTTCCGCGCCGTCGATGGCGTCTCGCTCGACATCCGCGCCGGCGAGTTCTTCGCGCTGCTCGGCCCCAGCGGCTGCGGCAAGACGACCTTGCTGCGCATGCTGGCCGGCTTCGAGACGCCGGATGAAGGACGCATCCTGCTGTCGGGCGAGGACATCGCGCAGGTGCTGCCGCATCAGCGGCCCGTCAACATGATGTTCCAGAACTACGCGCTGTTCCCGCATCTGAACGTGCGCGACAACATCGCCTTCGGCCTGAAGCGTGCCGGCATGCTGCGCGCCGAGATCGCCACCCGTGTCGCCGAGATGGTGGCGCTGGTCCGGCTCGAAGGCCTGGAGAAGCGCAAGCCCGATCAACTGTCCGGGGGCCAGAAGCAGCGCGTCGCCTTGGCGCGCTCGCTGGCGCGCCGGCCGCAGGTGCTGCTGCTGGATGAGCCGATGGCGGCGCTCGACAAGAAGCTCCGCGAGAGCACGCAGTTCGAGCTGATGGAGCTGCAGCGCAAGCTCGGCATGACCTTCATCATCGTCACCCACGATCAGGAAGAGGCGATGACAGTGGCGAGCCGCATCGGGGTGATGAACGCGGGACGGCTCGAACAGGTCGCTGCACCGCGCCGGCTGTATGAAGAGCCCGTGTCGCGGTGGGTCGCGGAGTTCGTCGGCGACATCAACCTGTTCGAGGGCGAGGTGATCGCGCGGGAGCCGCACCGGCTGCGGATCACGACTGCCTCGGCCGGCGAGCTCGCTGCGGCACAGCCCGTCACTCCCGTCAGCGAGAGCAGGGTTGCGGTCGCGATCCGTCCCGAGAAGATCCGTCTCGCGCTTCGCCGGCCGGCCGGCGATGCCGCCGCGATCAACTGTGTCGAGGGGACCATTTCCGATGCGAGCTATCTCGGCGGCAAGACCGCGTACAAGATCCAGCTCGACGGCGGCGCTGTCCTGCACGCCTCTCAGGCCAACACGGCCCGGCTCGACGTCGACGGCTATGGGCTGAACCAGCGCGTCGTGGCCTGGTTCACGCCCGATGATTGTGTGGTGCTGGAGCGATGAGCGCGCGCCGCATCTTCTCGCGTCCGGCCCGCTTCGCGGCGATCGCGCCCTACGTCTGGATGGTGCTGTTCTTCCTGGTGCCGTTCGCCTTCGTCGCCAAGATCAGCCTGTCGCAGACTGCGATCGCGCAGCCGCCCTATACGCCGGTGTTCTCGCTGGCTGATGGTTTGTCGTCGCTCCGGGATGCATTTGCGGCGCTGTCGCTCGACAATTTCCGTCTGCTGCTGTCGGACGACCTGTATCTCGCGTCCTATCTGCGCAGCGTCGTCGTCGCGGCGACGTCGACGGCCATCCTGCTGCTGATCGGCTATCCCGTCGCCTATGGCATGGCGCGGCTGCCGAGGCGCTGGCAGGGCGTCGCGATGATGCTTGTGATCGTGCCGTTCTGGACCTCGTTCCTGATCCGCATCTATGCCTGGGTCAACATCCTCCAGCATGACGGGCTGTTGAACCAGGTGCTGCTCGCGCTGCATCTGGTCTCGGCGCCGGTGGTGTGGTTGTCGACCGACAGCGCCATGTATGTCGGTATCGTCTATTCCTATCTGCCGTTCATGATCCTGCCGCTGTTTGCGACGCTGACGAAGCTGGAGCCGGCGCTGGAGGAGGCCGCTGCCGATCTCGGCGCCTCGCCGCGCGAGACCTTCTGGCTGGTGACGTTTCCACTGTCGCTGCCGGGAGTCGGCGCCGGCGCGCTGCTGTGCTTCATCCCGATCGTCGGCGAGTTTGTCATTCCCGACCTTCTCGCCGGTTCGAAATCGTTGATGATCGGCCAGACGCTCTGGCTCGAGTTCTTTACCAACAAGGATTGGCCGGTGGCCTCCAGCATCGCCGTGGTGCTGCTCGCCGTCCTGTTGCTCCCGCTCCTGCTCTACGACCGGCTGCAACGCCGGCAGCTGGAGGAGAGCCGGTGATGGCTGGAGTGCAGCGAGGCACGCTCTCTCGCTCCCCTCCCCCTTGCGGGCAGGGGTTGGTGGTAGGGGTCCGCATCGGCAGTCTTTGCTGGGGGCCGCCCTCCTTGACCCTCCCCCACAAGGGGGGAGAGAACGGAGAAAGCTTCGCCCGGGTCGACGGAGGAGGCGCTCATGCCTAAAGCCTCCCGCCTTTCTCGCTTCAATGTCGCCTCGCTGACGCTCGGGCTGGCGTTCCTGTATCTGCCCATTCTGATCCTGGTGATCTACTCGTTCAACGCCTCGCGGCTGGTGACGGTGTGGGGCGGCTGGTCGCTGCGCTGGTATCACGAGTTCTTCAACGACCGTGCCATGATCGATGCGGCCTGGATGAGCCTGCGTGTCGGCGCCACCGCGGCGACGGCGGCGACGGTGCTGGGGACGCTGGCCGCGGTGGCGCTGTCGCGCGGCCAGGGCTTTCGCGGCCGCATGCTGTTCTCCGGCATGCTGTATGCGCCGCTGGTGATGCCCGAGGTGATCACCGGCCTGTCGCTGCTGCTGCTGTTCGTGGCGCTGGAGGCCGAGCGCGGCTTCTGGACGGTGACGATCGCCCACACGACCCTCACGATGTGCTTCGTCGCTGTCGTCGTGCAGTCGCGTCTGGTGTCGCTCGACCGCAGCCTGGAGGAGGCCGCGATGGATCTCGGCTGCGATCCGCTGCGCGCGTTCGTGATGGTCACCTTGCCGCTGATCGCCCCTGCGGTGATCGCTGGCTGGATGCTCGCCTTCACGCTGTCGCTCGACGATCTCGTGATCGCGAGCTTCACCACCGGACCGGGCTCGGCGACGTTGCCGATCCGAATCTACTCGGAGGTGCGGCTCGGGGTAAAGCCGGAGATCAACGCGATCTGCACGCTGGTGATCGGAGTCATCGCCGTGGTGATCGTGATCGCATCACTCGCCTCGAAATTGTCGAGCGACCGCGGCGAGAGCGCGGCCCCGCTCTAACTTCTCGTCATTGCGAGCGAAGCGAAGCAATCCAGGGCCGAGCAAGGACTCTGGATTGCTTCGCTTCGCTCGCAACGACGGAGGATGTTGTCGCAGCGTCACTCAACAGCGAACAGCTCTAACGCAGCAGCGATGACCGAGCGATGAACCGCGCCGCGATCGACCGACGGCGGATCGACGCAGCTGGCCGGATCGGAGCTGCGGCCGAGGTCGGTGCTCTCGGGCAAGAAGACATAATGGCCGGCGTCGGCGGCGACCATGTCGAACGTGCTGCGCGGCAACCGCTCCTGCAGCCAGCGTGCGGCCGGCAGCAGCGCGTCCGCACCTCCGACCATGATGCGGGTCGACACGCGGATCGCGGTGACGCTCTCCTCCGAGAAGCTCTGCACCGATCGGCCCGGCGCCAGCAGCAGCGCCGCCTTGATGCGGGGATCGCGATAGGAGGCCGACATCCGCGCCCAGGAATCGCGGAAGATCTGGCTCTTCTCCATCAGCCGCGGCAGATGATCGACCAGATCGGGAAACTCGCGCGGTCCGCGGCCGAGATTGGCGCCGGGCTCGAACGGCGAGCGGAGCATGATGGCGCCGAGCAGGGCCGTCGCCGTGACGCCACCGAGCGAATAGCCGACGGCGTAGTTGCGGGCGAGGTTGATGCGGCCTTCGAAATCGGGATGAGCGACGATGTGGTCGATCAGCAAGGACACGTCGCGCGGGCGTTCCCATGAGCAGAGGAATCCCTCTGCGCGGTAGGGCTCGGCGTTGCTGTTGCCATGATGATTGACGGCGACCGCGACAAAGCCGCGGGCCGCCAGCTCGCGCGCCAGCCATTCGAACTGCAGGCCGTTGCAGCCGGTGCCGTGCGAGTACACGACGAGAGGACAGGCGTCCGCGCTTGCAGCGAGCGGCGAATTCAAGGCCGCTGGTCCCGCATTGAACCAGCCCTGCGGCCACGGTGCGAGCGGGAGCGCCGTCTCCTCGGCGTCGTCGGCGACCGGGTACCAGGCGAACCAGTCGATCGGTCGCGGCCCGTCGCCATCCCAGTTCGCCCGCGATGCGTCGGCGAACCGTCCCTGACGAAATCCGACCCTCATCGCTCCGTCACGACTTCACGGCGCCCGCGGTCAGCCCGCCTACCATATAGCGCTTGAAGGCATAGTAGACCGCGGCGGGCGGCAACGCGTAGATGAAGCCGGTGGTCATCAGCAGCTCCCACGGCGAATCGTCGGCGGCCAGGAAGTTGCCGAGCGCCACGGGCAGCGTGATATCCTTGTCGTTCGACAGCAGCAGGAATGCGTAGAGGTACTCGTTCCAGGCCAGCAGCACGGCGTAGGTGCCGATCGCGACCAGCGAGGGCATCATCAACGGCACATAGACGAGGCGGAAGATCTGCAGCGGGCTGGCGCCATCCATCACGGCGGCCTCGTCCAGCTCGACCGGCAGCTTGTCGGAGGCCTGTTTCAGCACCCAGATCGCATAGGGCGAGGCGATCGTCACCATCGCCAGGATCAGCGACCAGTCGTTGTTGAGGAGGCCGTATTTGCCCATGGTGCGATACATCGGCACCGCGAGGAACGCGGCCGGGATGAAATAGGTGAACAGCGCAAGGTTCATCACCACGCGGCTGCCGGGCACGCGCAGGCGCGAAATGGCGTAAGCCGCGCAGGTCGCGATCACCAGGGTCAGCGCGCCGACGGCGGCGGCAATGAGGACGGAGTTGCCGAACTGGATCCAGAAGTCGCGCAGGAAATAATGCTGCTGGTGGAACACGATCGAGAAGTTGTGCAGCGTCGGATGATCCGGCCACAGCTTACCCGAGAACGCGTCCTCCTTCGGAGAGATCGCGAACAGGAACATGTGGTAGATCGGAATCATCGTCCAGATGAAGACGGGAATGCCGATCAGCAGCAGCCGGGCCTCGGTGCCAACCTCGCGCAGGGTGGGGAGCTTCATCGCGACAACCGCTTCATCATGAAATAGACCAGGGGGAGCACTAGGGGCATCGCGCAGACGATCGAGGCCATGGCAAGGCTGAGCTGATCGAGCCGGAGATAGCGGATGCCGAGTGTCGACAACACGTGGGTGAGATCGGCGGGACCGCCGCCGGTCAGGAGATAGACGCTGTTGAAGTCGCCGAGCGTCCAGATCATCGAGAGCAGCGTGCAGGTGATGTAGAGCGTCTGCATCGACGGCCAAGTGATGAAGCGGAACTTCTGCCACCAGGTGGCGCCATCGACCTCGGCCGCCTCGAACAGGTCCTGCGAGATCGCGAGCCGCCCGGTCATCAGGATCAGCGTCCAGAACGGCAGCGACTTCCAGATGTGCATGCCGATCGCCATCGACAGCGCAACGGTCGGATCGTTCAGCCAGTTCGGGCCGTCATCGCCGGTGAACTTGAAGATCAGCTGGTTCACCACGCCCCATTCGGGATTGAGCATGAAGCGCACCGACAGGATGGTCGGGATCGAAGGCACCGCCCAGGGCAGGATGAAGATGACCGACAGCCATTTGATCCAGCCGCGCTGCTGAATGAAGAAGCCGGACAGGAACAGCGCGACCACCATCTTCAGATTGATGCCGACCAGAAGGAAGATCAGCGTGTTGACGGCGGCGCGCGCGAAGATGGGATCGTTATACAGCGCGACATAGCTGGCCGGCTCCCGGGCGAGCCACAGGCCGTAGCCGACGGGATAGACGACGAAGGCGAGGAAGACGAGCAGATAGGGGGCAAGCATGACGATGCCCCACACCTGTGACGGTGTCAGCAGCACCGGGCGCGGCGCCTCCGCGATCGCGGAATCGGAAGCTGAGAGCGTGATCGCCATGGTCGTTTTTCCCGGGTCGTCTCTTCCCGCCTATAAGCCATCCCGGCCGCATGCGCTGCGGCCGGGATTTGTTGTCTTGTCAGGATCTCGCCAGTGCCTCGCGAGGCGAGAGACTAGCCGGCGACCTCCTTGAGCCGCGCGATCAGCTCGTCGACGGCCTTCTCGACCGGCACCTTCTCGCTGACAACGCGGTTCATCGCCTTCGCCCAGACGTTCTCATTGTTGAGGATCGTGAACTTGTAGTTCTTGGTGAAGTCGAACGGCGTGGTGCCGCCGGTGAACTGGGTGTACACGGCCTTGCGATGGCGGTCGGCCTGCCAGAACGGGCTCTTCTGGCCGGCGGTCGTCACCGGGAACCAGCGGCCCAGCGCGCCCTCGACGTAGGGACCGAGGTTCTCCTCCTGCATCAGGAACTTGATGAACTCCTTGGCCTGCGCCTTGTGCGGCGCATTGGCGAAGATCAGGCCGGTCTTGACGTCGGAGCGGTACTTGATCGGCGTGCCGTCGGGCTTGTTGGGGAAGGACGCGGTGATGATGTCCTCCTCATAGGCCTTCTTGCCGGCCGCGCGCTGCTCGGGTGTCAGCGCCGGGTTGGTGGAGTCCTCGAACCACTTGGCCGCGATCGAGATCGTGAAATTGTGGGTCATCACGATCGTCTTGTTGTGGAAGGCGACGTTGTTGTCCGGATCCTTCCACGTCGTGGACGAGGGCGGCGTGCAGCCCTTGATGTAGGTGTCGGTATAATCCTTCATCGCCTTGACGAGGCCGTCGCGCACCTTGGGGTCGTCGACCAAGAGCTTGCCATCGTCATCGACCAGCTTGACGTTGTAGGCGTCCATGAAGGTGTAGAACGACTGGAACGAGTCGGTGGATTCCACACCCATCGGCTGGCCGACGCCGTAGATGCGCTGGCCGGTCGCCTTGCGGATCGCCGGCTGCACCTTGTCGCACCAGAACGTCCAATAGTCTTCCCACTTGGTCGGGATGTCGCTCTGCTTGAAGCCGGCCTTGCCCAGCATGTCGCCCCAGATCTGGACGTGCATGCTCTGCTGCTTCAGCGGGAAGCCGTAATAGGCCTTCTTCTTGGCGACGTTGTTGTAGAGGTAGGCGGTCTCGAGCGTGTTCGGAGCGAACGCCGACTTCATCGGCTCCAGGATGTCGGTGAGATCCTCGAGCTTGCCTTCGTAGGCCCACTTGCCCTGCGCCTGAACGTCGTAGGTGTCCGCATAGGCTACGTCGGGCACGGTGCCGGAATCGAGCGCGGCGACCGTCTTCGGAATCATGTCCTGGATCGCGTATTGCGACAGCTCGACCTTGATGCCGGTCTTGGCCTCGAACTTCTTGACGACGTTGAGCAGCGCATCGTCCTCGGACTTGTAGAAGCCCTTGCTCCACCAGATCGTGATGGTGTCCTGAGCGATAGCTGGTGCTGCAGCGCAAAAAAGCCCGGCGGCTACTGCGATTGAAAGCGCACCCATTCCCCTGGATTTCACATGTCTCTCCCTGATCCGCCGATCTTGCTCGATCGGTTGTGGCGGGACACTAGCCCAGGGACCCGACGTGATCCAGAAGTAATATATCAGACATAGGTCGTGGCGGCGGCCGCGTCTCGGCACGCGAAGCAAGCCGAGTTGGTCAGTTCTGCTTGGTGGGAGTGCCGCCCGTCGGCGCGTCAGCCTGCGGCGCATTGTCCGGCTGGGCCGGGCGCAATCCGCCGCCGGTGAATCGTTCCAGCACCGAGCGCACCGCATCCCTCGTCTTGCGGTCCTTGACTGCATCGAGCAGAGGGGCGGCGGCCGGGGCGCGGCGGATCAGGCTTTCCGGATCGGGAAAGATCAGTGGATCTTCCCAGGGGCCCTGGACGACGAAAGGCAGTTCGAAGCCGTTGCTGCCATTGCCTGACGACAGCAGGCTCGCGACGCCCTTGAAATCGTATTCCCGTGTCGGCACCGAGGCCGTACCGGTCATCGTGATGCGCGCGGTCGGGCTCTCGACGCGGATGTCCTCCGCGGTCGCGATACCCTCGGAGAATTTGACCGCGATCGTCAGCGAATCGTAAGGCGTCGAGCCGGAGCGGAAGCTGCCGCCGCGCGACAGCGGGCTGCGCTCGAGGCGCTTCAGGAGCTGCTCGACGTTGAAGCCGGAGATCGCGCCATCGCGGCCCTGCAAATTGGCGCTGCCGTCGAGCGACTGGGCGAGCCCGAACGGGCTCGAGCCCGAAGCCGTCAGCGAGACGTTGAGATTGCCGCGTCCCGACAGCGACGACACGCCGAACATCTCGTTGGCGCAGGCCTGTAGATCGACATCGTTGAATTGCAGCTCAGCCTTCACGTCGGCCACGGTGTCGGCCCGGGCGATTCCGAACGAGCCGCGCACGATGCCGCCATACATCTGAGCCTCGCCGACCGAGAGGGCGAGCACGCCGTTGCGCAGGTTGGCGCCGAAGGCCGTGCGTCCGATTTTCGAGGAGCCGACCGTGACTTTTGCGGCCGATAGCCGCATGTCGAGGTCGGTGGTGGACAAGGCCTTGAGGTCGAACAGTTGCCGGTTCCAGTCGCGCGCACCATTGGCCAGCAGCCGGACTGTCGAGATGTAGGGGGTGAAGTCGAGCGCGTCGGCCGCCAGCGTCGCCTGCAGCGTCTGCCGGCCGTTATTGGCGTAGGTCATCACGCCTTCGGCGGTGTTGCCGTCGAGCTCGACGTTGACATTGGTGAGGGCGACCGAGGCGCCGACCACGTTGGCGCGGGCACGCAAGGCGAAGCGCCCGAAGCCGCCGCCGCCGAGCGGCGTCTGCCCCGTCCAGCGCAGCGCATCGCGGAGCGACGGGCTGTCCACGGTCAACGTGCCTTCCATCAGCGCGCTGGTGCGGTTCGCGACCGTGCCATCGAAGGCGACCTTCAGTGGCGGGCTGGCGAGACGCATCTTCAAGCCCGACCGGTCCCCCGACAGCGCAGCCAGGAAGTCGCTGACGCTGATGGAGCCCTCGATGCGCTGGCCGCGCCAATCGAACTGCCCGGTCGCCGCGAACGAGCGCGAGATCGACGGCCAGGCGAGCGACAGATCGATATCGTCGAGCCGCTCGGAAGCATGGTGGTCGGTGTCCTCGTAGACCAGGATGCCGTCCTGGATGCGGATCTCGGAGAACGACATCTGGCTGTCGGGCCCCGGACGCATCGTGCGCGCGATGGTCTCGATGAAGGGAGTCCAGTTGCTGTTGCCGTCGGCCTCGCGGGTGACGTTGATCTGCGGCCGCAGCATCATGACATCGGCGATTTCGAACCGCTGCAACAGCAGCGGCAGCAATTGCAGATTGGCGGTCAGCACGTCGACGCGCAGGGCCGGATCCTCGGTGCCGCTGCCCTTCAGGCCGACATCGTGGAACGAGACGTAGCTGCCCGGAAACAAGGAGACGTCGATATGTCCGTTGACGACGAGCTCGAGCCCGGTCACGGCGCGGATCTGGCGCTCCACCGCCTGCCGCAGTGCCTCGCGATTGACCAGCCAGGAGCTCGCCAGCAGGGCCACGAACGCGATGCCCAGCAGCACCGCGATCGGTGTGCCGAGGCGCCTCATTCCTTGGGCCATGGTCACGGACATGTCCTGGGATCGTCGGATCGCTGGTTGCGCGGGATGGGCAGGGTGCGCCGAAAACCCCTGCCAACATCAACAACTTGATGCGCTTTCTTGACGCTTTCAAGGCCACGCCGCCGGTGTGGCCGGATTGCGGCGGATCCCCGATATTCCTGACTCCGGATCGCCCCGGAGGCGCAGGCTGGCGCCACAGCTAAAGCAGGATGTGCGCGTTGGGAAGGCATCATTGACGCATTGCGAAGATTTCGCCTAATAATCCGGTCGATATCCGCGCGGTCGCCGCTCTGCATCAGGTCATTTCCGTATGAACAAGGTCTATCCGGACGCCAAATCCGCCCTTGCTGGCCTCCTCAAGGACGGCATGACCATCATGTCGGGTGGGTTCGGTCTTTGTGGCATCGCAGAAACCCTGTCCGACGCCATTCGCGAGTCCGGGGTGAAGGACCTCACCGTCATCTCCAACAATGCCGGGGTGGACGGCATCGGCCTCAGCCGGCTGCTGGAGACACGGCAGATCAAGAAGATGATCTCGTCCTATGTCGGCGAGAATAAGCTGTTTGCCCAGCAATATCTGGCCGGCGAGCTGGAGCTCGAATTCTGCCCGCAGGGCACCCTGGCCGAGCGCATCCGCGCCGGTGGCGCCGGCATCCCGGCCTTCTTCACCAAGACCGGCGTCGGCACGCTGGTCGCGGAGGGCAAGGAGGTGCGGGAGTTCGACGGCGAGAAATATCTGATGGAGCGCGGCCTGTTCGCCGATCTGGCGATCGTGCACGCCTGGAAGGGCGACACCGCCGGCAACCTCGTCTACCGCAAGACCGCGCGCAACTTCAATCCGATGATGGCCACTGCGGCCAGGGTGACAGTCGCGGAGGTCGAGCATCTGCTGCCGGCCGGCCAGATAGATCCCGACCACATTCATACGCCCGGCATCTTCGTCAAGCGCATTATCCAGGTCGGAACCGAACTGAAGCGCATCGAGCAACGCACCGTGCGCAAACGTGAAGCCGCCGCTGCAGCCGGGGAGGAAGTCTGATGGCCTGGACGCGAGAGCAGATGGCGGCGCGCGCCGCCAAGGAGCTGCGGGACGGCTACTACGTCAATCTCGGCATCGGCATTCCGACGCTGGTCTCCAACTTCATTCCGCCGGGCGTCGACGTCGCGCTGCAGAGCGAGAACGGCATGCTCGGCATGGGTCCGTTCCCCTATGAGGGCGAGGAGGATCCCGACCTCATCAATGCCGGCAAGCAGACCGTCACCGAGCTGCCGATCACCAGCTATTTCTCGTCAGCTGAATCCTTCGCCATGGTCCGCGGCGGCCACATCGACCTGTCGATCCTCGGCGCCATGCAGGTCGCCCAGAACGGAGATCTCGCCAACTGGATGATCCCCGGCAAGATGGTGAAGGGCATGGGCGGCGCGATGGATCTCGTCGCCGGCGTCAAGCGCGTGGTCGTGGTCATGGAGCACAGCGCCAAGGACGGCCCGAAGCTGCTCAAGCAGTGCACCTTGCCGCTGACCGGCGAGCGCGTGGTCGACATGGTGGTGACCGATCTGGCGGTGTTCACGATCGACAAGCACGGCAATGACGGCATGGCCCTGATCGAGCTCGCCGATGGCGTGACGCTCGACGAGGTCAAGGCCAAGACCGAAGCCGAGTTCCGGATCGCGCTCAAGAATGCCTGAGGGCGCGACTACCAGCGACGGCACAGCATCTCCGCGACCTTGACGGCGAGCCGGCACGCAGCATGCCGTGGCGGGCTCGCAGCAGCGGGCGGCGCGGTCTCCGCCAGCCCCTGGATGATGAGGCACGGCACACTGCGGCTGAGGCAGATCAGCCCCATCGCATAGGCCACGTTGTCCGTCGCAAGCGCACCTGGAAACGCTGCTGATATCTCGGCATCCGTGCCGTCGCCATCGCACGTCACTGTCATTCCTTCGAAGAACACGCCGATGTCATCCAGCATGCCATCCGTGGCCTCGTGCGCGAGGCGGCAAAGCTCGGGGTCGGCCGGAATGATCATTCCGCTGTCATCGACCGAGGGCGGCTCGGCAATGCTGAGCGCGTCGCGCAGCTTGATCTGAATCCGGAATGGCGCGACCGAGGTGGCAATGACGAGGTCACCGGGGCCGGCCCCGACGAATCGCGGGCCGCGGGAGACGTGCGGGAGATTCGGTCCCAGTGCCTCGGCCCGTCCCGGCATGATCAGCCACTGCGCCCCATGCTCTTCGATCGCCACTGCGGCCGCGCTCGCCACCTCGGCCATCGATCGCCCGAGGCATACGACCGCATGGAAGCAGGAATGCCTGATGATGGCGCGCGCCGCGTTGCGCTGTTCAATCAGTGTGCCCGGGCCCATGGCCTGGACCAGGGCTTCGATATCCTCCGGCGTTTCGACCACGAAACCGATCGTGTTGGCTTTGGCATGGAGAAATCGCAGCGCGTCGAGCATCGCGTTGATGCTGGCCTTCTCCCGACCATCGAGCTGCTGCCACAGCGCTTCGAGCACATCCAGGGAGGCCTCGATGCCGGCGCCGATCACGCCCTGGCCGAGCGGGCGGCCGGGTGTCTCACAACGGTAGAGCTCCTCCAAGGCCTGCTGGACGGTTCTGCGGTCTTTGACGGCGTAGGCTCCTTGCAGGATGCGCGCGAGAACCTGGGCGCGCTTGCCAAGTTCGAGCGGAACGGCAAGCCAGGCAAAATCAGCCAGCTCGGCGGCCTGCTCGCTGGCGGCACGCTGAAATTCGCCGACGACCTGACCGTAGTGCCAGCTCAATTGCCACGGGGTCACCTGCCTCCCGCGATACCTGCCGCGCTCGATGCGTTCGAGCGATTGTGCCTGCAACTCGTTGCGCAGGTCGGGATCCATTCCCGATGCGCGGGAATCCAGCAGCCGATAGGCGCGTGTTGCGATCGCCGGTCCGAACCATTCGTGCTCGGGGTCGCCGACCGAGAGACCGCTGGGCATGCGGATGTGGACCGTCCTGCGAAACTGGTCGAGCTCGCGTCTTGCCACCTGGGCCGCGGTCACCGAAACCTGCTGTACCTCGAACAAGCCGTCGACGACACTGGCCCAGTCCCAGAAGTCGTCGCCATAGAACGGAATGCGATATTGGCGGCTCGCGACGATCCGTGCGCAAACCTGTTCGATGGCGGGAGCCACACGATCCAGAATATCCTTGCGCGCCAGCGCGCCGTCCGTGAGACATTGGTGCACGAGACGCGCCGCGCCCGCATTCACCACATGCCAGTCCTTGGCGGCGAACTTAGGCGATGTCCGCAGATATTCGAGCGCGTCGATGAGGCAGCGTCCAGCCAGTGCGCGAGGCGAATCGTCGTCGAACCAGCTGGTGTTGCCAATTCCGTAACCATGCAGGTCGGACGTGAAGAAGACCGGCGGATGTCGAGAATTCACACTCGCCTCCTGGTCCGCTCATCGCGTCTCTCAACGGAAATTGTCTAACGTTTGTAGCTTACATCTCGCAACCGAAAGTTGATTTTGTATGACTGTCATTTGTGCCAGTGTCAGGGCACCGCCGATCCGGCACCGGCGTCGGCTGCTGTCGAGCGTGCTTGAGGCTGAGCATGTCGCGTCAGGCGCGAATGGCGCCGAGGAGCCGGCTGAGGCGCTGCGTCAGGCTGCGGCTCCATGAAGGCTGTTCGCGGACCAGCCGGAAGCCGAGATTGGCAGGTGGCGTGCCGGAGGCGCAGCCGCCGGCGCGCGCGTCGCGGATGAAGTCGGTCACGTAGGCTCGATGCGCGCCTTCGGCCAGCCGCACGCCGCAATTGCTGACGGTCTTGGTGACGCGACCTGCACTATCCTGCATCTTGCGTGTGAAGCAGGTCGAGGTCCATTCCCAGACATTGCCCGCCAAGTCAGCAACGCCGTGCTCATTGATGCCGAAGCCGCCGAAGCCGCGCGTCTCGGAGTCCTCTTGCAGGGCGGCTTCCCGTTCGTAGCGGGCAATCCAGCGCCGCGAGGGATCGGCGTCGTCGATCGAGACGCCATCGTCCTTGAAGCGGCTGCCCGCCGCATAGGCCCACTCGGTATCGGTCGGCAGACGATAGCTGTGGCCGGTCCGGCGTGAGAGCCATTCAGCGTAGGCCACCGCGTCATGCCAACTCACCTGCACGGCCGGGCGATCGATGGCGATGGGAACGTTGCGATCGAGCGCGCGGCACGCATGCGCTTGGACGCAGGCGTGGTAGTCTGCGGCACTGACCTGGTTCGTCATGATCGTCAGCGGATGATCAAAGCGGACCGTCGTGATGGGAGCTTCGGCCTGCCGCCCGCTGCGGAGATGGTCACCAGAGTCGCGGTAGGCGATCGCACCGGGTGCGATCTCGGTGAGGGCAGGGCCGTCGAGGCCCGCAGCGCGGTTTGGCAGATCTGCAAGGATCGGTGCCATTGCGGTCGGGCCAGCCAATCCGACGACGCAGGCGATGGTGAGCTTGATCTTGAAAGCGAGCAGCATGGCAGCACACTCAGGAGAGTGGGGGCCGGATACGCCGGCCCCCCTGGGCCGATCAGTTCGTCGTGCCGGTCGGAATGTCCGCCGGGGCTTTGACCTGCGTCATCAGGTCGTCATTCCACTTGCCTTCGACCTTGAAATGGGCGGTCGCGCCGAGATTGGCCGCCTCGATCAGGTTGTGGGTGACGTAGGCGTAGATGCCGGGCTGCAGGAATTTGTAGAGCGCGGCGCCCGCCGAGCCGCCGCGGATGAACCAGGTCTCGAGCCCGGTCTCCGGCGCGTTCGAAAATTTTCCGGTCTCCCAGACATAGTCGCCGTGGCCGCCGATCAGATGCGGACGACTATCGCGATTCGCCTGCGAGTGCACGATCAGAACGTTCTCGCCGACATTGGCCGTGAGCGCATTCTTTCCGGTGAGCGCGCCGGCCTTGCCGTTGAACACCACATGGGTCGGCGTGAGCTTGCGCATGACCTCCTCGGTGTCGCTATAGGCTTCGCCGGGCGAGTCGTAGGACTTGAAGTTTCCCTTGTCGTCGCGCGGGACGTAGAGGTCCTGCTCGCCGATGTAGTAGATGCGATCATAGCGCAGCGCGTGTCCGCGGCCGTCATTGAGACCGTCGCGCGGCAGCACCATCACGGCGCCGTTCATGCCGGAGACGACATGCCAGGGGATCATCGGTCCGCCCGGGGCGCAGTGGTAGACGAACACGCCGGTCCGCGTCGCCTTCCAGCGTAGCACGACCTGCTCGCCCGGATTGACCAGGGTCAGCGCGCCGCCGCCCAGCGCTCCGGTCGCGGAGTGGAAGTCGATGTTATGCGGCATGCTGTTGGTCGCGGGATTGACCAGGGTCACCTCGACATAGTCGCCCTCATGGACCACCATCAGCGGGCCTGGCATCGAGCCGTTGAACGTCATGGCCTGGAAGGTGGTGCCCTTCTCGTCGATCACCATCTTCTTCTCCTGGACCACGAGCTTGAACTCCATGATCTTGGGTCCCTGCTTGGTCGCCTGCTCGTGCGCATGCACGAACGGCGGAGCCACCAGATCGACCTTCTGGCGCGGCAGCTTGAGGTCCTCGGCAACAGCGGGAGCCGCAATCATCATCGCGGCGATGGCTGCACTGAACATGGCGGTGCGGCGGGTCAACATGGATCGCTCCTTCATTGGATCTGTTGTAGTGCCGCAATCAGCATGCTCCCGTTGGAACTCGGCTTGTTTGTGCTGCAACAAGCAACTTCGCAATTGCGGAATCAGACGGCGGATTTCGAGCGAGATTGGCGCGACTGTACCCGCGCAGAGCGCTAATGAGTTGCATCGGCGCGCAGTTTCTTGGGAGGCCGGACAGGGTGCGGAGCAAAGCGGGGCAGACTGTCCCGCGCGACTACGCGATTAGACGGGCCTCTATCCGTTTGCCGATACAGCACGAGAATCGCGGGCGCTATGATGCGCGCTTCAGAGCAGAGCCCTGGACCGACAATGGGCTCCCGAACTCATCAGCTCAGCCAGCGCACCGTCAGCAACACAACGAAGGCCACTGCTGCCGCGATGCAAAACACCGTGGTCATGAACATGGCGATGTTGCCGAGCAGGCCCGTTGGCCCCGACTCGTCGCGGAACGATTCAAAGCCGTCGGACTGGGGGATATGGCCGCGGATGCCGGCGAGGAGAGCAAATGAACGGATCAGCAGTTGCAGAGCTTCCATTGCGGCTTCCTCGAATCGTCAACAAATCAATGATGACGTGAAATGAGCCGGCCACTTTGAGGAAGCGCAAAGTCCGCGGTGATCACCGGCGTTCTACTGCGTCAACAGGTATCTGCCGGCCGCGCCTTGAGAAAGCTCAAGGCCGTCCCTCTTGCCTTGTGTCAAGAAGCTCCCAACCCCAGGTCGATACGCTCAGGTGACAGGCAGGACATGAGACCAGATCTTGCAGCATGCTACGGACAGGAGCGCCTCCCGCGCTACACCAGCTATCCTACGGCGCCTCATTTCTCCGCCGCGGTCGGCCCGTCCACCTACGCAGAATGGCTGCGCGCGATACCAGCGAGCGCGACGGCATCGTTATACCTGCATGTGCCCTTCTGTCGCTCGATGTGCTGGTATTGCGGCTGCAACACCATGGTCGCCAAACGCGACGAGCCGATTGCGGTCTACGAATCGGCCCTGCGTTGCGAGGTCGACATGGTGGCGCGCCAGATCGGCCGGCGGCTGCAGGTCGGGCACATTCATTTCGGCGGCGGCACGCCCACCATCATGGCGCCGGAGTCCTTTGTCGATCTCGTCGGATCGCTGCGCCATTCCTTTTTCGTGCTGCCGTCGGCGGAGATCGCCATCGAGATAGATCCGCGCACGCTGACGCCGGAGATGATCGCGGCGCTGGGGGTGAGCGGGGTCAATCGGGCCAGCCTGGGCGTGCAGAGCTTCGATCCGCGGGTGCAGCAGGCCATCAACCGGGTGCAGAGCTTCGAGCAGACCGCGGCGGCCACGAACGGATTGCGTCAGGCCGGCGTTGCCGGCATCAACTTCGACCTGATCTACGGACTGCCGCATCAGAGCGTTGAGTCGTGTCTCGACACCGTCCGGCGCGCCATCGACCTGCGCCCCGACCGGCTCTCCGTGTTCGGCTACGCTCATGTGCCATCGTTCAAGACGCACCAGCGCAAGATTCAGGACTCGGCGTTGCCGGACAGCCTGGAACGCTACGATCAGGCCTGCGCGATCGCTGACGCGCTGAAGGACGCAGGCTACGTGCAGATCGGGCTCGATCATTTCGCCTTGCCCACGGATCCCATGACCATCGCGTTCCGCGAAGGCCGCCTGCATCGCAATTTCCAGGGCTATACGACCGATGCAAATGATCTGCTGCTCGGCTTCGGGGCCTCGGCGATCGGGCAGCTGCCGCAAGGTTATGTCCAGAACGCGCCGCAGGTCCGGGCCTATGAGCAGAAGATCGCCTCCGGCAGCCTCGCGACCGTGAAAGGCTATGGACTGACCGATGACGACCGCCTGCGGGCCGACATCATCGAGCGCATCATGTGCGACTACGGCGTGGACCTCGATGTCATCTGCACCCGCCATGGCACGGACACCGACGACATGCTGAGATCGGCACCGCGGCTGCAATCGTTGATCTCCGACGGTGTGGTCGAGCTCAACGGCGGTGCGCTCGCGGTGACCGAGCATTCCCGGTTCCTGGTGCGCAGTGTCGCCGCGGCGTTCGATGCGCATCTCGACGCGTCGAAGCAGCTGCACAGCCGGGCGGTCTGACCGTCGAGGTGCCGCGGTGCTTGTGCCGCGACAAAGACCGCCAACGGCATGCCCGCTACCATTCGCGCTGGACTTGGAATGGAGGCGCGCATGCCAATCTCCTTCGATGAACTGGTCGACGATGTCATGCGGCGAAGCCCGGAGACCATCGGCGTCTTTCTTGCTTTCCAGATGCGTTGCGTCGGTTGCCCGATCGCCTGCTTTCACAACGTCGCGGATGCCTGCCACGAGCATGGCGTCGATCCCGACGCGTTCCTCTCGGCGCTGTGTGCCTGCGCGTGATCAGCTACGCGATGCGGCCGCATCGCCGGCGCCCTGCTGCGCCAGCAGCACGATCTTGTGCGGCTCGCGCAGGACGATCTTCTGACGCCCGCTTTCGACCAGGCCGAGCTGCTCCCAGCCGGAGAGGATGCGGCTCACCGTGTGCAGCGTCGTCCCGGTCATCTGCGCAATGTCCTGCCGGCTGATCGGGAAATCGATCTGCACGCCATGATCGAGCTTGCGGCCGGCCTGGTTGGCGAGCCGGAGCAGCGCATGCGCGATGCGCTGCTCCACCTGCTGGGTCGACATCTCGATCACGCGCGCATGGGTTTCCTGCAGCCGCTGGCCGACCGTCTGCAGCGTGTTCGCCGCCAGCGACGGAAACCTCGCGACCAGTCTCGGCCATGCGGCGGACGGCCAGGCCAGCACGATGCTGTCGTCGACGGCGGTCGCAGTCGCCGGATAGTGCTGCAGGCCGATGGCCGGGGCGACGCCGAACGTATCCCCGGGCACGACGTAGCGCACCACGATCTGGTCGCCGGTCGGCGTCGTCTTGCTGGCGCGGACATGGCCGTGCAGCAGCAGGAAGAACGAGATCGCATCGGCGCCCTGCTCGAACACCGCGCCGTTGCGTGGAACGCGAATCGAACGGGCTTCGCGCAGCACATCCGTCAGATCCTCCGCGGACAGCCCCGCAAACAGCGGCAGATGCGCGACCAGCGAGCGGTCGATGGAAGCCATGATATTCTCCGGGCCGACGGCGGATTTTGCCCGCTCAATAGCACGTTTTTGCGATCCGTCGGAAGTTTGTGCTGGCGCAAGCCATATCGGACGACGCGCAACTACATGTTAAGCACACAGCGCCATATCGGCGCGGTTCCCGTCGCCCATCGAGCGAGCATGCACATGGCCATTCCACGCAACTATCAGGGCTGGACCGTCCTCGCCAACGGGTTCAGGCCGTTCTTTCTGCTCGGCGCGCTCCAGGCTGCGCTGGCGATCCTGATCTGGCTCCCGGCCTTTTACGGCGAGCTGAAGCTGAGTTCGGGCTTTGCCCCCCGAGACTGGCACGTGCACGAGATGCTCTACGGCTACCTGCCGGCCATCGTCACCGGCTTCCTGTTCACGGCGATCCCGAACTGGACCGGACGGCTGCCGATCCGGGGCGTGCCGCTGCTCACCCTCGTGCTGGTCTGGATGGCCGGACGACTGGCGGTGACGATGTCTGCGCTCGGTCCGTGGTGGGCCGCGATGCTGATCGATGCGAGCTTCCTGGTGCTCGTCGTGCTGGCTGCCGCCCGCGAGATCGTCGCCGGGCGGAATTGGCGGAATCTGCCGGTGGTCGCGATCGTCACGGTGCTGTGCGCCGGCAACATCGCGTTCCATGTCGAGGCTCATCTGCGCGGTTCGGCCGACTACGCGATCCGTATCGGCGTTGCCGTGATCGTGCTGCTGCTCGCACTGATCGGCGGCCGCATCACGCCGAGCTTCACCCGCAACTGGCTGGTCAAGCACAATCCCGGCCGGCTGCCGGTGCCGTTCGGCCGCTTCGACCTTGCCGCCGTCCTGTTCAGCGCGCTGAGCCTGCTCGGCTGGATCCTGGCTCCCGAAAGTGCGGCAACGGCGCTCGCGCTCGCTGCGGCCGGCGCGCTGCACGGGGCGAGGCTCGCGCGCTGGGCCGGTGATCGCACCTTGCGCGAGCGTTTGCTGGTGATCCTGCATGTCGGCTATTTGTTCGTGCCGCTCGGCTTCCTGCTCACGGCCGCCGCCAGCCTCGGATGGATTCTGCCGAGCGCGGGGCTGCACGCCTGGATGGTCGGGGCCGCCGGCATCACGACGCTCGCCGTCATGACGCGGGCCACGCTCGGCCACACCGGCGAGGCGCTGACGGCCGCGCCCGCGACCCAGGCGATCTATCTGGCGATCATCGTCGCAGCGGTCACGCGGGTCTGCGCCGTGTTGGCGCCGACGCATGCCGAGGCGCTGCTGCACGTCGCGGCGTTGGCCTGGATCATTGCCTTCGCCGGCTTCGTGGTGGCGTTCGGTCCGCTCCTGCTCGGCCTCAAGCGTCGTTCACTGGCGGTGCGACGGGCGGGATCGGCTCAGCCGGTGCTCTGATTGCGCGCCACGGCGCGCGAGAACACCACCTCGATCAGCGTGCCGGATTTCGGCGCCGCCTTGATGTGAAACTGCGCCCGGTTGGCCTCGACCAACGCCTTGGTGAGCGACAGGCTGAGACCGGCGCCGTCGGAGCCTTGCTCGGCCGCCGAGGGCGCACGGAACGGTTCGAGCGCGGCGGCCACCTCCTGATCGTTCAGGCCATGACCGGTGTCGCGCACGCGCAGCGCGACCTCGCCGAAATCGGTCAGCGCGGTCGAGACGATGACCTGGCCGCCGGGATTGGCCAGCGAGATCGAGGCCGAGATCAGGTTCATCGCGATCTGGCGCAGCGCCCTGACGTCGGCGATCACCGGCGGCAGCAGTTGCGACAGCGAGGTGCGGATGATGATGCGGGCGCGGTTGGCCTGCGGCTGCATCGCTGCGACGCAGCCCTCCACCAGCTCGTTCAAATTTTGGCTGGTGAAAGCGAGCTCGAGCTTACCGGTCTCGATGCGCGACAGCTCCAGGAGATCGTCGATCAGGGACACGACGCGCTCGCCCGAGGCGCGGATGTCCTTCATGTATTCGGCGTAGCGCGTGTTGCCGATCGTGCCGAAACGTTCGCCGATCATGACCTCGGCAAAGCCGATGATCGCGTTCAGCGGCGCGCGCACCTCGTGGCTGATCCGGGCGAGCATGTCGGCCTTGGCGTTGGCGGCACGATCGGCGACGCGACGGGCCTGCAGCAGCTCGCTTTCGCCGCGGCGGAGCTGCGACAGATCGCGAAACACGGCGAAGAAATTCGGACCGTCGGTCCTGGTCCGGCCAATTGCCATCGACAACGGAATGACGCCGCCCTGAGCGATCTTCCCGAGCACCTCGTGGCCCTTGTCGAGCCCGCTCGACGCGCCGGACTGCTGCGCGCTGTCGAGATAGTCGAGCACGAGGCGTGCGCTCTCCGGTGCGAACAGCTCGATCAGGTTGCGGCGGACCAGCGCCGCGCCATCGTAACCGAACAGCGCCTCGGCGCTGCGGTTGCAGGCGTGGATGTTGCCGCCGGCGTCGAACATCAGGATGCCCTCGGCGGTGACGTCGAGGATCGCCGCCAGATCTTCGGCTTCGGCGTGGCCCGCAGCCGGAGGCGGGGCGACGACCAGCGCGGCGGGGGCCGGGGCCGGCATCGGTGCCACGTCGGTCGTCGGAATCGCAGCCGCAGGGCCGGGCAACGGAGCGAAGATCAGGGCATGCGCGCTATCGCCGTCCCAGGTGATCGTGAACAGGCGGGCTTCCGCCTTCACCTCCTCGCTGGAGGAGCCGTCGGCGGCCGAGATCGTGACGGGAGTGCCGGCCTCGGACTTGTTGGGTGCAGATGACACGCCCGGCTCGACATAGAGCGCATCGAGCCCGCCGGCCTGCTCCAAGGCCGCAAGGTCGGCGTAGCCCATCTGCTTGAAGAAGGCCGGGTTACCGTAGAGCAGGCGGTCGAGCCGGTAGATCAGCATGCCCGTGGGCAGCAGGTCGAGCAGGATGCGGTCGCGCTGGCTGTCGCCCTGGGCCGGCGGCTCCTCGGGTGTGAGCCATTCGGTCTGCAGCTCCGCGCCATGATCGGGCGCCGTCTCCGTCGCCGACGGAGCCTGCTGCGGCGGCGGGACGAGCGGATCGCTCATTCGCGATCCCGGCTCGGGCGCCACGCCCTGGACGTCCGCGGGCGCGTTGCGGATCTCACCTTCGAGGCGGGCCGACAGCTGGCGCGCGAGCTCATGAAACGCACTGTTCTCCACCGGCGTGAGCACAGGATGCTTGGACTCGCCCGGAGCGCGGAACGGGACCACGTTCCCGGTCGTTTCGAGCCCGATGCCCTCGATGTGGTGTACGTCCGGCGCAATGGAAGCCTCACGCGATGACGCAGTGACGTTGTCCTGCTGCGGCGGCACATCTGCGGCCCGCACATGGTCGGATTGGGCGAGCTCGGTTTCGTCGGCGTCCGGAACATCGGTCGCGGCTGCATCGGTCGATGCGGGGCGACGCAGTGCGGCCAGCCGGTCCAGGGCGTCGAGGTCGCGACAGACACCGAAGCCGCGATAGCCGGCATGGGTCCTGTCCTCCGCCAGGACGGGCAGTCCCGACAATTCGACCGCAAGCCGCTCGCCCTCGGCGGGCCAGCTGACGACGAGCCCGCTCCAGGTCTCTTTCGTTTCGATCGCGGCACCGACCCGCCCGTCGGGATCGAGGCCTAGCGATGCAGTGAGCTCATGCCAGGGACGGCCGAGCTCGGCGGCGCCGTGCCGCCCGATCAGGTGGGTGAATTCATCGGAGCCGATCGAGAACCGTCCCTCGGCATCCATCTGCCAGGAAAATCGGAGCGGATGGCGACGGCCGACTAAAGGCTCCGCCGCGCCGGATTCGGCAGGATGCGCGTGATCTTCCGTTTGCGGCGCCGGCGCCTTGAACAGATCAGCTTTGGCCGGATCGTCAATCAGCAGGAACTCGGCCGGCGCGTCGTTCGACAGCGCGGGGGATTCGTCGTCGGTTTGGCGTTCAGTCATTGCATCCATCGGAAGAGGAGGCGAAGTCACGACCGCGGGCCCAGCGGCAACATCCACGGGGGCTGATGATGCCGGGGCGGCATCTGCGGTTGGCTCAGGTATTGGCGCCGAGCCCGGTGCCTCGATCTCGTCGGCAGGGGCCGGCATCGGGACGGCCACCAGCCCGACCTGATTGCCGCGGCCGATGCGGTAGAGCGCTGCGCGCTCCGTGCCGAACGTCACCTCGGCCATGCCATCGGCCAGCGCCGCCCTGCGTATCTCGACGAAATCCGGCTCGGTCAGGTCGCGCATGCCGAACAGGCGCCGTCCGGCTGAACTAATGCCGGCGAACTGGCCGTCCTGGGTGAATGCGATCAGCGCATGCTCGCTCGTCTCCGCCAGCCGCTTCAGGCGATCCGCCAGTGGGAAGCTACGTCCACCCCCGTCAGTGCTGGTGATCAGCACCGCGCGCGTGCCATCGGGCAGGTCGATCCTGGCGCAGCCGCAGGTCGCGAGCGTGCCGAGCGGCGCGCCGAAACCACGTAGACGTTCCAGCCGCAAAGCGCCGGTCTCGGGCAGCCGCCGTCCCAATTGAGCGACCTGGCGGCGATGCGCGTCGGCGGGGCCGAACGTTTTCGCGATCAGCGCCGCTGCGCTTGTCGCACCGAGGGCGCGCGCACCGGCCGCATTGGCCCACAGCACACGGCCGCCATCGGCCGACCATAGCCAGGCCGGCAGACTACCGGCGGCGTGGACGGCCAGCCGGGGGTCGCTGAGGGCCTGCAATTCGAGATCGGCGTGGGTCATGGGCGACGACGGCGAACGGCTCTTGTGATGTTGATCGGCCGTGGATGACCGGCGGCCGGAACTGGAAGCGTTAAGAATTCGTTACTATCGCGCGTTTTGAGGGCCGAGGTCCACGGCGGGGCCGCACTCCTGTCCTGCTAAAGCTTGGATAACCTTAATGTGTTCCTCGTGAGCCCCCCGGGCTCGGAATCGCGGCGAAACCGGCATGGACCGTGCAATCTCGGCTCTCGATAGCACGATGATACCCTGGACTGGTTCGGGGCCGCTCGGCAGCGGGAAAGCTGCTGAGAGACGAGGGCGCAGCCAATCGGGACTTCAGAAGGAGGAAAGCATGACCGACGATGGACGACGGTTCGAAATTCCGAAAGACGTGCGGGCAATGGCGGAGGCGGGCTTCGACCAGGCACGTCAGACGTTTGAGAAGTTTCTGGCCGGAGCGGAGGCGACGGCCGGCTCGCTCGAACAGCGCGGTGCGACAGTGCGGGCCGGAGCCAAGGACATCGGCTCCAAGGTCTTGTCCTACGCGGAAAAGAACGTCCAGTCGTCGCTCGACTACGCCCAATCGCTGGTCCACGCCAAGGACCTGCCCGAGGTGCTGCGGCTGCACAGCGAATTCGTTCAGGGCCAGATGCGATCGCTCGCCGAACAGGCAAGCGAAGTCGGCCAGGCCATCGGCAAGGCCGCGATCGACGCAACCAAGCCCAAGGCCTGATCAGACATGCCTCGATCCCCCTTTTTCTGGAAGCGGGCGCGGCAACAGTTCCTGATAGTGGAATTTCCGTTGCGTTGCACAAAAGCGCCACGATATAGCTCTACGCGAGGTTGTTACCTCCCAGGGGCGGTTCCTCTGCGTGATCCGAAGTGACTTCCCGATTGCCGGGCCGGTCCAGTCTCAATGTTTCGAAGGATGCATGCCATGACCAATGCCACCGATCCTTTCTCCGCGTCGATCATTCCGTTCGAGGTTCCCGAACAGGTACGCGCGCTCGCCGAAAAAGGCGTGTCGCAGGCCCGCGAGAACTACGCCAAGTTCAAGGACGCTGCGGAAACCCACAATTCCGCCATCGAGGCCTTCTTCGCCAACGCCAGCAAGGGCGCCGGCGTCTACTCGTCGAAGGTCATGGAATTCACGAAGGCCAATACCACCGCGTCGCTCGACTTCGCCCAGGAGCTGTTCGGTGTGAAGTCGCCGTCGGAGGCGATGGAGCTGTGGACCGGTTTCGCGCGCAAGCAGTTCGAGACCTTCACCGCCCAGGCCAAGGAGCTCGGCGAGCTCGGCCAGAAGGTTGCGGCCGAGACGGTCGAGCCGATCAAGGAAAGCGCCACCAAGCTGTTCAAGACGGCGGCCTGAGGCAGCCTCAAGTCTCGCCAGGTGCGCGATGCGGCCGCGCGCCGGCATGGACGGCGGTAGATCCAGAACCCGGGCGCGTTGCGGCCGGGTTCGATGCTTTCTGGGCTCCCCGCTTGAACGGGGGCTCGCTCGGGCCGAAACGGCGTCAAAAAACGCAGTCATGGCAGGGGACTTTATCCGTTCTCGGCCTTGCCAAATTCGCCCGTTGCACCTAGTTTCCGGCCCGTTCGGACGCCCCTCGCGGGCAGTCCCATGGCGGATGCAGTTGTAGCTCAGTTGGTTAGAGCGCCTGTCTGTGGAACAGGAGGTCGGTGGTTCGAGCCCACCCAACTGTACCATGGCCGGGACCATCGCTGGGCCGTTCGCAAGCTCACCTCTATCCGTGCTCCGCGTCCCACCCGTCGCGACCTCTCGCGCATGGCTGTGGCCGGGGCGTGGCCGCAGAGCTTTGCCCGCGGAAGCCTGAGCCCGGTCTCCGTATTTCGACGGATATATCGCCGGGCGTGCGCTCGCTTGCGGTTTGCCGCGCCGGATCGGTAGCACGACGTGGCACTGTTGCTTGCGAATCCGGTCTCCTTCAATCACACTTTGCGGCAACGAGGGGGAGGGGACGATGAGAGGGATTGATCTCGATCCACGCATCTCTGCCGTACTGATCGTAATGGCCGCGCTGTTAGTCCCCGTAACCGCACGGGCCTATACCGCCGAGCAGGAGCAGGCATGCACAGGCGATGCGTTCCGGCTTTGTAGTTCCGACATTCCCGACGTCGATCGTGTCACCGCCTGCATGGTTCGCCGCAAGGCCGAGCTGTCGCCGTCATGCCGCGCCCAATTCGGGCCGCCAGAGCGCCAGGCAGCGTCATCTGGCCGCGCGGAACGGCCGATGAGCATTCGTCCTGTCACCAGGAAGCCGGTCACTGCGCGCGCTGGCAAATCGAAGAAGTCGACGCGACCAGACGCGACCTGAGCGATGCCGATTGCCGCCTTTGGCGGCACTCGGCATGACCGCAGTCTTCGGACGCACACCTCGATGCGCAGCCTCAACATGTAAATGCGATGGGGCATGACCGGATGTTGTCGAACATCGCCGCCTGATCTGCTGTTTTGCCTGCTTTGGTGTGACTCAAAAACCAATGCGTTTCGGCAATCAGGAGTTACGTCTTATCAATCGCTAAATTTATCTTCCGCGAATCAGTCCGCTGATTCATTTTCGCTGCCGGGGTCAATCTGGAGGCCAAGGTATGAACGTTATTGTTTTCGCATCGCGTAAGGGCGGTTCAGGCAAGAGCACCCTGGCCGCCCATCTCGCTGCGCAGATCAAGTCGAGCAAGTCTTGTCTGCTCATCGATGCCGACCCTCAGGGGTCGCTCACGCTTTGGCACAAGCTGCGCGGCACCAACGAGCCGCCGATCAAGACGGCCGTGAACTCGGTGAGCGCGATCGTGTCCGCCGCCCGCCGCGACGGCGTCGAGTGGGTGCTGATCGATACGCCGCCGACCATCTCGGCCGTCGTCGAGGATGCGATCAAGAATGCGACCATGGTGATCATCCCGGCCCGCCCCGGCGTGTTCGACGTCAACGCGGTGCAGGAGACGATCCAGACCTGCCGCGCCGCGCGCAAGCCCTACGCGGTCGTTCTCAATGGCGCGCCAGCGCGCCGCGACGATGCCGAAAGTCCGATCGTCACCATCGCCCGCGAGGCGCTGGCGAAGTTCAAGGCCCCGGTGTGGGGCGGCCAGATCACCAACCGCGCCGATCTGCTGATGGCGCTGGGCCAGGGTGAAGGCGTGCGCGAATATTATGCGGAGGGCCGTGCTGCGGCCGAGATCGCACGCCTCTGGGCTGCGATCGAGCGTTCGGTGCGGGCTATTCGCGGTACTGTGTCGGCCAACGGCGCCATGCACAAGCAGGCGGCCTGATCGCGGCATCAGATGGGGCATCGACGCGCGGTCCTCCGCGCGTTTTTTGCGTCGGGTCACAAGCTCTCGCGTGAGTGCCGAATTCGCGCCGCGCGAGAGGGCGCGGCGAGGTCAGGCAACCATCAGGAAATAGAAGGCGATTGCCGGCGTCAGGGTCAGGATCACGGACCAGATCCCGACCGCCCAGAGAATGTCTTCGACGCTGAAACCCTGATGCTCAGGGTATGGATGATCCTGCAAAGCCACGACGTCCTCGCGCTCTTTGACGTTTTCAACATCCATAGCGGAACATCTTTAAACACGAGGTTGCGGACTGCGCCGCTTTTGATCGCGTTTGTTAGCTCGGATTAACCACGGAGATTCTGCTCCGGCTCCGCAGCGGTGGCGCGGCTCTGCCTGGCCTTTCCGATCGGGAAGGCCAGGCAGAGCCGGCGAATAGGTCGGGGCGTGCTCAGGCAACGCGGTTCTGCGTGGTCGTCGGCTGGCGCCGCTCGATCTGCTGATCCAGCCGTGCGGCCAGCTCAGCGCCAACCTCCACCATTGGCAGCCGTACTTCGGGGCTCGCAATGACGCCGGTGCGCGCCAGCCAGTACTTGGCCGGTGCGGGGCTCGGCTCGGTGAACAGCAGTCGCGTGAGATGCTCGACCAGCGCCCAGCACGCTGCTGCCGCGTCGTGACGGCCGGCCTTCACGTGCTGCAGGATTGCGGCAAACGTCTCGGTCTCCAGATGTGCCGAGAGCAGGATGGCGCCGTCGGCACCGGCCTGCAGCGCATCGAAGCTCTGGGCGTCTTCGCCCGTCAGGATATGAAACCCTGCGCGCCGACGCGTGATCAGGTCGCGCGTCTGCGTGCGGTTGGCGCAGCAATCCTTGAGGCCAGCGATAGCGGGATGCTCGGCGAGCTGCAGCAATGTCTCGTTGTCGAGGCCAACCGCCGAGCGATAGGGAATGTTGTAGAGCACGATCGGATGGGCGGTGCGGTCGGCCAACGCGGTGAAATGCGCCAGCAGGCCGCGCTGCGACGGACGCACGTAAGGCGGACTCGAGATCAGATAGAAGTCGATCGGCCATGACGCGGTTCGGTCGAGCGCTTCGATCACCTCGGCCGTCGCCACGCCGCCGACACCGAGACAGATCGGCAGCGGCCGGCCGATGGTGTCGAGCTCGTCCCGGACCACGCTGATCAGACGGGCGCGCTCGTCCCATGACAGCGCCAGTCCTTCGCCTGACGTGGCACCGAGCACCAGTCCATCGATCGGCTTGGCGGCGTAGTGCCGAACCAGATTGCGTAAGGATGGTTCGTCGAGCGCGCCATCGCGGAACGGCGTGATCAGGGGCAGCCAGAGGCCCTGCAGTCGGGTCGTAACGTTGGTCATGGTCCATCTCCTTGGGTGGCAGGAGCCGGCGACGGGACACGCAAAAAAGCCCCGTCCTCGCGGCGGGGCTGGTGATGCGGCGGTGAATTCGAGAGATTCTAGCGCGCGCGTCCACATGTCCCCGGGAGGGGAGCTTTTTTCGACAACAACTTGGCGTGCGAAGACGTGGACATGCGATCTAGATGCGCGGTGCAGGCGATGCTGTCAACGCCGCATCGGGCACGACACGGAAACATTCGGCAAAAAAATAGCCGGGCCCAAATGAGCCCGGCCGGAGGTATTGGCCAAAGAGGCCGACACAATCACCTTCCAAGAGGGATTTCTGAGCGCTCGCGCCACTGGAGGAGGGGGACAATGCGCAACGCCAACGCTCAGCACATGCTCACTATGGGCTCTCACATGGCGTCGCAGCAACCATGCAAGCCGCATGTCAGACATGCACAATGTCACGCCGGCCAGCGCTGCGCTTTGCTCACGACGAAGTCACGGAACACTTGAACGCGTGCGACCGTCTTCAATTCCTCGGGATAGACGAAGTAGGTGTCGAGCTGGATCGAATCCGACTCTCCGAACAATTGCACGAGACGGCTGTTTTCCTCGACGAGGTAGTCCGGCAGCGCGGCGATGCCGAGCCCTTGCTGGCAGGCGCGGACCAGGCCGAGAATGTTGTTGACCCTGAAATAGGCCTCGCGCGGACCGGATCCGTTGCGGCCGGCATCGACCAGCCAGCTGCGGTTCTGCAGATGCGGGGCGACCTGGCCGTCGGCCAGCATGATAATGCGATGATCATCGAGCTCGTCGAGGGTGCGCGGCGTACCGAAGCGCTTGACGTATTCCGGCGAGCAATAGGCGTGGAAGCTGATCGCGAACAGCTTGCGCTGGATCAGATCGGGCTGGGTCGGCTTGCGGGTACGGATCGCCACGTCGGCCTCGCGCATCGACAGATCGAGCTCCTCGTCGGTGACGATCAGCGAGATCCGGATCTCCGGATAGAGCGCGGTGAATTCCCCGAGCCGCGGGATCAGCCAGTTGATGCCGACGCCCGGGGTTGTCGTGATCTTCAGATCGCCGCTCGGCCGCTCGCGGCTGTCGGTCAGCTTGGCGCGCGCCGCCTGCAATTGCATGAAGACGTCATGCGCGGTCCGGAACAGCAGGTCGCCCTGCTCGGTAAGGATCAGCCCGCGGGCGTGACGGTGGAACAGCGAGACTGCGAGCTCCTGCTCGAGCGCACTGACTTGGCGCGACACCGCCGATTGCGACAGCCCGAGCTGCTCCCCGGCATGCGTGAAGCTGCCTGCTTCTGCCGCTGCGTGAAACACCTTCAGCTTGTCCCAATCCATATCCGTAAATCCATCCCGTGATCGTGGCATCGTCAGTTCATTCCGCCGCGGCGCGTTCGCTCGCGGCGTGGGCGAGGAAGCGTTCGGCTTCGAGGGCAGCCATGCAGCCCATGCCGGCGGCGGTGATCGCCTGCCGATAGGTTTCATCGGCGACGTCGCCGGCGGCAAACACGCCGGGAACGGAGGTCGCGGTCGAGCCCGGCACCACCTCGACGTAACCGGACGGTTTCAATTTGAGCTGACCGGCGACCAGCTCCGTGGCCGGCGCATGGCCGATCGCGACGAACACGCCGTCGGCGGGCAGCTCGGTGAGCGCGCCGGTCTTGACGTTCTTCAGCCTGACATGCGTGACCTTGGATGGCGAGCTCGCGCCGCAGATCTCATCCAGGGCGCTGTCCCAGACGACCTTGATCTTGGGATGCTTGAACAGCCGCTCCTGCAGGATGCGCTCGGCGCGGAAATGGTCGCGCCGGTGCACGACGGTGACGGCCGACGCGAAATTGGTCAGGAACAGCGCTTCCTCGACCGCGGTGTTGCCGCCGCCGACGACGATGACCTCCTTGCCGCGATAGAAGAAGCCGTCGCAGGTCGCGCAGGCCGAGACGCCGAAGCCCTTGAACGTCTCCTCCGACGGCAGCCCGAGCCAGCGCGCCTGGGCGCCGGTCGCCAGAATGACGGTCTCGGCGAGGTAGACGTCACCGGAGTCGCAGGTCAGGCGGAACGGACGCTGACCCAGCTCGAGCTTGGTCACGAGGTCGGTCTTGATCTGGGCGCCGACATGCGTCGCCTGCTTCTCCATCTGCTCCATCAGCCAGGGACCCTGGATGACGTCGGCAAAGCCCGGATAGTTCTCCACGTCGGTGGTGATGGTGAGCTGCCCGCCGGGCTGGATGCCCTGGATCAGCACCGGCTCCAGCATAGCTCGTGCCGCGTAGATCGCCGCCGTATAGCCGGCAGGGCCGGAACCGATGATGACGACTTTGGCATGGATCGGAGCTTGCATGTGACCGAAGACTCGCTGGAAGAGGGAGAATTGACGACGCAGCGAGCGGAATGCGCAAAAGAAACGCCCCGAAGCCCCATCGAAAATGTCAAATCCAAGTCTAAGCCATCTGGCAAGCTATGCAAGAATTGCAACGCATCTCGGCGAATTTTCCCTTCACGACCCGGTCAACGGGGGAAATCTAAAGTAATAAAATTGCGCAAATTGACCAGCCTGCGCTAAGAGAGTTGCCCATTGTCCCCCGGCGCCCCTGCGCCTCCTCCTATCCCGCCAGAGCCCACAATCCCCGTGTCCAAGAATCTTGATGAGATCGATCTCAAAATCCTGAGCGAAATCCAGGCCGATGGCAGGATCACCAATGTCGAGCTCGCCAAGCGGGTCGGCATCTCGCCGCCGCCTTGCCTGCGCCGGGTCAGGACCCTGGAGGAGGAAGGCTACATCACCGGCTACCGGGGCCTGCTCGACCCGCGCAAGCTCGGCTTCGATGTGACCGTGTTCGCCTCGGTCCACCTATCCAGCCAGGCGGACGCCGACCTGAAGGCGTTCGAAGAGTTCGTGCGGTCCGAGCCGCTGGTGCGGGAATGCTGGATGCTGTCCGGTGAGGTGGACTTCATCCTGAAATGCGTGGCACCGGACATGGCGACGTTCCAGGAGTTCGTGACGCATCTGACGGCGGCGCCCCATGTGCGCAACGTCAGGACCTCGCTGGTGCTGCATAACTCCAAATACGAGGCGGCCGTGCCGCTCGAGGTCAAGGGACGGAGCTAGGCCTCGAGGGTCATTCCGGGGCAGCCCCGCAGGGGCTGAACCCGGAATCTCGAAATGGCGTCGATAAGCTCTGGATTTCGGGTTCGATGCTGTCGCATCGCCCCGGAATGACAGTGGAGCGAGTGATCAGCTCTTCTTCCGCAGCAGCGCGTCCAGGCTGATCGGGCCGCCGCCGGCCGTCGCCAGATACAGGCAGGAGAAGCAGAACGCGATCGCCGCGGTGCCGTTGTTCAGGAGCGGCAGCCATACCGGCTCACCTGTCTTGAACATGTGGCCCATGAAGTAGGCGAAGGCCATCTCGCCAGCCAGGATGAATGCGACGGGCCGCGTGAGCAGACCGACCATCAGCAACGCGCCGAGCACCAGCTCGATCATGCCGGCCGTGTAGATCAGCGGCGGAATGTTGGCGAAGTACGGGATGACAGGAAACTTGAAGATCTTGGCCACGCCGTATTGAAACAACAGCAGGCCGGTGATGAAGCGAAACAGGCTGAGTGCAGCCGGTTGCCATTTCGAGAGCATCTGCTCCATGTGTGATCGTCCCCCAACAGAAAACCATGATGCGACGATGGCCGGTTCGGTCGTTGCCGCCCCGGCTCGTCGGCCGCAGATTTAGCTGATTACCGCAACTGCGTCACCGGCATGCGTCGTGACAGGCGATGAATTGGGCGTGTACTGCCGAAGTGGCGGCCTTCCGCTGCCCTGCAACCACCGGAAACGACGAAGGGCCGCGCCTTGGCGCAGCCCTTCGATTCGCTCCGGCGGGACGTTGCCCTGTCTCAGCGCCACTCGACCTTGGCGATCTCGTAGGACTTGGCGCCGCCGGGCGCCATGACCTCGACGGTGGTGCCCATCTTCTTGCCGATCAGTGCGCGCGCCAGCGGCGAGGTGATCGAGATCTTGCCCTTCTTGGCGTCCGCCTCGACCTCGCCGACGATCTGCCAGACCGTCTTCTTCTCGGTGTCCTCGTCGATCAGGGTCACCGTCGCGCCGAACTTGATCGTGTCGCCGGAGAGCTTGGTCACATCGATGATGTCGGCGCGCGCGAGCTTGTCCTCGAGCTCGGCGATGCGGCCCTCGTTGTGAGACTGCTCTTCCTTTGCGGCGTGATATTCCGCGTTCTCGGACAGGTCGCCATGCGAACGCGCTTCCGCGATATGTTCGATGATGCGCGGACGGTCCACCGATTGGCGCTGCTTGAGCTCGTTCTCCAACGCGGCGTAGCCCATCGAAGTCATGGGAACCTTTTCCACCATCTCTTCTCGTCCTTCAGTCGTGCGGGCGGGGGCGCGCACGATCAGCATCTTCAGAATAGGCCTTTGCGGCTCAAAGCAAAGCCTGAAGGCCCGGCAAGACCGTCCCGTCAAAGGCCGGTACAACATCGAACGGGGCGGCGAGTTCCTGAAAGCTTCTATTGCCGATTGTTGCCAACCGCTTAGCGGGCGTTCGCCCGCGCGCTGCGATTAGTTTTCGGAAAAGTAACTCTGCAGGGTGCGGACCTCAAGGTCTCCCCCGAGATAGGCACGGATGCCTTGCGCGGCCGCCACGGCACCCGAAAGAGTGGTGTAATACGGCACTTTATGCAAGAGGGCAGCGCGCCGCAGCGAGCGGCTGTCAGCCAGCGCTTGCGGGCCTTCGGTGGTGTTGAAGACCAGCTGGATGTCGCCATTGGTGATGGCGTCCACGATGTGCGGCCGTCCCTCCAGCACCTTGTTGATCTTCTCGGTCGGCACGCCCTGGTCGGTCAGGAAACGCTGGGTGCCGGACGTCGCCACCACCTTGAAGCCGAGTTCGTGGAGCATCCGCACCACCTCCGTGATGCGCGCCTTGTCGCTTTCACGCACCGACACGAACACCGTGCCTTTGCGCGGCACGCGTGTGCCGCCCCCAAGCTGGCTCTTGGCGAACGCCACGGCGAACGAGCGGTCGATGCCCATCACCTCGCCGGTGGAGCGCATCTCCGGGCCGAGCACGGTGTCGACGCCGGGGAAGCGGGCGAACGGGAAGACCGATTCCTTGACCCCGACATGCTTGAGCGCGCGCTTTGTCAGCCCGAAATCGGCGAGCTTCTCGCCCGCCATGATCCGGGCCGCGATCTTGGCGACCGGCGTGCCAACCACCTTGGCGACGAAGGGCACCGTGCGCGAGGCGCGCGGGTTGACCTCGAGCACGTAGATCGTGCCGTCCTTGATCGCATATTGCACGTTCATCAGGCCGACGACGTCGAGCCCGAGCGCCAGCTCGCGGGTCTGCCGCTCCAGCTCGGCGATGGTCGCCTCGTCGAGCGAATGCGGCGGCAGCGAGCAGGCGGAGTCGCCGGAATGGATACCGGCCTCCTCGATGTGCTCCATGATGCCGACGATGAAGGTGTCCTTGCCGTCGGACAGGCAGTCCACATCGATCTCGGTGGCGTCGGACAGGTAGCGGTCGAACAGCAGCGGGTTCTTGCCCAGCACCGTGTTGATCTGGCCGGTCTTGTCGTTGGGATAGCGCGCCTTGACGTCGGCAGGCACCAGCTCCGGCAGGGTGCCGAGCAGGTAGTCGCTGAGCTGGTTGTCCTCGCGGATGATCTGCATCGCGCGGCCGCCGAGCACATAGGACGGACGCACCACCAGCGGCAGGCCGAGATCGGCCGCCACCAGGCGCGCCTGCTCGACCGAGTAGGCGATGCCGTTCTTCGGCTGCTTCAGATGCAGCTTGTCGAGGATGCGCTTGAAGCGGTCGCGGTCCTCGGCCAGGTCGATGGCCTCAGGCGAGGTGCCGAGGATCGGTACCTCGGCGGCTTCGAGCGCGCGCGCGAGCTTCAGCGGCGTCTGGCCGCCGAACTGCACGATGACGCCATGCACGGTGCCGTTCTTGCGCTCGGTGGCGATGATCTCGAGCACGTCCTCGGCCGTCAGCGGCTCGAAATACAGCCGGTCGGCGGTGTCGTAGTCGGTCGAGACCGTCTCCGGATTGCAGTTGACCATGATGGTCTCGTAGCCGGCATCGGCCAGCGCGAAACAGGCATGGCAGCAGCAATAGTCGAACTCGATGCCCTGGCCGATCCGGTTCGGGCCGCCGCCGAGAATGATGACCTTCTTCTTGTCCGACGGCGCGCTCTCGTCGCCGAGTCGGCCTGCAAACGGCGTCTCATAGCTCGAATACATGTAGGCGGTCGGCGAAGCGAACTCCGCCGCGCAAGTGTCGATTCGCTTGAACGCTGGACGGACGCCGAGCGCCTGCCGCTTGGCGGCGACCTCGGCTTCGGTGGTGTTGGCGAGCACCGCGAGCCGCGCGTCGGAGAAGCCCATCGCCTTCAGCGTGCGCATGCCGCTCGCGTTCGGCGGCAGGCCGTGGCGGCGGACCTTGTCCTCCATCTCGACGATTCCACGCATCTGCGCCAGGAACCATGGATCGATCTTGCAGGAGTTGAAGATGTCCTCGTCCGACCAGCCGAGGCGCATCGCCTGGGCGACCTGGAGCAGGCGGTTCGGGGTCGGCGTGCCCAGGGCGGCGCGGATCGCATTCTTGTCGTCGCCGCGGCCGAGCCCCTCGATGTCGATCTCGTCGAGGCCGGTGAGACCGGTCTCGAGACCGCGCAGCGCCTTCTGCAGGCTCTCCTGGAAGGTGCGGCCGATCGCCATGACTTCGCCGACCGACTTCATCGAGGTGGTCAGCGTGGTCGACGCGCCCGGGAATTTCTCGAAGGCGAACCGCGGAATCTTGGTGACGACGTAGTCGATGGTCGGCTCGAACGACGCCGGGGTCGCGCCGCCGGTGATGTCGTTGGCGATCTCGTCCAGCGTGTAGCCGACCGCGAGCTTGGCCGCGACCTTGGCGATCGGGAAGCCGGTGGCCTTCGAGGCCAAGGCCGAGGAGCGCGACACGCGCGGGTTCATCTCGATCACGACCATGCGGCCGTCGGCCGGGTTGACGCCGAACTGCACATTGGAGCCGCCGGTCTCGACGCCGATCTCGCGCAGCACCGCCAGCGAGGCGTCGCGCATGATCTGATATTCCTTGTCGGTCAAGGTCAGCGCCGGCGCGACCGTGATGGAGTCGCCGGTGTGCACGCCCATCGGATCGAGATTCTCGATCGAGCAGACGATGATGCAGTTGTCCTTCTTGTCGCGGACGACCTCCATCTCGTACTCCTTCCACCCGAGCACCGATTCCTCGATCAGCACTTCGTTGGTGGGGGAGGCATCGAGACCACGCTCGATGATGTCGAGATACTCTTCCTTGTTGTAGGCGATGCCGCCACCGGTGCCGCCCATGGTGAAGGACGGACGGATGATCGCGGGCAGGCCGATCTCGGACAGCGCCATCAGCGCCTGTCCCAGCGCATGCTCCTGATAGCGCTTGCGGCGCTCGTTCTCGCCGAGCGTCCATTGCCGGTCGAGTTCGTCGCGCGCGGCGCCCGACAGCGTCTCGCGCTCGGCCAGATATTTGTCGCGATATTGTTTCTTCAGCGCCGACGCATTGGCGAGCCGCGACTTCGGCGTCTGCAGCCCGATCTTCTCCATCGCGTTGCGGAAGAGCTGGCGGTCCTCGGCCTTGTCGATCGCGTCAGCCGTGGCGCCGATCATCTCGACGTCGAACTTCTCCAGCGTCCCCTGCCGGCGCAGCGACAGCGCGCAGTTCAGCGCGGTCTGCCCGCCCATGGTCGGCAGCAGCGCGAAACCGCCGGGGATGATGTGGCGTTCCTTCTCGATGATCTTGGCGACGATCTCCGGCGTGATCGGCTCGATATAGGTCGCATCGGCCAATTCCGGATCGGTCATGATCGTGGCCGGATTGGAATTGACGAGGACGACGCGATAGCCCTCCTCCTTCAGCGCCTTCACCGCCTGCGTACCGGAATAGTCGAATTCGCAGGCCTGGCCGATCACGATCGGACCGGCGCCAATGATCAGGATGGTCGAGATGTCGGTTCGTTTCGGCATTCAAGCTCACGGGCAAGAAACGGCAGAGAATTGGGCACAAAAAAAGGGCGCGCGTGCTGCGCGTCCCCGAAGGCCAAGGGCCAAGGCGCGACCAGTGCTCGCGCGCGAGCGGTCTTTAGACCAGTTTCCTCTGAGCGAAAAGGGTTTTGGCCCGAAATCAACGGTCAAATTGGCCGGAGCTGGCGGAAGGGCGGCGGATGGCTCGCAGAGCCGAAGCCGCGCAGCGGCGAAGGCTGGAGGCCCGGCCTGGACTTGAACCAGGTTCAAGAGCGTTGCACCGCTCTTCGCGTCGTAGCTTCCGCCACCGGGCCGGGAATGATCTTACCTCTCACGGCCGCGTGAGCCAGCCCGTGTTTCAGTTAACCCTAATCCGGTTGCTCGATGTTGGGCCAGCGCGCGGGCTGGTCGGCTCGGCCGGTCACGCGGTTCCCGTCACCGGCTGCGCCACGAAGGTCATGCGCCAGGGATTGTGGCCGATATTCTTCGGCGCTCGGACAGCGCTGAGGCCGGCCTTCTTCAGCCGAGCCAGGATCTCGGCCTCGCTGTAGCGCTGCAGGCCGACCTTCGTCCGCAGCTGCCGGTAATCGGACAGGGCAGTGGCGACCAGCCCGACCATGGCATCCTTGAGGAAGCCGTCCCGTGCGGCGAACATCAGCAGCGCGAGCACGTCGCGGCCCATGCCAACGTCCGGGCGCAGGACGTCGCCGAGGACGAACTTTCCGGACGGCTTCAGCAGCCGCCTGATCACGGCCAGGGCTGCGTCGAATTCCGCCTCGCTCATGTACTGTGCCACGGAGTTCATGACGACGAGGTCGATCGAGCCCTCCTGCATGTTGCGCAGTTCGTCCAGCGAGCGCACGCGGATCTTGGTGTTGGGGGCGAAACGCGCGATCAGCCGGCCGCGCACGCCCGGCGCCGGCTCGGCCAGGATCAGCGTCATGCAGGCGTCGGCGACCTTGGCGGCCGATAAGGCTTCTCCGCAGGAATAGTCGAGAACGACCGCGTCGGGCGAGGGGATATAGCCGACGATGTCGCGCGCAATCGCCTGGAAGTGCAGGTCGCGATGCAGCTTGCTCGCATAGATCGTGTGCGTGGAATCGTAATAGTCGATCCAGTCGTCCATGGCGGGTTCCGGCAAACACAGTTCCTTGATGGGAACTTGGGGGGTCAGCGAGCGTTAACGGGTCCGATCACCCGTGTCCATCGCTGCTTCTAACAGGAAGGCTGACCCGTGAGTAAAGCAAAGACCGACAAGACCGCCCCCGAGCTCGATACCCCGACCGATCTGTCGCCGGACGCCGTGAACAAGATTTCGACGGCGTTGAACACGCTGCTTGCCGATGCGTTCGCGCTTTACCTTAAGACCAAGAATTTCCACTGGCACGTCAGCGGCCGACACTTCCATGACTATCACCTGATGCTCGACGAGCAGTCGGACGCGATCTTCGCCACAACGGACCAGCTCGCCGAGCGAGTTCGCAAGCTCGGCGGTACCACGGTCAAGTCGATCGGCCAGATCAGCAAGCTGCAGACCATCAAGGACAACAACGAGGAGTATGTGCCGCCGCGCGAGATGTTGCGGGAGTTGATGGAGGACAACAAGCACATGGCGGCCGCGATGCGCAAGGCGCACGAGCTGTGCGACGACAATGACGATCCGGCCACCGCGGGATTGCTGGAGACCTTCATCGACGAGACAGAGCGCCGCACCTGGTTCTTGTTCGAAGCCAGCCGCCAGGAAGGCAGCAACGCGGCATAAGCGGGCCCGCGTCGAGTTGAGGTCCGGGCGCGCTGCGAGCACGTGGTGCGCCCGTCCAGTCTCGATGCCGCGCTATGTGGAGTGGCCGAGTGCCGACCAGCTCCGGTAGATCATGTAAGCCGCCACCACGAACACCACACTGGCAAACACCTTGTTCAGGGTGCCGCGCGTGCCGGACAGGCGAGCGGCCAGCTTGGCACCGACCAGGCCACCGGCGATGCCGGCGACGAGAAAGGTCGCCGCCAGTGCCCAGTCGACCAGCCCCGACAGCGCGTAGTTCGCCGCGGTCGTCAGTCCGAACGCCGTGACGGACACGAGCGAGGAGCCGATCGCGTAGAGGATCGGCATGCCTGTCGCAAACATCAGAGCCGGAACGATCAGGAAGCCGCCGCCGATGCCGAAGAAGCCGGACAGCGTTCCCGTGCCGAAGCCGAATGCCACTAGCGGCAAAAGATTGTCGCGCGAAAGCTTGACGTCCAGCTGGCTGTTCGTGCCGCGCTTGCGCAGCATCAAGAGTCCGATCACGATCATGACCAGGGCGAACAGCAGCAGCAGCTTCTGACCGTCGACCATCTTGCCGAGCGTCGAGCCAGCGAAGGCGCCGACCACGCCCGTTGCAGCAAACACCAGCGCACAAGGCCATTTGACGTTGCCGGAGCGGGCATGATTGGCGAGATTGGCCGCCGCGTTGATCGCCACGGCGACCGCGCTCGTGCCGATCGCGACGTGGGGATTGCCGACGCCTACCAGATACACCATGAGCGGCACGGCCAGCACCGATCCGCCCCCGCCGATCAGGCCGAGCGTGAATCCGACGAAAGAGCCGGACAGCGAGCCGAGCGCAAGCTCGGCAGCGGACAAGATCATCCTGCGATGCTCCAGAGTGGCGTGCCGCGCCGGTGCCCGGCCGCTGCCAAATGGGAAAGCCGAGCCGCGACGTCTGCCGCGTGCTCGGTGGGGCGAGGGGTGTCTTAGAGTGCGTTGAGCGGCACTTTCAGGAAGCGCCGGCCGTCCTGATCGGGCGTCGGCAGCCGTCCCGCCTTCATGTTCACCTGCAGGGAGGGGATGATCAGTCTGGGCATGTCCAAGGTGCGGTCGCGCGCCTCGCGGGCGGCAACGAACTGATCCTCGGTGATGCCGTCGCGGACGTGGATGTTGTTCGCGCGCTGCTCGGCCACCGTCGTTTCCCAGCGGATGTCGCGGCCGTTTGGACCGTAGTCGTGGCACATGAACAGCCGCGTCGCGTCAGGCAGGTCCAGCACGCGGCGGATCGAGCGATACAGCGTGCGCGCATCGCCGCCAGGAAAGTCGGCCCGTGCCGAGCCGCCATCCGGCATGAACAGCGTGTCGCCGACGAAGGCGGCGTCTCCGATCACATGGGTCATGCAGGCCGGCGTGTGACCCGGCGTATGCATGGCGAAGGCGGTCATTGCGCCGATCCGGTAGCTGTCTCCATCATGGAACAGGCGGTCGAACTGGCTGCCGTCGCGCTGAAACTCGGTGCCTTCGTTGAAGATCTTGCCGAAGGTCTCCTGCACCATCCTGATGTTGGCGCCGATGCCGATCCTGCCGCCCAGCCGGGACTGGATGTAGGGCGCAGCCGACAGATGGTCGGCATGGACATGGGTCTCGATCAGCCAGTCCAGTTGCCAGCCGCGATCCTCGATCAGGCGGATGATTCCGTCGGCCGAATGCGGCGCGATGCGCCCCGAGGCATAGTCGATGTCCATGACTGAATCGATCACGGCGCAGGCCCGCGAGCCTGGGTCCTTGACCACGTAGCTGACGGTGTTGGTGGCGGGGTCGAAGAACGGTGTGACCTCGGGTTTCACCGACAGGTCGACCGGATGTGGCATGCCGGGCATTCAATCCTTCCTCATTCTGAAGTGACCGCGGCGAGCGAGGGCCGGCGGCGCGAGAGCATGCGGGCTGCGGCCATTCCGATCATCATGGCCGTGACGAACAGGACGACGGCAGGCGAGCCGTAGCCGAGCGCCACGAAGGCCGGGCCCGGGCAGATGCCGGCGAGGCCCCAGCCGATGCCGAAGATCGCAGGGCCGGTTGCGATCCGCCAATCCAGCACTTGCGAGGATGGCAGGTGAAATTGGTCACCGAGGACGGGACGCCGGCGCCGGAAAACCAATCGGAAGCCGATGAAGGCGACGCCCACTGCTCCAGCCATCACCAGGATCAGGCTCGGATCCCAGCCGCCGGAGCGGATCGCGGCGAAATCGAGGAAGTCGAGCACCTTCTCCGGATTGGACATGCCCGAGAGCAGCAGCCCGAGGCCGAAGACGAGGCCGACGGTGAACTGGATGAAGATGATCATGGCGCCTCACAGCACGTGGCGAACGAGGAAGGTGGTCGCGACCGCGGTGGCCATGAACACCAGCGTGGCGACGATCGAGCGAGGCGACAGGCTGGCGATGCCGCAGACGCCATGACCCGAGGTGCAGCCGTTGCCCCAGACCGCCCCGAAGCCGACCAGCAGCCCGGCTGCAACCATATCGATCGGACCGACCTCCAGCTTCAGCGGCGGCAGGCTCCCGCTGACGATGCGGACTGCAAGGGCGGCCGCGACCAGGCCGCCTATGAAGGCGAGCCGGCCAGCGAGGGCGCTGTCCCAGGGCGGCAACAGCCGCGCGGCAATGCCGCTGACGCCGGCGATGCGGCCGGTCAGGCCCATCAGCATGACGGCTGCAGCGCCGATGAGGGCGCCGCCTGCGAGCGCCGTGACCGCTGTATACTCCGTGATCATATCGTCCTTGATTCCCTCGTCAGGGGGGGGCATGTTGCAATCGGCTATCATGTGCATTATTGCATATATACGAAAATTAAGAAGTAACAATGATGACAACACAGGCCAGGCGCAAAACCCGTGAGGCCATGGTGGCGGCGCTCGACGTCAAGGCGGAGGAGGCGGCGGGCCTGCTCGCTGCCATGGCGAATTCGAAGCGCCTCATGGTGCTCTGCAACCTCATCGACGGCGAGCGCGCGGTCGGCGATCTCGCCGAGCAGGTCGGGTTGCGACAGGCGGCGCTGTCGCAGCATCTCGCCAAGATGCGCGCGCTGGATCTCGTCGCCACCCGGCGCGATGGCCAGACGATCTACTATCGGCTGGCGAGCCGCGAGGTCCGCGAGATCCTGCAGACACTGTATCGGCTGTATTGCGCCTGATCAGCGCGCCTGGTGCCACAGGCGCGTCAGTGGGCCGCCCGCACCGAGAACGGGATCGGTCGCGGGCAGCGGTACCGCCGGGATCGTCTTCAGGGCGCGCGCGTGGTTCTCCGGCGTCGGCCGCGTGATCTGCATCTTTGGTCCGGGCGGATAGGCGCCGACGATGCAGAAATCGCTGCTGGCGGAGATGCATTGATGTCCGGTGCCCGCCGGCAGGATGGCGACGTCGCCTGCCCGAAGCTCCAGTTCCCGACCGCGGTCGCCGCCGAAGCGGACCCGCGCCGTTCCGCTGGCGACGCCCAGCGCCTCATGCACGGTCGCATGATAGTGCAGATAGTCGTGGACTCCGTTGCGCCACATGTCGCCCCAGCCATTGGCGGCGAACATGCGCTCGATGTCGGCCGCCGGATCGGTGCTATCCAGATCGATGACGGCCTCGTAGACCAGGAACGGCAGCGGATTGTTGGGCACGAGGCCGTCGTCCGTGAATACGATGCCGAGCGGTTCGCTTGTCTTGACGCGTGGCGAGGGGGCGGCAGGCATGGCGACCTCGGAAAAAGATGAGCCTCACCCCCATCAACCGGCTTGCGCGGCCGCCGTTCCGGCTCACGCCTTGGGCAGTTCGAACACTAGGCAAGTCGTGGTGGCGTGCGCCAGCAGCCGCCCTCGTGAATCGGCGATGCGTGCTTCGGCGGTCGCGGCGCGGCGTCCGAACGACAGCGTCCTGCCCTCCGTTCTCACGGTGCCGGTGGATTCGGTCATTGCCTTGATGAAGGAGACCTTGAATTCCAGCGTGGTGTAACCGCTGCCCTGCGGGCACATCGTGTGGACGGCGAGCCCCATCGCGGAATCCAGCAGGATCGCGGCGTAGCCGCCGTGCACCGAGCCGATCGGATTGTAGTGCCGCAAGGCCGGAACGCTGTGCATGACGACCTGGCCGGGCTCTGCGCTGCAGTCAAACGGCGCGACGGTCTGCATGATCGGCGGCAGCGGCAAAGTCCCGGCAAAGATGCCGCGCACGAAATCGAGCCCGGGCATCGACGCCAGCACCGCCAGCGGCGCCACGCCGAAGTCACCGCGCAAATCCGTCTCGCTCATGTTGTCGACCTCCAAGGTATGACATCTATCATATAAATGCTGTGCGAAAAGATCGAGGGCAATACCGACGCAGGCGATCACATGATTGCGGACAGAAAAATGCCCGGGACCAGCCCGGGCATTTCGAATTGTCTGGAGTCACCGGCCTCAGGCTGCGCTGCGCTTCTTCTCGCGCATCAGCTCGCCAAAGCGTTGAAACAGATAGTGCGAGTCGCGCGGGCCGGGCGAAGCTTCCGGGTGATACTGCACCGAGAACACCGGCTTGCCCTCGAGCTGGATGCCGCAATTCGAGCCGTCGAACAGCGAGATGTGGGTCTGCGTCGCGCCCGATGGCAGCGTATCCTGGTCGACAGCGAAGCCATGGTTCATCGAGGTGATCTCGACCTTGCCGGTGGTCTCGTCCTTGACCGGATGATTGGCGCCGTGATGGCCCTGATGCATCTTCTTGGTCTTGGCGCCGACCGCAAGTCCGAGCATTTGATGGCCGAGGCAGATGCCGAAGGTTGGCGTGCCCGATGAAATCACCTGCTGAATGACCGGCACGGCATATTTGCCGGTCGCCGCGGGATCGCCCGGTCCGTTCGACAGGAACACGCCGTCCGGCTTCATCGCCAGGATGTCCTCGGCCGGCGTCGTCGCCGGCACCACCGTCACCTTGCAGCCGACGCCGGCGAGCAGGCGCAGGATGTTGCGCTTGATGCCGTAGTCGATCGCGACGACGTTGAACTCCGGCTTGGTCTGCTGGCCGAAGCCCTCGTTCCACACCCAGGGGGTCTCGTCCCAGGTGAAGCGCTGGGCGGAAGTCACCATCGGCACGAGGTCCATGCCCTCCAGGCCCGGCCACTCCCGCGCTTCCTTCTTCAGGGCGTCGAGGTCGAAATGGCCGTCCCTGGCATGCGCGATCACGGCGTTCGGCATGCCCTTGGAGCGGATCAGCGCGGTCAGCGCCCTTGTGTCGATGCCGGACAGCCCGATGATCCCGCGCGCGCGCAGCCACTGGTCGAGATGGCGCGTGGCGCGGTAGTTCGATGGGTCGGTGATCGCCGTGCGCAGGATCACCCCGCGCGCGCCCGGCGTCGCCGCCATGTTCACCGTCTCGATATCCTCGTCGTTGGTGCCGACATTGCCGATATGCGGGAAGGTGAAGGTGATGAGCTGGCCGGCATAGGACGGATCGGTCAGGATCTCCTCGTAGCCGGTCATTGCGGTGTTGAAGCAGACCTCGCCCACCGCGTGGCCCTCGGCGCCGAGGCCGTAGCCTTCCAGCACCGTTCCATCGGCGAGCACGAGGAGCGCGGTCGGTTTATGGTCCGGCCAGGCGGCGTCAGTATCGATGTGTGTCATGAGGCCTCTACATAGTGCCCCTGGCGAGCGGCGTCAAAGCGGGAAGCGAGCGATTCACACGCGATTTCGGTCAATTTGCACGGAGAATGGCCTGGTTTACGAGTGAACGGCCGGAACGTATGCGGAACCGAGTTGTCTCGCCGGGACGAACCGCCTAGACCAGCCGCAACGGAATTCGAGAGGGCAAGATCATGCTGCGCGACGACATCAACAATGCGGTCAAGGAGGCGATGAAGGCCAAGGACGAGCGCAAGCTGTCCACCCTGCGCATGGTCAACTCGACCTTGAAGAACGCCGACATCGCCGCGCGCGGCGAAGGCAAGCCGCCCTTGACCGACGCTGACGTGCTCGCGGTGCTGCAGAAGATGATCAAGCAGCGTCAGGAATCGGTCGAGCTGTATGAAAAGGGCGGCCGCGCCGAGCTCGCCGCCGGCGAGCGCGAGGAAATCGCGGTCATCTCGGCCTATCTGCCGAAGCAGATGAGCGACGACGAGGTGAAGACCGCCATCTCCGCTGCGGTCGCCGAGACTGGCGCCGCCGGCATGAAGGACATGGGCAAGGTGATCGCCGTGCTGAAGGCGAAGTATACCGGCCAGATGGATTTCGCCAAGGCGAGCGCGCTGGTGAAGGCGGCGCTGTCGGGCTAGCCACCGCCTATTTTTGCGCACGGCGCGAGCCGCACGGGCAGTGCGCTCCCTCTCCCCGTTCTTCACGGGGAGAGGGTTGGGGTGAGGGGCAGACGCACGGGAAGTGCTGGTGGTGAGACCTGTACCCCCCCTGTACCCCCTCACCCGGATTGCATCTTCGATGCAATCCGACCTCTCCCCCGCATCCGCCTTCGCTCTTCGAGCTACGGCGGACAAGAGCGGGGTGACGTTAAGGAGACCGTGCAAGCGCCCATGCAATCGCCAGCTCATGGGCGAAGCGCTTGAACTAACAACCGAGAGGGAAACGCCTCCTCCATGCTCAAGGAAACGTCCGACTACGAACAGCTCACGCGCGACTTCCGCTGGGACATTCCGGCGCAGTTCAACATCGCGGTCGCGACCTGCGATCGCCACGCCGACGGCTCCAGGCGACTGGCGCTGATCGTCGTCGAGGAGGACGGCGCCGCACGGCGCGTGTCGTTCGATGAGCTGCGCGACTATTCCTGCCGCTTCGCCAACGTATTGAAGGCCGATGGTCTCGCGCAGGGCGACCGCGTCGCGGTGTTCCTGTCGCAGTCGCTGGAGCTGCCGATCGTCCATTTGGCGGCGTTTCGCGCCGGTCTCGTCTCGGTGCCGCTGTTCACGCTGTTCGGCGAGGACGCGCTGCAATTCCGGCTGCAGAACTCCGGCGCCAAGGTCGTCGTCACCGACACCACGGGCTTTGCGAAGCTTGCGCGCATTCGCGACCATCTGCCGGAGCTCAAGACGATCTATGTCACTGACGGCGACGGCCTCGGCGCCCGGCCATTCTGGCCGGCGCTGGAGCGCGCCTCGGATCAATTCCCGACCGTCGCCACGTCAAGCGACGACCCTGCCATCATCATTTACACCTCGGGCACGACCGGTAACCCGAAGGGCGCGCTGCACGCCCATCGCGTGCTGCTCGGACATCTGCCCAATGTCGAGATGGTGCACGGCTTCCTGCCGAAGCCCGGCGACGTCATGTGGACGCCAGCGGATTGGGCCTGGATCGGCGGCCTGTTCGACGCGCTGTTTCCCGCCTGGTATCACGCGGTGCCGGTGGTGGGGTATCGCGCGAAGAAGTTCGAGCCGCAGGCCGCAATGCAACTGATGGCGGACTACGCCGTCCGCAACGTGTTCCTGCCGCCGACGGCGCTGAAGCTGATGCGCCAGGCCAACGTCAAGCACGAGGGGGTCCGGCTGCGCAGCATCCTCACCGGCGGCGAGTCGCTCGGCGCCGAGCTGCTCGACTGGGTGCGCGCGACTTTCGGCATCGATGCGCACGAGATCTACGGCCAGACCGAGTGCAATCTCGTGGTCGGCAACAATGCAAAGCTGTTTCCGATCCGGCCGGGCTCGATGGGCAAGGCGACGCCCGGCTTCCAGGTTCTGATCGTCAACGACAAGGGCGAGGAGCTGCCGCGCGGCGAGAGGGGCATCATCGGCGTGCGCCAGCCCAACCCCTGCACCATGATAGAATATTGGCGCAATCCGGAGGCGACGCGGAAGAAGTTCGCGGGCGACGTGCTGCTGACCGGCGATCTCGGCACCCAGGATGACGACGGCTATTTCTGGTATGCGAGCCGCGAGGACGACGTCATCACGTCGGCCGGGTATCGCATCGGCCCGGCGGAAATCGAGGACACGCTGCTCAAGCATCCGGCGGTCGCGCTGGCGGCCGTCGTGGGCATTCCCGACCCGGTGCGCACCGAGGCCATCAAGGCGTGGATCGTGCTGCGGCCCGGCTTCGTTGCAAATGACACGCTATCGCGAGAGATCCAGGACTTCGTCAAGGTGAAGCTCGCCGCGCATGAATACCCCCGCCACGTTGAATTCACCGACACCCTGCCGATGACGGCGACCGGCAAGGTGCTGCGGCGGGAGTTGAGGGCGCGGGGGTAGGGGCGGCGGTCCGACCGCCTTTTCGTCGGTAGTCGCTGAGATGTAAAGCAAGGTGGCGCGGCACGCTCGGTGCACCTCGCCCCGCTTGCGGGGAAGGTCGGATTGCATCGTCAGATGCAATCCGGGTGAGGGGGGACAGGTCTCGCCACGGACACTTCCCGTGCGTTTGCCCCTTACCCCAACCCTCACCCCGTAAGAACGGGAGAGGGAGCATACCGTCCGTGCTGTGAGAGCTTCATCGTCGGACGAGATGTGAAGGTCACGCCCTTATCCTCTGCCTACAAGTTGAAATTGAAATCCCCGCCCTCCCGCTGTTAGCATCGGTGCAAAGAACAACAGTCTGGAGGGTACGCCGATGACCGCATCCGTCTCGGGACGATCCGATCCTGTGGTGCGCCGCATCACCACGGCCGATATTGCCGAGGCCTTGACGCAAGGCCTCCGCGATTTTCAGGTTCAGCCCATGTTCGGCCTTGCTTTCGGGCTGATCTACGTGCTCGGCGGCATCAGCATCGTGCTGTGCGTCACCGCCTTCGGCATGGTCTACTTGGCCTATCCGTTGGCCGCGGGGTTTGCGCTGATTGGCCCGTTCGTCGCGATCGGTCTCTATGAGGTCAGCCGCCGCCGCGAACTCGGCCAGCCGATGTCCTATGGCGGGATCTGGCGCACGATCACTTCGCGCGGCGAGATCGGCTGGATGGCGTTCGTGACGCTATTCTTCTTCATCATCTGGATGTACCAGGTGCGCCTCCTGATCGCGCTGCTGCTCGGGCTCAATGCTTCTTTCTCCAGCATCAGGGAGTTCATGACCGTGGTGCTGACGACCAACGAAGGTCTGCTCTTCCTCGCGATCGGCAATCTCGACGGCGCCGCCCTGTCGCTGGTGCTGTTCTCGCTCACGGTCGTGTCGTTTCCGCTGCTGCTGGAGCGCGACGTCGATTTCGTGACGGCGATGATCACCAGCGTGCGCGCGGTCGTGACCAGTCCCGGCCCGATGATCGGCTGGGCCGCCGTCATCACCGTGCTGCTGATCATCTCGGCATTGCCGTACTTCCTGGGACTGCTGGTCACCGTGCCGGTGCTGGGCCATGCGACCTGGCATCTGTACCGCCGGATCGTAGCTCCGGCGTAAGGCAAGGGCGAGCCGCGACGAAGGTTCGATGGAGCATTGACGCCCTCGAACGGGCTCGTTTCGAAACGCGGCTCGCCGGTGGTCCTTCCGGCGCCAATATCGGAGGAGAATGATGCCGGACAACATCGCGTTGTTTGCCACGATCGTCTTGTTGCTGCCAATGTTCTATCTGCTGCTGGCCGCGCCGGCCTTTCTGCTGGTGCGGCTCGACATCGTGCCGGTCACCCGGCTCCTGCGCGGCATGTTCGACTCCTACTTCGTGGCGCTTTCGATCGCTGGTGGCATCGGCGCGCTGGTCGTTCTGGCCGACGGTCGCCCCGTTCTGGGGCTGGGCATTGGCCTGATCGCGGCGTTCGCGCTGCTCTCGCGCCGCTGGTTTCTGCGGCAGATGGACGCGCGCATCCGCGACAGGGATTCCGGCGATGCGACGGCCGTGCGTCGGCTGCGCCGGTTACATTGGGGTGGCATGCTGAGCAATGCGGTCCAGGTCGGCGTTGTTCTCGCCAGCATCCCACAGATCGCTGCGGTATCGTAGCAGGCCTTGTCGTTCAAGGCACTGCAATCCCCATCGCCTTCAGGGCCGCCAGCATGCGCGTCGGCGGCGTCATCTTCACCGCGAGCGGCTTGCCGGTCTCGAGCACGCTCTTGAGGCTCGACAGGATGGCCGGCCAGCCCTGGCGCCCGCCGGACAGGATGTCGTCGGAGAGCGGCCGCTCATGCGCTTCGGTCATCGTGAGACGGACGGCGTCGCCAGCCGGTTCGATCTCGTAGGTCACGAGCGTGCGGCCCAGTGCGTCGACGAGGCCCGGCCAGTTGACATCCCACGTGACCGTCAGCCGGTACGGCGGCTCGCAGACGATCACCTGGCCGCTGATGTGCTCGGAGCCGTCGGGCGCGCGCACGATGAAGGCGCCGCCCGCCTTCAGCTCGGCTTCAATCGCGAAGCCGAAGAAATATTGCCGGCTGAACTCGGCCGAGGTCAGCGCCTGCCACACCTTCTCCGGCGTCGCCGCGATGTAGATCGTGTACACCGTCTCCGGCTTGAAGTGCGCAAGATCGACGGCGTGGGTCTCCTTCGGCTCAGTCATCCCGTTCCTCCAATCGCTTCTTCAATTCACCGAGCGCGACGAGCTTGGCGCGCTCGAATTTCCTGATCCAGCGGTCGCCGATCTGGTGGATCGGCAGCGGATTGAGGAAGTGCAGCTTCTCGCGGCCGTGCCGGAGCGTCGTGACCAGATTGGCCGCTTCCAGAATCGCCAGGTGCTTGGTCACCGCCTGCCGCGTCATGGCGAGGCCGTCGCAGAGCTCGGTCAAGGTCTGGCCGTTCCGCGCATGAAGCCTGTCGAGCAGCGCCCGCCGCGACGCATCCGCCAGCGCCTTGAAGACGTCGTCCATTTGATGAAGAATAGGCAACCAAAAGGTTGCGTGTCAAGCGGAGCGCTGCAAGTTGTTCGACTTGGAATACGTCGAGATGTTGCAGCTTCCCTCTGCCGACATGCCGTGCATTAGTGACATCTCATCCACATCGAGGCGCCTCATGTCCCTGCAAGTCTATATCGCCTTCGTTGCCGCCTGCATCGGGCTTGCGCTGCTGCCCGGTCCCGTCGTGACGCTGCTGATCGCCAACGGTCTGCGTCACGGAACCCGTGCCGCGTTGATCAATATCGCCGGCGTGCAGACCGGGCTTGCGATCGCGATCGGCATCGTCGCTGTCGGCCTGACATCGCTGATGGCGACCATGGGCTATTGGTTCGAATGGGTGCGGCTGATCGGCGCGGCCTATCTGGTGTGGCTCGGCATTCAGCTCATCCGCTCGCCGATCGAGGGGATCTCGGCGGGCGAGGAGCCGCCTCCGCCGCCGCGCGGCGGCTTCTTCCTGCAGGGCTTGCTGGTGCTGCTGTCGAACCCGAAGGTGATGGTGTTCTTCGGGGCGTTCCTGCCGCAGTTCATGGACATGGGCCGGGATCACGTGCCGCAGGTCGGATTGCTCGGCGTCACCTTCATGGTGATCGCGGGTCTCACCGACGCGATCTATGCGCTGCTCGCGGGCCGTGCGCGAAAACTGTTCTCGGCCAGGCGGACCCGGCTGGTGTCGCGCATCTCCGGCGGCTTCATGATCGGGGGCGGGGTCTGGCTGGCGCTGACGCGGGCGCGGTGAGCCCGCATTGAGTTTAGGGCCTGCTCTCACCCCGGAGGGCCCGGGGGGGGGGGAGGGAGGAGGGGCCGCCGGCGTTACAGGCTGATCGTCCCCTTCACCACCGGCGCGACGTCGCCGCCGATCCAGATCGTGTCGCCGTCCTGCGCGACATGGACGCGGCCGGCGCGGCCGAGCACGGTGCCCTGGGACGCAACATATTGCTTCGGAGCAATTCCGGCTCCGATCAGCCATTGCGCCAGGCTTGCATTGAGGCTGCCCGTCACCGGGTCCTCGCCGCCGCCCCACATGAAGCCGCGGACCTCGTAGTCGGCATCCGTGCCATCCTGCGCTCGATCCCATGGTGCGACCACGCCGATCGGCTGTTGCGGCAGCGCCGCCGGATTTAAGCGGATGTCGAGCAGCGCGCGGCGCGAGTCGAGGAGCACGCCGATCCAGCCCGGGCCGTTGTCGACCCACTGCACGGCGCGCATCGCGCTCGATTGGATGCCGAGCGCTGCTGCGATCCTGCTGGTCAGTTCGGCATCGACTTGGCCGGAGCGCCTGAGCGGCGGGGCTGCGAAGGCGAGCCGCTCTCCGTCGCGCCTGATGCGCACGAGGCCCGCGCCGCATTCCTGCACCACGTGTTCGCCCTTCGGCCGGCCGCCGAGCGCGAGCCATACGTGGCACGAGCCGAGCGTCGGATGGCCTGCAAAAGGCAGCTCGCGCTGCGGGGTGAAGATGCGCACGCGATAATCAGCGCCCGGATCCTGGGCACGCGACAGGAAGGTGGTCTCGGACAGGTTGGTCCAGTTGGCGATCGCCCGCATCGCCGCATCGTCGAGGCCGTCGGCCTCGGCGATCACGGCAAGCGGGTTGCCCTTGAAGGCCACCTTGGAGAACACGTCGACTTGATGGAACGGAAGCGTCGGCATTTCGGTGTCCTCCTCGACGTCGTTGTCAGTCGCGCCAGAACGGCTTGTTGGCCTCTTCCTGGACGATCGCCGGATCAAGGCCGCAGTCGCGCATCTGGTCGCGATCCAGCATTGCCAGTTCGGACCGCCAGAACAGGCGCTGCAGCCAGAGTTGCGGCACCCCGAGCAAATTGCTCTTTCCGTGGGCAACTTGCGGAGTTGCCCAACGCTGCGCCAGGGAATATGCCATGAGTAACCTATTGCTCTTCAATTGCGTTGTTCGAAGAGCAATCGCGCCATCCATATCTCGGTGCAATCGAAACATTGCTCTCGGTACAATATAGCATGAATGCTTCGTATACGGCCCTGGTCGACGACATCGCCGAGGACATCGCCAACGGCAGGCTGAAGGCCGGTGACCGGCTGCCGCCGCAGCGCCAGTTCGCCTATGAGCGGGGAATTGCCGCATCCACGGCAGCCCGCGTCTATGCCGAATTATTGCGCAGGGGCCTGGTCGTGGGCGAGGTCGGGCGCGGCACCTTCGTCGCGGGTGAGGCGGTGCCGGTGCCACCCTCGCTGCGGCTGGAGCCGTTCGACGGCCGCATCGATCTCGAATTCAATTTTCCGACCCTGCCGGATCAGGCGGCCCTGATCGCGAAGTCGCTGGCCGCGTGGCAGCGGCCGGAGAAGCTGGCGCCGGTGCTGGCGCCGATCACGCAGCGCCGGCTGGCCGAGGCCGGGCGCACCGCCGCGGCCTTCTTCGCCAGCGAGCGCTGGCGCCCGCGTGCGGAAAATTTCGTTTTCGCCGGCAGCGGGCGGCAGTCGCTGGCTGCGGCGATCTCGGCGCTGGTGCCGGTCGGCGGCCGGCTCGGCGTCGAGGCCGTGACCTATCCGATGATCAAGGGCATCGCGGCGCGGCTCGGCGTCACCCTGGTGCCGCTCGCGATGGACGGCGAGGGCATCCGTCCGGAGGCGCTGACCAAGGCGCATCGCAGCAGCGCGCTCAACGCGATCTACATCCAGCCGGTGATGCAGAATCCGCTCGGCCTGACGATGAGCGAGGCGAGGCGCGAGGAGATCGTGCGTCTGGTGCGCAAGCACGAGCTGATGATCATCGAGGATCTGGTCTACGGCTTCCTCAGCGATCAGGTCTCGCTGGCGACGCAGGCCGAGGAGCGCGTCGTCGTGGTCGACAGCCTTGCCAAGCGGCTCGCGCCGGGGATTGCCGTCGGCTTTCTCTACGTGCCGGCAAGCATGCGCGAAAAATTCGCCGCCACGGTGCGCACCGGGGCCTGGTCGGTGACGTCGCTGGCGCTGGCCGCCGGCATGGGGCTGCTCGCCGACGGCACGGCGGCCGAGATCACCAGGCGCAAGCGCGCCGATGCGCTGGTGCGCCAGGCGATCGTCGCCGAGTGCCTCGCCGGCCATCACATCGAGGCCGATCCGCGCTCCTACCATGTCTGGCTGCACCTGCCGGAGGGCTGGCGCGCGGAAGCCTTGACGGCCGCAGCAGCCCGTGCCGGCATCGCGATCACCCCGGCGAGCGCCTTTGCAGTGGCGCACGGTCATTCACCGAACGCGGTAAGGCTCGCGCTCGGCCTGCCAAGCCACGAGGATCTGCGCACAGCTCTGTGGCGGCTTGCCGGATTGCTGTCGCATCACGACGCCTCCGACATGACAGAGTAGCAGGCTACGCGAGGCCCTTGCTGCGCAGCTCGGCCTCGATCTCGCCGAGAATGCGGATCAGCCGCTCGGCCCAGCGCTGCTGGCCCTCGGGCTCGGCGATTTCGTTCTGACGAATCTCGATGCCGGAATTGATCAGCCCGCGCGCCTCGCCATGCACGGGGATGGTGTAGTCGGTGCCGTCGCCGACCGCATAGGGCTGATTGTCGCCCACCACGAGATCGGGCTCGGCCCGCAGCGCCTTCAACAGCAGCGGCGGCAGCACACGGTCGTGCTGATACAGCGTGCCGATGTGCCAGGGCCGCCCGATGCCGGCATAGACGGGCGTGAAGCTGTGCAGCGAGACGAGAATGGTCGGCCGCCCCGCGACCTTGCGCGCATCGAGCACCGCGGTGATGCGGTCGTGATAGGGATCGAAGATGGCGCGCCGCCGCAGCTCGGCGTCCTCATGCGTCAGGCCCTCATTGCCGGGGATCGTGGTGCGCTCGCTGATCATCGGAATCGCGTTCGGCGCCTTCGGCGAGCGGTTGCAGTCGATCACCAGCCGCGAATAGCGCTGCGCGATCAGATGCGCATCGAGCGCGCGCGACACGGCCTCCGCCACGCCGGCGATGCCGATGTCCCAGGCGATGTGCCGCTCCAGTTCGCTCTCGTCGAGGCCGAGATTACCGAGCGCCCGCGGCAGCAGGCGGCCGTAATGATCGCAGGTGAAGACCAGCGCGGAGGCGCCATCCTGGTTCTGCTCGTAGACCGGCGGAACTTCGTCGCCCTGAAGGAGTCTTTTCGTATCGGTCGCGCGCGGCTGATTCATGATCACGTTCGTTGCTCATTCAGGCGGCATGACGATCTGCAATTGAGCAGGGGCCAATCTGGATCGGATCGCCGAAAACCGCGATGATGATTCGATGACGATGCCGATCCCGCGAGGCGATCACAAGGCCTGATATGGCCGGACCCGATCGGTTCTGTGGGTGGCGTTCGCGTCAGGCCGTCAGCGCCGCCGAGCCGCGTGCTGAGACCATCGAACACGCCGAGAGCCGCGCGTGCGGAAGAGGGGACTGATGGAGATCAAGGTCGGGTTCGAGATCGCCTACGCCGCGCCCGCGGCGACGCCGATGGTGATCATGCTGTCGATCCATCCCTCGCGCCGCCAGGACATCGTTGGCGCCGAGACCATCGTCGCCGAGCCGGGCGTGCCGATCAGCTTCTACCGCGACAGCTTCGACAACATCTGCGGCCGCCTGGTGGCGCCGAGCGGCGGTGTCACCTTCCACGGCAGCGCCATCGTGCGTGATACGGGCTTGCCCGATCTCGTCGAGCCCGCCGCGCAGCAACTGCCGATCGACCAGCTGCCGGACGATCTGCTGCTGTATCTGATGCCGAGTCGCTATTGCGAGACCGACAAGCTGACCGACGTCGCCTGGTCGCTGTTCGGCAGCGTGCCGGCGGGCTGGGCGCGCGTGCAGGCGATCTGCGACTTCGTCCACGATCATGTCAGCTTCGGCTATGAGCATGCGCATCACATGAAGTCGGCACACGACGTCTATCAGCAGCGCACCGGCGTCTGCCGCGACTTCGCGCATCTGGCGCTGACCCTGTGCCGCTGCATGGGCATCCCGGCGCGCTATTGCACCGGCTACATGGGCGACATCGGCATTCCGCCGGAGCCCTATCCGATGGATTTCTCAGGCTGGTTTCAGGCCTATCTCTCGGGCGAGTGGTACACGTTCGACGCCCGCCACAACGTGCCGCGCATCGGCCGCATCCTGATGGCCACGGGGCGCGATGCCGCCGACGTCGCACTGTCGACCTCGTTCGGCCGGATGACGCTGACCAAATTCCACGTCGTCAGCGACGAGATCGTGGCGGCCCGCGGCGTGGCGTGAAGCTGGCCTCGCCGCGCGAGGCCGGCTATGCAGGGCGATGACCTCCGACACGACATCCGATCTCCTGTTCGTCTACGGCACCTTGATGCGTGGCTTCGACCATCCGATGGCGCGGTTGCTGTCGGCCAACGCCGATTTCGTCGCCGAGGCCAGTTGCCGCGGCCGGCTGTACCGGATCCAGCATTATCCCGGCCTCGTGCTCTCGGATGACGCCGTGGATGCCGTCCATGGCGAGCTGTTCCGGCTGCGCCAGCCCGAGCCCATGCTGCGCGAGTTCGACATGTACGAGGCCTGTGGCGAGGGCTTCGCGCAGCCGACCGAGTACCTGCGTCAGCGCCTCAGCGTCACGCTGGCCGACGGCTCGGCCCGCGAGGCCTGGACCTATGTCTACAACTGGCCGGTCGACGAGGCCGCCCGCATCGCCTCGGGGCGCTTTCTGGCGCCTTGATCCCCTCTCTCCTCCCGTCATTCCGCGGCGCGCCCTGCGGTCGCCCCGGAATGACTGAAGGAGAGAGCAGGGCCTGTGAATAGCCCGGACAAGGGCGAGGAAGTTCACATTTCGTACACGGGTGCCTATATGCGTAAGTCCATCAACACAGGACCACCGCCTCACCCATGGCTCGCTTCACGCCGGAATTTCTCGATGAGCTGCGCGCCCGGCTTCCGGTCTCGGACGTCGTCGGCAAGCGCGTGAAGCTCAAGAAGGCGGGGCGGGAGTGGAAGGGGCTGTCGCCGTTCCAGCAGGAGAAGACGCCGTCCTTCTACGTCAACGACCAGAAGGGTTTTTATCACGACTTCTCCTCCGGCAAGCATGGCAACATCTTCGACTTCGTGATGGAGACTGAGGGCTGCTCGTTCCCTGAGGCGGTCGAGCGGCTGGCGGGGATCGCCGGCCTGGCCTTGCCCGCGGTGACGCCCGACGCGGCGCGCCAGGAGCGGCAGCGCAAGACGCTGTATGACGTGATGGAGCTGGCGGCGAAGTTCTTTTCTGACACGCTGGCGTCCCGTCATGGCGCGCGCGCCCGTGGCTATCTTGCCGATCGCGCGATCCTGCCGCAGACGCAGCTCCAATTCCGGCTTGGCTACGCGCCGCCGGATCGGTTCGGCTTGAAGGAATATCTTGGCGCCCAGGGCGTGCCGGTGGCCGACATGGTCGAGGCGGGATTGCTGGTCGGCGGCGACGACATTCCCGTGCCGTACGACCGCTTCCGCGACCGCGTGATGTTTCCGATCACCGATCTCCGTGGACGCGTCATCGCCTTCGGCGGCCGCGCGCTGCAGAAGGACGTGCCGGCGAAATACCTGAACTCGCCGGAGACGCCGCTCTTCCACAAGGGCGACAACCTCTACAACCTGCCGAGCGCTCGTCAGGCCGCGCATAACGGCGCGCCGATGATCGTGGTCGAGGGCTATGTCGACGTCATCGCGCTGGTGGCGGCCGGCTTTGCCGGCGCCGTGGCGCCGCTCGGCACCGCACTGACCGAGAGCCAGCTTTCGTTGATCTGGAAGATGGTGGACGAACCGATCCTCTGCTTCGACGGCGACCGCGCCGGCCAGAAGGCAGCCTATCGTGCCGCGGACCTTGCTTTGCCGCATCTCAAGCCCGGCAAGAGTCTCCGCTTCGCGCTGCTGCCGGAGGGACAGGATCCCGACGATCTCGTCCGCTCCGGCGGCCGCGGCGCGGTCGAGGAGGTGCTCAAGGTCGCAAAACCTCTCGCCGAGGTGATCTGGTCGCGCGAGATCGAGGGCGGCAGCTTCAACACCCCGGAGCGCCGCGCCGCGCTGGAGGCGCGGATCGGTCAGCTCACCGGCGGCATCGCCGACGAGGTGGTACGGCGCTACTACAAGCAGGATCTCAGCGACCGGCTGTACCGGGCGTTCGCGCCGGACGGTGGCCGGGGCTTTGGCCGCGGCTACGGTGCCGAATCAGGACGGCGGTTTGGCCCCCGCAGTCCCGGTTCCGGACAGCCGGGGCGGTTATCCACAGGGGGCGGCCGCCGCGGCGGCGCGCCATCCACAGGATCCGCGATGGCCCGCGGACCCTACCAGGCGGCGAGCCCCCAGCTCGCCATGAGCCCGATCATGCGCGGCCAGCGCTCGGCGATCTCGCGCCGGGAGGCGCTGATCCTGCAGTGCCTGATCAACCACCCCTGGATCCTGCACGACCACCTCGAGGAGGTCGCAGCCCTCGAACTGGCCCATCCCGAGGCGCACAAGCTCCGCGCCGCCATCATCGCGGCCTTCGCCCACGACCACCACCATTCGCCGGACCCGGACGAGCAGGCCGAGAAGATGCGGGCCGACCTGGAGAAGTCAGGCTTTTCCGAGCTTCTTCAACGGGTTGAGCGAGCGATCACGACCGCTGCGGTGTGGGCGGCGAAGCCCGGCGCGGCGCGCGATGACGTTCTTGCGACCTGGCACCAGCTCGTTGCCTTGCATCGGCAATGGCACTCCTTACTTAGGGAATTGAAGGATGCCGAGCTTGCCTTGGGCGAGGAGCCGAGCGAGCCGAACATGGGCTGGTTGAGGGACGTGAAGGCCAGGATGGCCGAGATGGACGGCACCGAAGCGCTGATCGAAGGCTTCGGGGAACTGTCCGGTCGTACCAACCGCAACGTGTAGACCGGATGCCCGGCGCCCTGTCGCGAACTGAGCACATTTCGACCCGGTCCGCTTGCGCGGTCTCGGGTCCGCGCGAAAAGACTCGCCAAATCCATGGTTTGGCTGCAAAAACAGGGTTAATCGAAGTTTAAGAGGTCCGGGGCATTTTCTGCAGCAGATGGGTTGGTTTCGCTGTCGGACACCGCGCCTGCATGTCGGGCGCCGGATTCGATTGCAAAACCGGTATCGCTTTTGCAAGAAACGCGCGCCGGTCCGAAAACGGGACGACACCAGCGTAGGACGACACGAGCGACGGACTTCAGGGGGTGGCGACGTTGAATGTGCGCCGCCCTTTCCGCGTCGAGAACAGTTTGAGTAGAGCAGGCGGGCGCCGCGATGCCAAGGGCGAAGATGCCACGGGCGGAGCGGGCGCGTTTCGGGAGCAATGAATGGCCACGAAGGCAAAGACGCTGCAGGTGAAGGACAAGGAAAAGGACGACAAGGCCGCGGACGCTCCTGAGAAGGACGCCGCCGATGCGCCTTCGCCGTTGCTCGACCTGTCGGACGCCGCCGTCAAGAAGATGATCAAGCAGGCCAAGAAGCGCGGCTTCGTGACCTTTGATCAGCTCAACGAGGTCCTGCCTTCCGACACCACCTCGCCGGAACAGATCGAAGACATCATGTCGATGCTATCAGACATGGGCATCAACGTGACCGAGGCCGAGGAGGCCGACGAGTCCGACGAGAAGGACGACGGCGAGGACGAGACCGACAACGAGCTCGTCGAGATCACCCAGAAGGCCGTCACCGAGGTCAAGAAGTCGGAGCCCGGCGAGCGCACCGATGATCCCGTGCGCATGTATCTGCGCGAGATGGGCACCGTCGAGCTCTTGTCGCGCGAGGGCGAAATCGCGATCGCCAAGCGCATCGAGGCCGGCCGCGAGGCGATGATCGCAGGGCTCTGCGAAAGCCCGCTGACCTTCCAGGCCATCATCATCTGGCGCGACGAGCTCAACGAAGGCAAGATCTTCCTTCGCGACATCATCGATCTCGAAGCCACTTATGCCGGCCCGGAAGCCAAGGGCGGCATGAATCCGCAGATCGCCGCGCCCGTGAATGGCGAGGGCGCTCCGGCCGAGGGCGGCGACGTCCAGGCCGCGGTCGCGCCGCCGGCCGCGCCGCAGCAGCCGACCCCGTTCCGTGCCGCGCCGAACGGCGCGCCCGCCGAGGAGAAGGATCCCGGCGAGGCGGCGGCCGAAGCCGACATGGACGACGACGAGTTCGAGAACCAGATGTCGCTCGCCGCCATCGAGGCCGAGCTGAAGCCGAAGGTGGTCGAGACCTTCGACAAGATCGCGTCCGAGTACAAGAAGCTGCGACGCCTGCAGGAGCAGGACATCGCCAACCAGCTCCAGAGCGAGTCGCTGTCGCCGTCGCAGGAGCGCAAGTACAAGAAGCTCAAGGACGAGATCATCGTCGAGGTGAAGTCGCTGCGCCTCAACCAGGCCCGTATCGACAGCCTCGTCGAGCAGCTCTACGACATCAACAAGAAGCTGGTCTCGTTCGAGAGCCGGCTGATGCGCTTGGCCGACTCCCACGGCGTCGCGCGCGAAGACTTCCTGCGCAACTACCAGGGCTCCGAGCTCGATCCGCGCTGGCTCAACCGCGTCTCCAAGCTCTCCGCCAAAGGCTGGAAGAACTTCGTCCATTACGAGAAGGACCGCATCAAGGATCTGCGCCAGGAGGTGCAGGCCATGGCCGCGCTCACCGGTCTCGAGATCGGCGAATTCCGCAAGATCGTGCATTCGGTGCAGAAGGGCGAGCGCGAGGCCCGTCAGGCCAAGAAGGAGATGGTGGAAGCCAACCTCCGTCTCGTGATCTCGATCGCCAAGAAGTACACCAACCGCGGCCTGCAGTTCCTCGACCTGATCCAGGAAGGCAACATCGGCCTGATGAAGGCGGTCGACAAGTTCGAGTACCGCCGCGGCTACAAGTTCTCGACCTACGCCACCTGGTGGATCCGGCAGGCGATCACCCGCTCGATCGCCGACCAGGCCCGCACCATCCGCATCCCCGTGCACATGATCGAGACGATCAACAAGATCGTCCGCACCTCGCGCCAGATGCTGAACGAGATCGGCCGCGAGCCGACCCCGGAGGAGCTCGCCGAGAAGCTCGGCATGCCCCTGGAGAAGGTGCGCAAGGTCCTCAAGATCGCCAAGGAGCCGCTCTCGCTTGAAACCCCCGTCGGCGACGAGGAGGATAGCCACCTCGGCGACTTCATCGAGGACAAGAACGCCATCCTGCCGATCGACGCCGCCATCCAGTCGAACCTGCGCGAAACCACCACCCGCGTGCTCGCCTCGCTCACCCCCCGCGAAGAGCGCGTGCTGCGCATGCGCTTCGGCATCGGCATGAACACCGACCATACGCTGGAAGAGGTCGGCCAGCAGTTCTCGGTGACGAGAGAGCGTATCCGCCAGATCGAGGCCAAGGCGCTGCGTAAGTTGAAGCATCCGTCGAGGTCAAGGAAGCTGCGGTCGTTCCTGGACAACTAATCACTGCATCAGTCGTCATTGCCGGGCTTGACCCGGCAATCCATCAAGGGACAACGGCGGACCGAGAGGTTCGCCGTTTTAGTTTGTGATCCATGTAAGCCAGGCAATTTGTCGACGTGACCTAACGCGCACGCCTGGCGCTCCAACGGCGCTCGAACTCTTCCTTCGAAATCTCTTCCGCCACGAATTGAGGATCCTGCCCGATCTCGTCGATGGGAGGAACAGCTATCTTCCCGAGCCGCGTCCGATCTGTCGCCTCGGTCGCGGTTGCGAAGCCGATGCTGCCGTCCCGAAAGATCTCCAGCTTTCGCGTCTCGAAGCGCTCGCCGTCGAGTTCGCTCCAGCGTTTTGCAAACCCTGGCGGCGACAGTGATGCGTAGGGTGGGCAAAGGCACGTGCACGGTGTCGAGATTGGCGACGGTGTCGTGCGCCGTGCCTACCGCGGCAGGCGGCCAATTGTGGGCACGCGCCGCCTTCGGCGGCGCTTCGCCCACCGTACGCATTAAGTTGGTACTCTGACGGCGATGGACGTGACGCGCTGCGGAAGGACCAATGACGGCATTCACCCAGCAAATTCCCGCAGAAAACATGGTTAATGAATTGTTTACGCTTGTCATCGAAGGTTCGGCGGGCGACCGAATGACGCCTGCATTCCGGCACTCTGCCCCGTCGTGACAGAACTTGGCGATGGCGGCTGATCCCTGGACGTTTTCAGCATGCAGCCAGCCTTGCGGAAAGGCGATGAGATCGCCGACCTGTTCGCCCGGGCGAGTGCGTTTCACCGCTCCGGCGATCTGGCCAAGGCTCAGGCCGGCTACAAGAAAATCCTCAAGAAGCGGCCGAACCATTTCGGCGCGCTCTATATGTTTGGACTGTCCGAGCACCAGAGCAACAATTCAGAGGCGGCGGAGCGCCTTCTGAAGCGGGCGGTGCTGGCAGACCCGCAAAACGTTGCGGCGAGATATGCGCGGGCCGTCGTCCTGTCCGCGCTCCAGCGCGACGACGAAGCGCTGACCTGCTTCGACGATCTCCTGGCCTTGAAACCGGATTTCTTCGAGGCGCAGCTGGAACGCGGCAAGCTGTTGTCGCGCCTCCAGCGCTTCGCGGAGGCGGTCGTCAGTTTCGACAACGCCCTCCGGATCAATCCGCACCACCTCGACGTGTTGATGAACAAGGGCGAAGCGCTGCACTATCTCGGCCGGTTCGCCGATGCGATCGCATGCTACGACCAGCTTCTCGCGGCGAAACCCACGCATCTGGCCGCCATCATCAATCGAGGCTGCGCGTTCAAGGATCTGCGTCGATCCGATGAGGCGATCGCCGAATTCAACCGGGCGCTGGCCCTTGCGCCCGACGACACCACGGCGCGGATCAATCGCGGCGAGACGTTCCTCCAGCTCAAGCGTAACGACGACGCGCTCGCTGATTTCGACCGGGTGATCGCGCTCGATCCGCAATTCACCCTGGGCTGGCTCGGCCGCGCCAACGTCCTGATGCTCAACAAGCGGGTGAGCGAGGCGCTGGAGGCCTGCCAGCGCGCCGTTACGATCGAGCCGAACTCCGCGAAAGCGCTGAGCCAGATCGGTCAATGTCATGCGCTGATGGGCGATGCAGAGGCGGCTGTCGCACTTTTCGATCGGGCGCTCGCGATCGACCCGGCCGACGAAGTCGCACTGGCGAACCGCATCTTCTCGTTGGATTTCTGCGATGTCGGCTATGCGGAGCACCAGGCCGTCCGATCGGAGTGGTGGCGCCGGATCGGATCCAGGATCGCAGAGAGGCATCCGCCTGATCATACCAATGATCTTGACCCTCACCGACGGATCGTCGTGGGATATGTGTCGGGCGACTTCAAGGAGCATTCCGCCGCCCGCACGATCCGGCCCGTGCTGCAGAACCACGACAAATCGCAGGTCGGGGTGATCTGCTATTCGAACTCACCGGTCCAGGACGAGATCACCGAGACGTTCCGGGCGGCTGCTGATCGATGGCACGACGTGATGCAATGGTCCGACGATCAGCTCACGGATTGCATCCGGTCCGACCGGGTCGACATTCTCGTCGACCTGTCCGGACACTCCCGCGGCAATCGGCTGGCCACCTTCGCGCGCAAGCCGGCCCCCATCCAGGTCACCGCCTGGGGCCACGCGACCGGCACCGGTCTGGCGACGATGGACTACCTGTTCGGCGATCCCGTCATGGCGCCGCTCGAGGTGCGTCACCTGTTCACGGAGCAGGTCTATGATCTGCCGTGCCTGATCATCATCGAGCCGCCGCCGGCGGGGCTGCGCAGCCTCGAGGCGCCCGTGACGTCCAACGGCCATGTGACCTATGGCGCGTTTACCAGGGCGAACCGATTATCGAGCGCCGTCCTCGACGTCTGGGCCCGCATCCTGCGCGCCGACGTCAGTGCCCGGTTGCTGGTCAAGGATTATCTGCTCGGCGATGCTGCGATTCAGGCCAGGCTGCTGGCCGACTTCGCCGCGCGCGGCATCGCGCCGGATCGCATCGGCCTGATCGGACCGACCTCCCGCGACGAGCATCTCGCCGCCCACCGGCTCATCGACATCTGGCTCGATCCATTTCCCAATGGCGGCGGCGTCTCCGCCTGGGAAGCCCTGCACATGGGCGTGCCGGTCGTGTCGAAGCTCGGCAACGGGATGTGCAGCCGGGCCGGCGGCGCGATCCTGACGGCGATCGGCATGGCCGACTGGGTCGCGACGAACGATGATCAGTATGTGGACATCGCGTTGCGGTCGACGCCGGACCGGCTCAGGATGATACGTCACCAGCTTCCCGACCTCATCGCCGCACGTTGTGGTCCGGCCATCTACACCAGGGCCGTCGAAGCGGCCTATCGCACGATGTGGCAGACCTATTGCGGCGGGCGGCAGAGCTCATAAGGAACAGTCATCGAGGGCGCTGCATCGTGCGGCGATGGGGGAGGCTGCAGGAAGGTTTGGAAGGTGGCGTCGAGGTGCCGGGGGCCGTGACATATTTCAGCGGCAGAAGCGTACGGCTCGGCGACGTCTCGCGGGGCGATGTTACCGTCGTAGGCCCCGCGATGGCGGCGCCGTCGAAACGATGACGAGTTCGCTCGACGCGCCTCGAACATCCCGCAAGGTGCGCGTCGCCGGCCGCCAGGGCTTCGACGCCTTGTGGCAGCGCGGCTGAGCTACTTCTTCTTCGCGCCGACCCGCTCCAGCGACTTGATCGCCAGCGGCGGGCGGCCGGACTTTTCGGCGATCTCGCGGTCCTGCTCCATGATGAAGCCGCGGGCCGGCTCGTCGCCGTCGAGGCCGCCGAGCAGCTCGGCCGGCACCCGCCGGTTGGAGCGCTGCGAGCCGTCCTCATAGGTGACGTTGAAGAAGGCGAATTCGCCTTTGGGATTGGTGCCGGGTTTCTTTGCCATGATCGGCGGTCTACGGCGGCGGGGCCGGTCCGGTCAATGCAGGAAAATGCTTATCCGCTGTCCGAATTTGACGTTTCCGTCATATGATTTTCGTGGAATCGGAGGAGTGGCCAGGCACGGCCGCGGCCTCTCGAAAACTCCTCGAATTTGCCGGATGACAATGCGTTCATCGCGGCCCCGAACCCGCGGCGAATTCCCGACATGTCGATGCCCCAACTCACCGTCTGGTACAACACGCGCTGCCCGGTCTGCGACGCCGGCATCGACTGGCAGCGCAACAAGCTGCTGGCGCTGGTCAGGTCGGGGCGGGTCGCGTTCAGGGACATCAATGAAGAGCCGGAGGCGCTCGCCGCATTCGGCGCCGATGTCGACGCCGTCCGCCGCCGCCTGCACGCGACCGACGAGGAGGGGCAGTTGATCACCGGCGCCGACGTCGCGCTCTTGCTGTGGGCGCTGACGCCCGGCGAGGGCTGGCTCGCCAAGCTGTTCGGCAACCGTCTGGTGCGGCCACTGACGCGGTTCGGCTACGACCGGTTCGCCGATGTGCTGTTCGCCTGGAACAGGCGGAAGGGGCACTGGTGAGGGCGGACGGACGCTTGCCATGTCGCCACAACGGCGGTGCGCTCCCCTCCCCCTTGCGGGGAGGGGAGCGCACCTCCATTGCGGCAGAGATTTCAAGCTTATCGCCTCCGCGCCTTCACCCGCGCATGCACCCGTGTGCCGCCGCGCGGCTCGTCGTCATCATCGCCGCGGCCGAGGGCCATGATGGCGGTGCCCATCGCGGTCGAGCCGAAGGTGACGAAGAACGAGCCGAGCAGCAGGCCGATGGCGACGCCGGGCGAGCGATCGGAGAAGATCAGGTGGCGCAGGCCGAAAGGGTCGAGCGCCAGCAGGCCGCCGACCAGCACCACGGCCATGCCGAGGCCGAGCGCGAGGTTGATCGCGAGCAGGCGGAACAGGGGGATCTGAAGCAGTCTGCGTCGTCGCTGGCCTGGCGGCATCGGCGATCTCCCGCGGATCGTGAACGACCTCGACATGGTAGCACCGGCCGCAATGGGCTCAAGGCCGAAGCCGTCCGGCAGGGACATGGCTGACGCGCCATCGCGGCGCGCCGCTTCGGGACGATGGCGCGCCGGGCAGGCCGCGCGCCGATGACCTCACGCCGCCTCGCCCTCGGCGATGCCATGCTGCTTGGCGATCACGCTCTGCCAGACGCTGGCGATCGCGCGCTGGGTCTCCGGCGCGATCAGGCAATGGCCCTCGGGATCGAAGCCGCAGAACCGCACGGACGGATCGTGCCTCGTCTCGATCAGCGCCTTGTTGATCATGTCCAGCGAGGCCATCACCTGGCCGATGTTCTGCAGCCGCGTATGATGCAGGATGTCGATCAGGCGGAACATCATCACCGGCGGCTGGCCGAGTGCGATGCCCGGGCGGCCGAACTCGAAGAACACGTTCACGGCCGGCAGCACGCCCTGGATCTGCGCCAGGATCTTGGCCGCATCGTCGGCCGAGCAGGCCACGAGGTGCGCGCCCGGCTCCGGCAGGGCGGGCGGTGCCGAGGGGGCCTCCGGCCCGAGCCCGAGCCCCGACAGCACCTGGTGCTCGATCCAGCGCCGCACTTCCGGTGGCGCCGAGCGAATCTGGTCGGCGGTCAACGTAATTCCGATCATGGCGTCGTCTCCAGTTTGGCCGCGGAGCTTAGGGAGCCACGATGGCACTGTCTTGACGAGGATCAAGCGGGTTGCGCGCCGTCTCAGGGCGCCACCAGCTCGACGCGCCGGTTGAGCGCGCGGCCCGCATCGGTCGCGTTGCTGCCGACCGGAGCGAGCAGGCCGACGCCCGCGGTGCGCAGCCGCGCCGGCGCGATGCGATAGCTGCGCGAAAGCTCGGCGGCGACCGCCTCGGCGCGCCGCCGTGACAGATCGAGATTGTAGTCGTAGCTGCCTTGGTTGTCGGTATGGCCGACGATGAAGACGCTGAGCTGCGGCTGGCCGGCGAGCAGCTGCGCGATCTGCTCCAGCGTCGGCCGGCTCTCCGGCTTCATCGTCGCCTTGTCGGTATCGAAATAGATGCCGTAGAGCGCGATGTGGCCCTTGTCGCCGAGGCCCTTCGCCATCTCGGCGGCGCTCACCATCTTGTTCTCCATCGCGCCGAGCTCGGCGATGGTGAGCTGGGCGTAGATCTGCTGGTTGTTCTGGCTGACCAGCACGCTGGCATAGGTCTCGCGTCCGCCTGCCGCCTTGCGGCCGGCAAAATAGCGGTAATCGAACCCGTCGACCCACATCTGAGGCACAGGCAGCAGGTCGATCGCCTCGGTGAACGGGATGGCGCCGCAGGCATCGGTGTCGCAGGCGAGGAGCGTCTCGAAGCCGGCCTTGGCGAGCTGGTTCTCGAAATTGCGTGACACTTCAAGGATCGAGGGACCGGGCGCGGTGCGATAGGCGATTCTGACGATGCGGCCTTCCGGGCGCCGCTCGTCGGTCGCCTTGCCGTCCTTGAACGGCGCCGCCTGCATGCGCGCCGCATCGAAATCCTTGGCGACATAGCCGGTGATCACGCTGCCGGCGAAACGTCCGATGCCGGGATAATCCCTGGCTCCCGCGATGTCGCCGGGCTGGGCGGCAGCAGGCGCCAGCGTGTGACAGAGCAGAGCCGCGAACAGCGCGAGCTGCGTCAGTGCGCCGAGTCGGAACGTCATTCTCATGGGGAACCTCTCCAGGCAAAGGGCAGGCAAAGCGGGCTAACGCGTGTGGCGTGCAGAGGGCGCTCGATCAGCGCGCGCAAGGAATGCGACCGCGACGAAGACGCGCCTTGCATATGTGGCGGGGAGGCCGCGTTGCGTTCAAAGGAGGCGAAGACGCAATGCAGATCGGGGGCGATCCCTGCCGGCTGGCCTGCCGCCGACAAATCGGGCATGGTGACGGCGCTTGGCGCCGCCTGTCCTCATCACGCTCTCATGCAGGGACCTTTCTTCTCATGCTCGTTGTCCGATCCCTCGTAGTTGTTGCGATCCTCTCATTTGCCTCTCCAGCCCTGGCCGCGCGCTGCGGCGGCGACTTCAATACCTTCATCACGAGCTTCTCGGCGGAGGCGCAGGGCGCTGGCGTCTCGGGCGGCACGATCAGCCAGGCGCTGTCGGGCGTGACGCTAGATCCGGCCGTGCTCGCCTTCGACCGCCGCCAGCGCTACACCTTCAACAAGAGCTTCGAGCAGTACGTCTCGACCCGCGTCGGCGCGGGCCGCATCAATGGCGGCCGCGCCATGCTGCAGCGGCACGCGGCACTGCTGTCGCGGATCGAGCAGCAATATGGCGTGCCCCGACAGATCCTGGTCGCGATCTGGGGGCTGGAGACCGATTTCGGCAAGGGCGACATGGGCAAGCTGCCGGTGATCCGCACGCTCGCCACGCTGGCGCATGATTGTCGCCGCACCGAGCTGTTCCAGGGCGAGCTGCTGGCGGCGCTGAAGATCGTCCAGCGCGGCGATCTCACCTTGCGCGACCTCGTCGGCGCCTTCGCCGGCGAGATCGGCCAGACCCAGTTCCTGCCGTCGTCCTACATCAAATACGGCGTCGACTTCGACGGCGACGGCCGCGTCGACCTGCGCCACTCCACCGCCGACGTGCTGGCCTCGACCGCCAACCTGCTGCACAGCAACGGCTTCAAGATGGGCGCGCCCTATGACGAGGGCTCGGCGAATTTCGAGGCGATGCGCGAGTGGAACAGGGCGGTGATCTACCGCAAGACCATCGGCTACTACGCCGATCAGCTGATCGGGCGGTAGCGCGATCCGTCGCTCGCGGCCTGCGCTCAGGCCGCGGGCATGGCGAGTGACGGGGACCGATTGAGGAGACGTGTCATGTCGCAGCCGCCGCCACGACCGTTCGCCGCGTTCGATGCCCACCTCCAGCGCCAGAGCGGGCTGCGCGCCGCGATCACCTCGGCCTATCGCCGCGCCGAGCCGGACTGCATCGCGCCGCTGCTCGATCTCGCCGCGCTCCCGGAGGCGTCGTCGGCGCGGGCCGCCGGTCTGGCGCGGGATCTCGTCCTGCGTCTGCGCGGCAAGGCGCAATCCGGCGGCGTCGAGGGACTGATCCAGGAATATTCGCTGTCGAGCCAGGAGGGCGTAGCGCTGATGTGCCTGGCCGAGGCGCTGCTGCGGATCCCGGACACAGCGACGCGCGATGCGCTGATCCGCGACAAGATCGCGACCGGCGATTGGCGCGCCCATATCGGGCACAGCCCGTCGCTGCTGGTGAACGCCGCGACCTGGGGCCTCATCGTCACCGGCACGCTGACGGCCGCCGCGAGCGAGGACAGCCTGGCGTCGGCATTGACGCGGCTCATTGCCCGCGGCGGCGAGCCGATCATCCGCAGGGGCGTGACGCTCGCCATGCGCCTGCTGGGCGAGCAGTTCGTGGCAGGGCAAACCATCGATGAGGCGCTGTCGAACGGCCGGCGGTGGGAGGCGCAGGGCTTCCGCTATTCCTACGATATGCTGGGCGAGGCGGCGACGACGGCGGGCGACGCCGCGCGCTATTTCGCCGCCTATGAGATGGCGATCCACGCGATCGGGAGGCATGCGGCCGGCGCCGGCATCTACGACGGGCCAGGCATCTCGATCAAGCTCTCGGCGCTGCATCCGCGTTACCTCAGCATCAAGCGCGACCGCGTCATGAACGAGCTGCTGCCGCGGCTGAAGCGACTGGTGCTGCTGGCGCGGGGATACGACATCGGCCTCAACATCGACGCCGAGGAAGCCGATCGTCTGGATTTGTCGCTCGATCTGCTCGAGGCGCTCTGCATCGATCCGGACCTCGCCAGCTGGAACGGCATCGGCTTCGTCATCCAGGCCTATCAGAAGCGCTGCGCCTTTGTGGTTGATTGGCTCATCGACCTCGCGCGGCGCACGCAGTGCCGGCTGATGGTGCGCCTCGTCAAGGGCGCCTATTGGGACAGCGAGATCAAGCGCGCGCAGGTCGATGGTCTCCAGGACTTTCCGGTCTTCACGCGCAAGCCCCATACCGATGTGTCGTACCTCGCCTGCGCCCGCAAACTGCTGGCCGCGCCCGACGCCGTGTTCCCGCAGTTCGCGACGCATAATGCGCGCACGCTGGCATCGATCGTGGAGATGGCCGGTCCCAATTACGAGCGCGGCCAGTATGAATTCCAGTGCCTGCACGGCATGGGCGAGCCGCTCTACGAGGAGGTTGTCGGACCCGCACGGCTCGGACGCCCGTGCCGCATCTACGCGCCGGTCGGCTCGCATGAGACGCTGCTGGCCTACCTCGTGCGCCGGCTGCTGGAGAACGGCGCCAACACCTCCTTCGTCAATCGCATCGCCGATCCCGCCGTGTCCGTCGACGATCTGATTGCGGACCCCGTCGCCATCGTTCGCGCGTCGGAACGCACCGGTGCCCCGCACGACAAGATCAGGCGTCCGCCCGCGCTGTTCGGCCCGGGCCGCGTGAACTCGGCCGGATTCGACCTTTCCGATCAGCGCGCGCTGGCGCGTCTCGGCGAAGGCCTGGTCACGAGCGCGGGCCTCGATTGGAAGGCTGTGCCGACCGGAGCGACGGGCAGCGAAGGTGCGCGCCTCATTCGCAATCCCGCCGATCGCCGTGACGTCGTCGGCGCGGCCAGGGATGCCGCGCCTGCCGAGATCGAGGCGGCGCTGTCGCGCGCGGCGAACGCCGCGCCGGCCTGGGCCGCGACCAGCCCGCGCGTGCGCGCCGCATGCCTGCGTGCTGCGGCCGAAACGATGGAGGCGCGTCGCCTCGTCCTCATCGGCTTGATCGTCCGCGAGGCCGGCAAGACCTTTGCGAACGCGGTCGGCGAGGTGCGCGAAGCCGTCGATTTCCTGCGCTATTATGCGAGCGAGATCGAAGCTCTCGCCGAGGGCGAGATGCCCAAGCCGCTTGGTCCCGTAGTCTGCATCAGCCCGTGGAATTTTCCGCTCGCGATCTTCACCGGCCAGGTCGCGGCCGCACTCGCGGCCGGCAATCCGGTGCTGGCGAAACCTGCCGAGGAGACGCCGCTGATCGCCGCCGAGGCCGTCCGCATCATCCATGAGGCCGGCGTTCCAGCGGATGTCCTGCAATTTCTGCCGGGCGACGGCCGCGTCGGTGCCGCGCTGGTCGGCGATCACAGCGTGCAGGGCGTGATGTTCACGGGATCGACCGACGTCGCGCGGCTGATCCAGAAACAGCTTGCCGAGCGCCTCACCGTCTATGGACAGCCCGTGCCGCTGATCGCCGAGACGGGCGGCCAGAACGCGATGATCGTGGATTCCTCGGCGCTCGCCGAGCAGGTTGTCAGCGATGTCATCGCTTCCGCCTTCGACTCGGCTGGCCAGCGCTGTTCGGCGCTGCGCATCCTCTGCCTGCAGGCGGACGTCGCCGACCGCATCCTGTCGATGCTGCGCGGCGCGCTGCGCGAGCTTGAACTCGGCAATCCCGCGTCGTTGTCGGTCGATGTCGGCCCGGTCATCAGCGGCGAGGCCCGCGACACGCTCGATGCGCATGTCGCCACGATGCAGGCGCGCGGCCATGCCGTGGAGCGGCTGCCGCTGCCACCGCAGGCGGCGCACGGCACGTTCGTCGCGCCGACCATCATCGAAATCAGCAACATCTTCGATGTCGAGCGCGAGGTGTTCGGCCCCGTCCTCCACGTCCTGCGCTACCGTCGCGAGCAGCTCGCTGACCTCGTCGACGCGATCAACCTGACCGGCTATGGCCTGACCTTCGGTATCCATTCGCGCATCACGGAGACGATTGCCCGCGCCTCGAGCCACAGCGCGGCCGGCAACATCTACGTCAACCGCAACGTGATCGGCGCGGTGGTCGGCGTGCAGCCGTTCGGCGGCTCCGGCCTGTCGGGGACCGGGCCGAAGGCCGGCGGTCCGCTGTATCTGCGCCGGCTGTTCGCGATGCCGCCGCGCCAGCGGCTCATGGCGTCGCAGTCTGACGCGGTCTTGCGCTCTTACCTCGACGGGTTGCGCGCCAGCGGACACGCCGAGGCGGCGCTGGCGTGCGAGGCGCATGGGCCCCAGGTGCTGGCCGGCTTCGAGATCGAGCTGCCCGGACCCGTCGGCGAGCAGAACATCTATCGCATCACCGCGCGCGGCGCAGTCGCGGCGCTGGCGCGAAGCGAGCAGGCGCTGCTGATCCAGATCGGCGTCATTCTGATGACCGGCAACGACGCGTTCGTCGAACGCGCGAATCCCGCTGCTGCCGTGTTGGGACCGCTCACCAGCCGGCTGCGCGGCCGCCTGCGGATCGTCGACAGCTGGCGGGCTCTCGGCGATCTGCAGGCCGTGCTTGCCGACGGCGAGGCGGATGAATTGATCGCGCTCGGCCGCGACCTCGCCACGCGCCCCGGACCGATCGTCCCGCTCGTCACGCCGCGCGCCAGCGACGGCTGCTACGATCTCGACCGGCTGGTCACCGAGGTCAGTCTCTCCACCAACACCGCGGCCGCCGGCGGCAATGCCAGCCTGATGTCGATCGGCTGAGAAGACAGGTATTCCGTCCCGGGCTGGCTCGACGCCGCAGGACAGGATAGGGGAGAACACCGTCATCGCCGGCCCGCTCCGCCCGCTGACGCACGCTTCGCTCCGATCGAGGACACCTTGATGTCGACCATCCTGTTCAAGAATGCCGCTCTGCTCGACCCGCTGCAGCCGGAGCTGCGCGAAGGCCATCACGTGCTGGTCGAGGACCATGTGATCAAGGAGGTGTCTGACAAGCCGCTGCAGACCAGCGTCGACCAGACCATCGATCTCCAAGGCAAGACGCTGATGCCGGGGCTGATCGACCTGCACGTCCATGCGATCGCGGTCGAGCTCAATCTGGCCCAGCAGGTGCAGATGCCGAACGTGCTGGTGACCCTGCGCTCGGCGCTGCTGCTCAAGGGCATGCTGCGGCGGGGCTTTACGACGGTGCGTGACGCCGGCGGCGCCGGCTATCCGCTGAAGCAGGCCGTCGACACCGGCCTCACCGAGGGCCCGCGGCTGTTCGTCTCCGGCCGTGCGCTCAGCCAGACCGGCGGCCATGGCGACATGCGGGCGCGGACGGATTTCCTCTCCGACAACGCGCCCTGTCCGTGCTGCGTGCGCGTCGGCGCGCTGGCCCGCGTGGCCGACGGCGTCGATGCCGTGCGCAAGGCGGTGCGCGAGGAGCTGCAGATGGGCGCCGACCAGATCAAGATCATGGCGTCCGGCGGCGTGGCCTCGCCGACCGATCCCGTCGGCGCGTTCGGCTATTCGGAGGACGAGATCCGCGCCATCGTCGCCGAGGCCCGCGCGCGGCAGACCTACGTCCTGGCGCATGCCTACACGGCGGAAGCGATCGCCCGCGCCGTCCACTGCGGTGTGCGCACCATCGAGCACGGCAATCTCGTCGACCTTCCGACGGCGCGGCTGATGGCGGAGAAGGGTGTCTATGTCATCCCGACGCTCGTCACCTATGAGGCGCTCGCCAATGAAGGCGCGCAATATGGCCTGCCGCCGGAGAGCGTCGCCAAGATCGCGGATGTGCGCGATGCCGGCCTGCGCTCGCTCGGCATCTATCGCGACGCCGGCGTCAAGATGGGCTTCGGCAGCGATCTCCTGGGGCCGTCCCAGCGGCTGCAGAGCGATGAATTCCGGATCCGCGCCGAGATCCTCGGTGCCCGCGAGGTCATCGCCAGCGCGACCGTGATCGGCGCCGAGGTGCTGGGCATGCAGGGCAGGCTCGGCTGCATCGCGCCCGGGGCCTTTGCCGACCTGCTCGTGGTCGAGGGCAATCCGCTGCGCGACGTCTCGTGCCTGCTCGGCCAGGGCGATCACATTCCGCTGGTGATGAAGGCCGGCAAGGTGCACATCGACCGGCTGAACGCCTGAGGCAGTTCGGCGCCGAAATCTACCCGGCCAATGGTCGACAATCCCAGCGTTTGCGCGCGCTGTCATGCGGGACGTCCATCGTCTCTCCGCCGCCTCGACGCTGCGGGCGCCGACATCTGCGATGAGTGCTTCTTGGAACGCAGTCATTCGCCCTCGCGGCGCTCCGTGCGTCCGAGTTGTGCGGGTCGTTTCGCCCTCATCGACGAAGAGGGCGCAGGGAATGCCGGGAGCTGGCCGCCCCCATGGCCCGCCTGCGAAAAAAATGCAGGCGGCAGGTACCACAGGTTCAGCCGAGACATCCCGGCATTCCCCGCGCGATGGTTGGGCGGCTTATACGTCCTCTCCCCGGGGACCGGCTGTCTTGCCCCCGTCACGAACGGATCATCGTCACCGTCCGCTTGGCCTCAGCACCGGGAGGCCAGGACCCTACGATTTCGCCGGCGCATCGGGCTCGTTCGTCCGCACGATTGCTCGCGCTGCGATCCAATGCACCCACCGCATCCCGCACCCACGTCTCGTGACGATCGCGAAGCGCCCCTCATGGCGGGACGGGATGCGCATAGTCAATCATGATTTTCTGAAAAACGAAAGTGGAATATTTTTCGTGGGAGGACTGGACAAGGATGATGTGCTTGAGGCGGTGAGTAAAATCAGATCTTGGGCGCATCGCATCAGAGGTTGACTTGTCGGTCGTGCGCGCCTGGCTTCGAGCTCGCACGAGTCTCGAGAAGCATATCCGCCCAAGCCCAGCCGGCCGACGTCTTTGGCGGCGGCCGGAAGGTCCGAGAAGGGCGAGTAACGGAAATGACAGGGAGGGCCGATGTCGGGGAGTGCAAAAAGGAGAAAAGCCATGGGTCCGGCAACCAAGCGGCCCAAGCCGCGTGCCGACACACGGCGCGGCTCCTCTAGCTGCCGCCTCCGAGTCGCCTTTTGAGCCTTTTTAGTGCCAGCCTAGTTTGATCGAATAGCGCAATAGCGCCAGCCACCAAAGCGCTTAATATCTCCCCGAGATATAGCTAGTGGGGAGTTCTTATGTGGCCATTTTCGGAAATGTCGCTCTCAACTGCCTCCTTCATTGGCACAATTGCCAACTGGGGGTTGCTTATTAGTCTTCTTGGTGGAGTGCTCTCTACGTTCGTGATCGTGAAGGCCACGGACGTGAAAGAAGAGCACTGGGCCGAGGACAGGCGGCGCTCTGACGAGCGCATCGCGGAGGTGGAAAGCCAGTCTGAACAGTTGCGAAAAGATACCGCGTTGGCCACCGCTCGCGCGGCCGAAGCCGAGCTGAAGCTCGCTGAATTCCGGAGAGGCAGAACAGTCGGGCCATCTGAGGCCGATAAGATTGTAGCTGCGCTAGAGCCGTTCGCTGGAGTAAAGTTTGATATTGGCCACGCTCCAACAGGACGTGAACAATGGGATTTCCTTTGGTTGCTTGAACCTGTGTTTCCGAAGGCAGGTTGGGTTTTTGTGGACTGGGACGGCCCGCAGAAATTCTCAAAACTCAACTGGACCATGACGTGGCATTTCTACGGCGTGGCCAACGTTTTAAATGTATCTATCGAATTGACGCCAGAGCATCGCAGCGAATTATTGCCGGCAGCCACAGCACTAGCCAAGGTGCTGAATGACATCGGTATTGTTGCACAAGTGGAAGCCGCTCCTATTAGCGGGGCGAGCGCCAACGCAGATGCCATCCATATCCTAGTGGGCGAAAAGAGATAGTGCGGAATTGCTCAACGCCTTCGAGTGTTACTCGCATGCACTCGCCGCAGGCAAGAGCTAAAGGAACTCCCCGCCACGTTCCACTAGAAATCGTACTCGCGCCGAGATCGCCCGGATCGACAGGCGCGGCCATTACACTTAAACTTTGGCACACCTTATCGAGGAGGCATCCATGCCGAAAGAGCAAAAGACGCTCGCCGAACTCGACGACATCGTTCACAAGCACATCGAGCGAAACCATCGCGGGCCGCTAGGCGGAGCGCAATTCTTGAAGATCGTACCGGTCGAGGGTAACCCCGACCGCACCTGGCGCATCGCCCACGGCGGCCAGGCTGGCGGATTCGGCGTGGCCCTCGACGAGGCCGAGGCAGAGCTCGTCAAGCTCTACGATCTAGTCCGTCATACCGCCGGTGGGTATCAGACCCAAGTAACAAATCAGCCGGATCGGTACTAACGTCCGAGAAAGGCTGAATGCGGACGCCGGTCATTCGGTCGCGAAGGTCTGCAGTTGACCAGTGGCAAGCTCGTCAGCACGGGTCGGAAGTTAATCTCCTTCATCCGGCCCGCACGGTGAAGCGTCGAGCAGCCATGTGCGGCGAACGTCGCGGACGTCTCACGCCCACGATCAGCTCGCCGTGACATCTCCGTGGGCGTGCACGCCGCGCGCGAACCGTCCGAAGCGCAGCGCCAGGGTCGGCAGCACCAGCAGGTTGAGGGCCATCGAGGTCAGGAGTCCGCCCAGGATGACAACGGCCATCGGTCCCTCGATCTCGCGGCCCGGCTCGCCGGCGCCGAGCGCGAGCGGCAGCAGGCCGAGGCCGGTCACCAGCGAGGTCATCAGGATCGGCACCAGGCGGTCGGCGGCGCCGGCGATCGCGGTCTCCAGAGTCCAGGCGCGGCCCTCGACGACGACCAGATGCTCGTAATGCGAGATCATCAGGATCGAGTTGCGCAGCGCGATCCCGAACAGCGTCACGAAGCCCACCATCGAGCCCAGCGACAGCACGCCCCCGGTCAGCGCGACGGCGATGACACCGCCGACGAAGGCGAACGGGAGGTTGATCAGCACCAGCACCAGGTTGCGCCAGTGCCCGGTGACGAAGGACAGCAGTAGCACGATGCCGATCGTCGCCAGCAGCGAGTTCACCAAGAGGTCGCGGCGCGACTTGGCCTGCGCTTCGGCCGCGCCGGTGAACTCGACATGCGCGCCCGGCGGCAGCTTGACCTCCTTGGCGATCTTCCGCTTGGCCGCGGCCACGAAAGATTCGAGATCACGCCCCGCGACGTTGGCGGTCACGGTCTGGACGCGCTGCCCATTGCGATGAAGCACGACGTAGCGCCCCGCGGTGCCGTAGACGTCCGCGACCTGCTTCAGGAGGATGTAGGCGCCGCTCGGCGTCCGGATCGGCATGTTGCCGATCTCGGTCGGGCGTGCCGTCGCATCGGGGTCGAGCTTGACGATGACGTTGAAGACGACGTTGCCTTCATAGGCCTGGCCGACCACGTCGCCCTGATAGGCGGTGCGGATCAGCTCCAGCACCTCCACCGCGTCCAGGCCCCAGGATTGCAGATCGGTCGGGCGCAGGGTCACGTTGACCTGCGGCATGCCCGGCGGCGACTGCTGCTGGATGTCGATCGCGCCCCGGACCTCGCCGAGCTCGCGCGCGATGTCGCGCGCCGCGCGCTCGAGATCGTCGAGATCGGGGCCGAACACGTTGATGACCACGGCGGCGTTGAAGCCGGACAGCGTCTCCTCGATGCGCTCGGTCAAATAGGTCTTGATCGACAGGTTGATGCCGGCGAAGTTGGCGAGCGCGGCGCGGATGCGCTGCTGCGCCAGCTCCTGCTGGTCGCCTGACAGCCCCGGCTTCAGGTCGACCTCGATCTCGCTCGAATGCGTGCCCGCGGTATCGACGCCGGCCTCGGCGCGGCCCGCATGCTGCGCCACGCTGCGGACCTCCGGCACGCCCTTCAGCGCCTCTGCGATCAGCGAGCCCAGCCGCAGCGATTCGTCGAGCGAGGTCCCCGGCAGCGTCGAGACGTGGAGGATCAGGTGGCCTTCCTTCAGGTCGGGCAGGAAGGTGCCGCCGAAGAACGGCACCAGGCTTGCGCCGCCGGCGGTCACCAGCAGGGCCGCCAGCATGACCGACTTGGGAAACCGGCCGAGCCGCCGCAACAGCGTCTCGTAGGAGCCGCGCGACCAGCGCACCAGCGGCGGCTCGCGTTGCTCTCGCGGCTTGCGACCGGCCAGCAGCAGCATCGACAGCGCCGGTGTGACCGTCAGCGCGACGATCAGCGAGGCCACCACCGCGAGGATGTAGGCGATGCCGAGCGGCCCGAACAGCCGGCCCGCGAGACCCGGCAGCGCAAGGATCGGCACGAACACCAGCAGCACGGCGAAGGTCGCATAGGCGACCGCGCTGCGTACCTCGAGCATGGCGTCATAGACGATTCGCGCTTCGCTGCGCGGCGACGGCAGGCCTCGGTTCTCACGCAGCCGGCGCACCACGTTCTCGACGCCGATCACGGCATCGTCGACGACCTCGCCGATCGCGATGGCGAGGCCGCCGAGCGTCATCGTGTCGAGGCTCTGTCCCATCCATTGCAGGGCCAGCACGGCCGAGAGCAGCGACAGCGGGATCGCGGTGCAACTGATGACGGAGGTGCGCCAATCATAGAGGAACAGGAACAGCACGATGATGACCAGGGCGCCGCCGATCAGCAGGGCGAACAGTACGTTCTCCGTCGCCGCATCGATGAAGGTCGCCGGACGAAACAGATCGGCGTGCAGCTTGACCTTCTCGCTGTCGAGCGCCGGCCGCAGATCCCGCAGCGCGGCCTCGACGCGCGCCGCGACGTTGCGCGTGTTGGCGCCGAATTGCTGGCTGATCATCATCATGATGCCGGGCTGGCCGTTGATCAGCGCGCCGCCGATCGGTGGCTCCGGCGCGTTCACGACCGTCGCGACGTCGCCGAGCACCACGCTGGCGCCGCCCTGGTGCAGCAGGACCGTACGCGCCAACTGCTCGGGTGTGAGCGACTGGCCCTGCGTCTGCAGGATGACCCGCTGGTTGGCGGTGTCGACGAAGCCGGCGCCGCGCACGCCGGTGGCCTTGCGCGCTGCGGCGACGACGTCGTTCATGCCGACGCCGAAGCGGACCAGGTCGTCGGATCGCACCTGCACCTGCAGCGACCGGATGTCCCGGCCATAGGTCGTGACCTGCGCGACGCCCGCGACCGCCAGCAGCCGCCGGCTCACGGTCCAATCGGCGATCGTGCGCAGATCCATCAGCGAGCGCTGCTCGGAGGTCAGCCCGATCGCCAGCACGGTGCCGGCCGCCGGCACCAGCGGCGTCATCGACGGCGCCCGCACGCCCTGTGGCAGGCTGCCGGCAACGACCGCGAGCCGCTCGGTCACCAATTGCCGCGCCCGGAAGACCTCGGTGCCGGGCTGGAAAATGACCGAAATGACGGACAGGCCCTGGATCGACGACGACCTCATGCTCTCGACGCCGGCGAGACCGTTGATCGCGGTCTCGATCGGCTGCGTGACCAGCACCTCGACCTGTTCCGGACTGAGACCTGGCGCCTCGGTCTGGATCGAAACCTGTGGCGGCGCGAATTCGGGAAAGACCGCGTAGTTGGCGCTGCCCAGCGACAAGATGCCATAGCCGAGAATGGTGCAGGCCAGCGCCAGCACGATGCCGCGGAAGCGGATGGCAAACGAGATCAGCGCCGCCTGGGGGCCGGCCGCGGCGCCGCGAGCGCCGTCAATCATCGTCGCCGCCGCCGCGCAACTCGCTCCTGGCCTCCTCCGACAACAGCACCTGCGCGCCGCGCAGGACGATCTCGGAGCCCGACGGAATGTCCTGAACGACATAGTCGTCGTCCGACACCGGCTGATCGGTGCGGATCGGATGGCGCTTGAAGACCTCGGGGCCGGCGCGCAGATAGACCCACGAGCGGCCCTGCCATTGCACGATCGCGGTGTCCTCGACGAAGACGCCGTCGAACGACTTGCCCGAGGGCACGTAGGCGGTGGTGTTCATCCCCGGCAGCAGCCCGCTGTCGCCGGCGGCGACGAAGTAGTAGCTCACGCCCTGGATGCGCGGATCCGTTCGCGGCGCAGCCGACAGATAGCGCAGATCGATGTTGACGCTGCGGGTCGGCGCCTGCGCCAGCGCGGCGCGCGGCGGCTCGGCCAGGGTCACGCCGGGCGGCAGCGTGACCTGCACCAGCAGCTGCTCGCGTTCGATCAGCTGGACTACCTGCGGCGAGCGCTCGATGATGCCCTGTCCGATGACCGCGCCCCATTCCTGCCGCGCCGTCGCCATCAAGGTCTTCACTTGCGATTCCGCGGCAGCCAGGGTCGCTTTATCGGTCCGGAACGTGCCTTCCGCCGCCTCGGCGTCCTTGCGCGGCATCGCCGCCGACTGCACGAGGTCGCGGGCGCGCTCGAATGCGAGCCTTGCGACGTCGAGCTTCGCTTGCGCCGTCTGCAGCTGCGCCTGGGCGTTGGCGTAGTTGTTGGTCAGGTCGGTCAGCCTGGCGACGTCCAGCACCGTGCCGTAGGCGCGAAACTGCTCGGGATGGGATTCCGCCGCCAGGACGGCGGTCTGGAGCCCGATCTGCTTTTGTTGCGTTGCGGAAAGCTTGACCGACGCAGGTTCGCGCTCGGCCGGACCGGCAGTCTGCGCCTGCGCGCGCGACGGCAGCGAAACCAGCGTGAACAGCACGGCGCCGCATGCGGCCGCAGCCCTCGTCCGTTGCCTCACCATGCAGTCCCGGCCCCATCGATCGGGAAACGTCTGGACGACGTCGATGTCATTGCAACAACAGCTACTTCAGCTTCGAGGGTGTTTCAAGCAGCGTCGGCTGCAGAGCCATCGCATGGGATCCGGCGACATCCCCGGGCTTCTTTGGCGGGCCATCGTGTGGGGCACGGCGACGCCGTTTCGGTCGGATGCAATCACCGTATTCGGGGAGGGAACGACGCGGTGCCATGCACGCTGGCGCCAATGCTTGTGGCGCCGCCCCCCTGCAAGCGAGCCGCATACGCGGCGGGCTCGTGGTCGAACAGGGACCGCAGCCGTGCTGCGGCGTGAACATCGGGCGTTCGGCATGCGTCTCGATATTTCTTCTTGAGCGTTAGAAGTATTCTTAGACACATTCCAGCGTATTCGTCCGCAACCCAAGCTTGTTGTCGGCTACGCGCGCGACGCTACACAAAAAGCCAAGACTAACAAACTTCTTAGGCGCGATTTTCCTCATCGAATGACCCGGGATTTTTTCCCGATTCTCCGACGGGAGCGAGAATCGTCACATTCATCTACCTGTCGGGTCATTGATGTGACCTCACTTCGCCATACCCCTCCGCAACGAGTCGGGAGTTCCGTCGACGTTGCAGCGAGGCAAGCTTGTCCACTCTGAACCCACTCTCCGATCGCCCGGCGCTCCGTGATCATGCGCAGGGCCATCCTTGTCGGTCAGCCTCTCGCCGAGCTCGCGCCGACGTTGCGGCCGACTTCAGAGAAGGATCTGCGCGATGAGCCAGCTGGTGAATGTGCGGCCCAACGAGGCCGGCGCGGGCGATCGCAAGGCGCAGAGCAGTGCAGCCGATCACGGCATGCGGCTGCTTGGTGCTATCGGCGCGGCAGCCCTGGAGCCGCAGTCGCCGACCGACGCCTGGGCGTCCTCGACGAGCGAAGCACTCGGCATGGGATCGGTCGTCGAGCCGTTGCAGGACGTGCTCGGCAGTCTGACCGAGATCATTCGTGCCGAGGGCTCCCCGGCGGAGCGTCAGCCGGATCATCCATTCGCCGACGATCATGGCTTCGCGCTCGACCAGGAGGAGCTGGCGGGCCTGCCGGGCGTGGTGATCAATACCTTCGATGTCGACGGTCCGGTGTGGCTCGCCGTCGAGGCGCTTGCCGCGACGGAGCCGCCTGCCATCGACTACGATCTCAAGACCTGGGTCGAGCCGTCGTCCGATCCCGACCGTCGTCCATCGCCGCACGAGAGCATCGTGGTCACGGTCGATGAGATCGAGAAGAACCGCCTCACCTTTGCCCGCCACGCGCGGCCTGAGGATTTTTCGCCGGCCCCGGAGCTGGGCGCCTGGACTGGACGGCTGCGCCTGGAGCAGCGTCCTGACCTCGTGCAGCGGCTCGAGCGCTATATCAGCGGGCCATGGACCGCCTGGGCCGACACCGAGCGCATGCGCCGCCGGACCATGTCGATCCACCAGCGGCTGCGCGACATGGCGGCCACGGTCGGCGCCGATCAGGTCATGGAGGTCATGTGGGGCGTCGCGCTGTCGTCTTGGCGGCAGGGCGGGCGGGAATTCGAGTTGCCGCTGTTCGAGCGCGCGGTCGAGATCGAGATCATCGCGCGCCCGGATGCCGAGGTCAGGGTCCGGCCGCGCTTCGTCGGCGCAACCGTCAATTTGAGGGCGCTCGATGCCGTGGCGCCGGACGCCGCGCTTGCCGTGCGCGACAAGCCGGATCGCCTGGTCGAGGCGCTGGAGCAGCGCGCAGAGCTGTCGCCGTTCACGCCGATCGGGACCGATCAGATCCTGAGCGCCGCAGGCGTGCAATCCGGTAACAGGACGTCGCGCGATCCCGTGTCGTCGGACGGCACGCCGGCCATGGAGGCCGCCATCGCGGCGGGACGCTGGGTCATATCCGCGCGGCGGCGGCCGGAGAGCCTCGCCCTGCGCGACATCGACAGTCTCAAGACCGCGATCGAGCATGCGCCGCAGAGTGAGTGCTGCCTGTCGGGAGCCGTGAACGCGCTGCTCTCGCAGCCGGATGGACGTGGCCACGCCAATGCGCGCCGGCACCTGTCCGGCATCGTCGGGGGCCCCATCGACATTGCGCCTGCGCCAAAGCCTGCCGCGGTCGAGCAGGGTGATCTGTTCTTCCCGCTGCCGGCTGTCGCGGAGGATGTCGAGGTCGTGCGCGAGCTGTCGCGGTCGGATGGCCTGATGGTCCAGTCTGTCGCACGCGACGATCGGATCGCGGCGCTCGTCAACGTCGTCTGCCATCACCTCGCGCTCGGCTCGCGCGTCCTCGTCGTGTCCAGGGACGAGGCTGCACTTTCCCTGCTGCATCAGAAGCTGCCGCCGGCCATTCGCGAGCTGACCGTCAGCTCGACCGGCTCCGACAAGGACGTGCTCAGGAAGGCCGAAGCCCTGGCGGGCCGGCTGCAATCGATCCTGGACGCGCCGAATCTGCGCGATCAGGTCGGCCAGATCGGTCGGCTCGAACGCGACATCATCTCGAAGCGCACGCAGATCGCTTCGCTCGACGACGAGATCGCCGAGATCGTCCGGCGCAACCTGCGGCTCGCCGGCGGCTTGCCGGAGCTGCCGTTCGATCTGTTCAAGGCGCTGATCGGCGAGCAGGCCGCCCATGCCTGGTTCACCGACCGGCCGCAGCGCCTGCTCGCGGCCACCGACCCGCTCGTTGTGGCGGTCGACAAGGCACGCGGGGCGCGGCTGCGGCTGGCCGCCGATCTCAAGCACATCGACGACGAGCTGCCGGACCCCGCAGTGCTGCCCGACACCGCCGCGATCCTGCGGCTGCACGCGGAGCTGCAGCACCAGGCGGGGCTGACGTCGGACGCGGGCCGCGACGAGGATCTCGCGCTCGACGCCATCGCGACCTTCGGGCTCGACGCAACCAACCGCCTGGCGGCCGATCTCGATGCGCTGGTGGCCGGCCATCGCGCCATCGCGGAGGCGCCCTGGCTCGCGCGTCTGTCGCCGCTCGGCACCGCCAAGGCCGACGGGCCCGTCGGTCTCGACAAGGTCGTGGGCTGGGCGCGTGATGCGTCGTTCCAGCTGTCCCGAAGCGCCGAATTCACGAGGCGCCAGGTGCAGGCGCCGGTCGAGGCCTTCACCAGGAAGGATGCGATTCGCGTGGTCGAGCGGCTCGCGGCCGGCGAGAAGCCGTTCGCGCGGTTCTCGGCCTCGCGCCGCGCGCTGAAGGCCGCCGTCGAGGCCATCACGGTGGACGGGGCTGCGCCGTCGAAGCCGGCGGACTGGCAATATGTCGGGCGCTTCCTGCTGTGGCGTCACGACCTGCATGCGTTGCGCGCGCGCTGGACGTCGATCGCAACGCAGATCGATGCACCCGCGCTTCAACTGGAATCGGCGCGCGCGTTCGATGACCTCGGGCACATCGTCAAGAGCGTCGAGGCCGCCGTCGTGACGGCCGCGCTCGCCGTCCGCAACGTGGCCGATGCCTGCTCCAAGCTGTCGATGCCGGACGGCGATGTCAGGGCGATGCTGGCCGATGCACAGCGGCTGGCCGCGTTCGGCGCGGCGATCCGGACCGTCATGACGCGCGTATCGGGACCGCTGGTCGAGCTCGCTCGCCTGGGCGAGTTGTTCGCCCGGGCGGGAGAACTCGCCGTCTCTGTTCAGGATGACGTGCTGTCGCGGGTCGGTGACGCCGAGACGGAGCCCCAGGAGCTCGAAACGCGGTGGACAGGCATTCTCGCAACCATGGAGAAGATCCGCGAGGCCGGCCCGGACTACGAACTCGTCAGGACCGCCTGCCGGATGGCGACTGCAGCGGGCGCGCCGAGTCTGGCGCAGCGACTGCGGTCCGCGCCGGCCGCGGGCGAGGCGAAGGATGCGACGACGCTCGCGGAATGGGTGGCGGCGTGGAATTGGGCCGTGCTGATGCGGATCGAAAGTCCGGAGGAGCGGCAGCTGCTGCATGACCTCGCGGCTCAGCGCGCGCGGCTTGAGACGCGCTCGCTCGCTCTGTTCGAAGCGGTGATCGGTGCCCGCATGTCGCTGGCCATCGCGCAGAATGCGGGCGGCGCCGTCAGGCAAGCGGTGAAGCGGTTCAGGGACTCGATGCAGAAGATGGCGTCGGCCTGCTCCGGTCCGACCGCGCGCCGGCTTCGGTTTGCCGCGCGCAGGTCTCTGGACGGCTGGCTCGAGGAGATTCCTTGTCACGTGATGCCGGCCTGGCGTGTCGCCGAGTTGCTGCCGGCCCGGATCGGCACCTTCGATCTTCTGGTCGTCGACCACGCCTCGCGCTCCGATCTGCGCGAACTGACGGCGATGCTGCGGGCCCGTAAGGTTCTGATCAGCGACGCGCGTCACGACGACGGGACCTTGGTCGAAGCCGGCCGCAACGATACTGTTGTCAAACGCACCGAGACGACCGCGCTGCGTAGCCTGCCGCCGGCGCTGCGGCGGCTGCTGATGCCGGGTGCCTCGCTGCGCGATCTCGCCGCGATCCTCTTTCCCGATCGCATGATCGAGCTGCGTGCGCGCCCTGCCGGCGTCGAGGCGGCCTCGGTCACAGCTCAGCTGCTGCCCGCCGATACGTCCAGATCGGCCGATGCACCAGCCGCCGAGCTGCCGCGGCCGGCCCGCGCGGCTGCGCCGGCGCCGAAGCAGCGGCCGCAGCCGCGGCAGGTCATCACGACGCACTCGCTCGAAGAGGAGATCGCCACCGTCGCGAAATATCTCTCGATGGCGCGCCGCTCGGGGACGGACATCGTCACGTCTGCCGCGGGCAAGCCGAGCGCGCCCGCGATAGCGCAGCGTGCCGAGAGCCGCGCGGCTGCGCCCAAGCCCTCGCCGGAGATTCGCGTTCTGCGCCGGCGTCCGCCGCGCGAGCCGGCCGCGGACATCGTGACGCCGGCTTCGGCTCCGCCCGAGCTTCCGGTCGTCGAGGAGCCGGCCACGGTCGAGCCGACCCAACCGCGCGCGACCATCGTCGCCGAAGCGCCGATCATTGTCGCCGATCGGCTCGCGGTGCCGCAGCGCCCTGGCGAAAGCAAGGTGGTCACAGCAGAGATCGACGCGAAGCCCACGAGCGCCGCGTCGGCAGAGCCCGTGAAGACAGGCGTCGTTGCGACATCCGCTGCGGCAGCGGCTTCTGCCACCACTGAGCCTGCCGCCGCTGCCGCGGCTCCAGCCTCTGTTGCGGAGTCCGTAACGCCGGCGGCAGAGATCAAGATTCACCCTTCTCTCGTCGAGATGGCGTTCAAGGCGACGGAGAACGCCGCGGCACCACGCCGCCGTGTGCCGAGCCGGCGCGTGATGGCAGTTGCCGCGGCCGGGCTGCTGGCGATCGTCGGTGCGGCGGTGTCCTGGGAGCGCGCGTCGGAATGGATCCAGCCGGCCCTGAGCGGTGCGACGGCAGCGTCCGCGCTGCCGAGCGAACCGGGCGCCCGCAAGGTCAATGCGGAGCGGATCACGCCGGAGGCCAAGCCGGCGATCGCCGCTGCGGCCGAGGAGCATGCCACGGTCGGCATGAGCGTGCCGGTCAGCACACCGGCGCAGGCGTTCCTCTATCACGAGGATCCGCAGGATCCGAAGGGCAAGCGTTATCCTGGCAAGGTCACCTGGTCGATCGAGCAGAGCAAGGGGCCGCGAGTCGATGCGGCGCCGGCGATCAAGGGGGAGATCGAGATCGAGAACGGCACCAAGGCCACGATCTCGCTGCGGCGGAACGCCGACATGGAGATGCCGGCGAGCCACATCATGGAGCTCAAGTTCGACTGGCCGGATCAGTCGGTGAGCGGCCTGACCAGCCTGAGGGGCATCGGCCTGAAGGGCGAGGAGGCCGAGCGCGGGACGGCGCTGGTGACCCAGACCGCCCGGGTGACACCGAAATACTTCATGGTCGCGCTGTCCGCCAACGAGGTCGATACCAAGCGCAACCTGATGCTTCTCAAGGGCAAGCAGTGGTTTGACATTCCGATCGTCTACGAGGGCGGCAACCGGGCGCTGCTGTCGATCGAGAAGGGATCCGACGGCGACCGCGTGTTCAAGGACGTGTTCGCGAGCTGGGGTCAGTAACGGGGTTGGCGGGCATCACGAGCGAGGACAGCATGAGCGAGAGTTCAGCGTTGCAATGGCTGCGGGCTCCCAAGCTCGCCGAGGATGCGCTGCCGGAGGATTCCCGCGCGGTGGCTTGCCGGCGCTGCGGCCGCACGGTGCAGGTCTCGCTCAGCCCGATGCGTCCGCCGAGCTTCCTGCGCGTCGAGGATCAGGTCGAGTGTCCCGAGGTGCAGGAGCGCTGGACCGGTAAGAGCGAAGGCGGGCTGTTGCTGATGATGTGCGGCGCGCTCGAGCAGTCGCTCGATGCCGAATGGGAGACCGCAGAGCCGGAGGGTGCGGCTCGACGAGAAGCTGCGCCAGTCTCTCCGGTGCGCCCGTCGCTTGCGCCGGCGGCGTCCGGTCCGGACAGATGGGACGACGGCAGCGACGATGATCAGGAGGAGACGGGTGAGGGCGGCCGGCTGAACGTCCTCCTCGCACCGGCTCCAGGAAGTCGCAAGAAGCTGATCCGCGGAGCGCTCGGCGTCGGGGTCCTCGGCATCGTCTTCCTCGGCGGCGTGCTGCTGCCGTTACGCGAGATCAGGCTGCTGATTCAGGCGCCGCCTGGGTCAGGATCATCGAGCTCGCAGCAGGAGGCGCAGTCCGCCGCGCCGCTGCCTCCGCCGCGCCGGATCCTGCTGGAAGCCGCCAGCGCGCCCCAGGACGTTGCGCGATCGCCGTCCAGCGCCTTCATCGCGCCGCGTCAGCCGGCTCCTGCACTCGAGGCAACGCTGGCGCGATCATCCGGCACCGCGGCGATCCCGCCGGCGCCGGACGCCGAGCCGAAGCTGCTCGTGCCCGAGCTGGTTGCGATCGCCGGCGGCAGTTTTGCGATGGGCGGCGACGACGAGTCCGAGCAGCCGTCGCATCAGGTCAGCGTGCGACCGTTCTCGCTCGGCAAGCATCCCGTGACGATCGGCGAGTGGAAGCAGTGTGTCGCGGCGGCAAGCTGCGCCGACATCGCGGCCGGTGCGGATGATCGTCCGGTCACCAACCTGAGCTACGACGACACGCAGGCCTATCTCGCCTGGCTGTCGAAGGCGACCGGCAAGGCGTTCCGGCTGCCGACCGAGGCCGAGTGGGAATATGCCGCGCGCGGCGGCCAGCGCACCCGCTATTGGTGGGGCGATCGCATGCGCCCCGGCATGGCCAGCTGCAAGGGCTGCAACGGCACGGGCGACGCCGAGACCGATCAGCCGCCGAAGATCGGCAGCGTCCAGGCCAATCCTTACGGCCTGTTCGACATGGGCGGCGGCGTCGGCCAGTGGGTCGCCGACAACTGGCATAAGAACTACAGGGGCGCGCCGGCGGATGGATCGGCCTGGCTCGAGGAGGGCAGCTATGCCCGCGTCATCCGCTCGGGATCGTGGAAGAACGGCGCCGCCGATGCGCGGGCCGGCAGTCGCGACCGCTATGACGGCCGCATCCGGCATCCGACCCTGGGTTTCCGCGTCGCGCTCTCACCATAGGGGATTTGCATGCTGCCGAGGTCTGCGCGACTCTGCCTTATCCTGACCGCATCGCTCGTGCTCGCGCCGTCATTGGCGCCAGCCAAGGGAACGAAGGCTGCGAAGGATGCCCGCGTCTATTTCATCTCTCCTGCGGATGGGGAGACGGTGACCGGGCCCTTCATCGCTCGCTTCGGACTGCGCAACATGGGCGTCACCCATGCGGGCGACGATTTCGCCGGCAGTGGCCATCATCATCTTCTCGTCGACGTCGACGAGACGATGCAGGCCGGCGAGGAGATTCCGCGTGACAAGAAACACGTTCATTACGCAGCGGGGGAGACCGAGGCGCGGATCGAATTGTCGCCCGGCAAGCACACGCTGCAGCTGGTGCTGGGCGACACCAGGCATCTCAACTTCGATCCGCCCGTGATCTCCGAGAAGATCATGATCACGGTGAGCAAGCCGAACGGAGGCGAGCAGGAGGCGCGGGCGACGCGCAGCGTCACCGTCCGAAACCGACCGCAGATCCGGTCCGTACCAGCCGAGCCGCCGGCCCAGCCCGAGCCGTCGCCGGAGATGACGAAGTCGCCCGAGAGCTCCGACTTCATCAGCCGCGTCTTCTCCGGGACGAAGTGACGACCTCTCCATTCCCAACCAGGGCTATCGCATATGAAGATCTGAGTGTTTCGCTGCGCTGCCTCCACGTCGTCATGCCCGGGCTCCGTCCCGGGCATCCACGTCCTTCCCAGGATGCCGAACGACGCGGATGGCCGGGACGGAGCCCGGCCATGACGGTGTGGAAGGAGCCGACCTCAAACTTGTATCGTCAAGTGCGATAGCCCTGATTCCCAACGGCCGGGCGCGTGATGCGCGTCGGCTTGCGCGCGACCGTGGGACGCAAGCTCGGTCGCTCCGCAAGGATCCATCGCTGAGGGCGGCGCCTGTCGCGCGATGGCGGCAAGGACGATCCGCCATCCGGCAACGGCCGCTCGTCCGGACGCGCGTCCATGGCAGATCCCGGCGCAAGCGGGGACGTCGTTGCCGAGGCATCCGAGACGTCGTTTTCCTGCAGCGACTCGCCATCCTGGTCGGCAGTCCGTGCCGGCAAGAGTATCGCCCGCGTCCAGGATCAGGATGGCCTTGCCGTTGTCCGCACGGATGTGCGTTTGACGGCCGCTAGATCCGTTCGCAAGCAGCCGCATCGTCATCGTCCACCACCGATCTCGATCTGGTCGTGCGAACGATCGCGATGCTCAGAAAATTTTTCTGAGGCTTAAGGTCGCAGCCTTGTAGCTGTCGGTTCCTTTCTCGCCTCACCATGGTCACAGCGGCAATCGGGCGGGAGTGTGGTCCCGCACGCCGCGCCGGCCACGCCTTGTGCGGGAGCAAAGCGCATACGCCTCACGACGATGCTGCTACATCCTTGCGAATCAATATCAGTTGCAACGCGCAGGGAACCCGGCACGGGGTCGAGTCCTGAAGAGATCAGTAGCCTGCTGACATGGTTCGATCCTGACTGGACCGCATGTGAGTTCGCATCTCAGCGACATTGCGGCCGGATGCGGAACGTTTCGAGCCGCGCCTGCGTGGTCGAGGCCATCCACCGCGGACGATGACGTCCAAGTTTCGTTGAAATCTCCCTCCCCTTTGTAGTCCGCGCATCGAGCGCTGTTGGCGCCGATGGCGCAGTCTTCGAGGAGGAATTTCATAATGAAGGTCATCAAACTGTTAGGCGTGGTCTTGGCGGCGGGTCTGGCGTCGGGCTCCGCGGCGCTCGCCGACGGCTACAAGGATTGCACCAGGCTCGACAAGGCGTCGTGGAAGACCACCGCCGAAGCCGAGGCGAAGGCGAAGGCCGCGGGCTACGAGGTTCGGCAGACCAAGATCGAGGGCACCTGCTACGAGGTTTACGGTGTCAAGGGCGGCAAGCTCTATGAGCTGTTTTACAGCCCCGAGGACCTCGCGCTGAAGCACACCAAGGCGAAGTGATCTGATGGTCATGCGTGACGCAGGCCAGGCGCAGCGGAGCGTCGCCTCCCCGACGCCGGCGAACTCACGTCCGGGGACCGTGGCGGTCTGGGATTTTCCGCTGCGCGTCTGGCACTGGTCGCTCGCGGCCTTCGTGCTCGTCGCCTGCGTCACGCCCAACACCTTCGATCGCCTGCACCGCCTCGCGGGCTATGCCGTCATCGGTCTTCTCGCCTTCAGGCTGATCTGGGGGCTGATCGGCAGCCGTCATTCGCTGTTCGCGCGGATCAGCCTCAAGCTGCGGGCGGCGCCTCAGTATATCGTGGGCATGCTGCGCGGAGAGACGGGACGCTATCTCGGGCTGAACCCGGCGGGGGCCGCGATGCTGGTCGTGATGCTCGCGCTTCTGATCGTCTCGACCATCAGCGGCGTCATGCAGGTCTCGGTCCGGTTCTTCGGCGTCGGCTGGATCGAGCAGGCGCATGCGCTGTCGTCCAATGCCATCATCGCCCTGATCGCCGTGCATGTGCTCGGCACGGTGTGGATGAGCTTGCTGCAGCGGGAGAACCTGATGCGCGCGATGGTCACGGGACGCAAGCGCGTGCCGGGCATCATGCGCGCCGCGCCGGCGCGCAGCGTCGCACGCCAGAGCCCGGAGCCCGAGCCCGTGGCGGACGAGGAGCAAATATCCGTCGTCCCCGATCTGCCGCCCCTGCGCGTGAATCCGGCGCCCGGCGCCGCGAAGCCTGCGCGTATGCCGCGATCCCTCAGCGTTCACGACAGGCGGCTGGGGGTCGGCAGATGAGACGGCGGGCATCGGTCGTGTGCGCTCGCCGGCGATATGGGCGAGCAGGCCCGCGCCTGATTTCATTTCTGGTGCGCGCGAGGCTCGTCCGCACACGGCTCGAGCTGGATGGGCGCACACGCATATTGCGGTCCATGCCGCATGAGACCAGTGCGAGCGCGTTCCTTCGTGCATCTCGCTCGTACTCGTCTCGATGAGCCGGTGCATGAGAATCATGCAGGTGCTGTACGCAGCGTAAGCGGTCGATCGTGAGCCTCGTGTGGTTCGCGGCGTGCGCGACGGCGCTGCATGACCTGTCGTGTCTCATATCAGCACAGCTGCGAACTCAGGTGATCGTGCTGCTCCCGACCGCGGAGACCGCTGATGTTCGTCATTGTCATTCGGCGCGCATCGGCGATGCTCGAGCCGACGCGTCTGCGCGGCGCCTCGACGCCGAACAACTAATAAATTCGCGCGCTTTGTCGCACACAACGATGTTGTCAAATTTCGACACGGCAAATTGCCGCATTCGGGACTTCATAGTCGTTCTATGAAGTGTCGGAGACTCGTCGAAGCAGGCGAGCGCCGGAAGACGTTCGGCACATTCGGGTGAATTCGGGACAGGGACATAAATCATGAATCTCTTTGGGAAGGGACAGGCAGCGGGAGCCGCCGTGCTGTTGATCGCGGCGTTCGCGCTGCCGGCAGGAGCGGCTGAGACGACCATCGAGATATCGGTCAAGGACAACAAGTTTCAGCCGGCGGAGATGAAGGCGCCGGCCAACACGCCGATCGTGTTCAAGGTCAAGAATCTGGATGGCGCGCCGGTCGAGTTCGAGAGCGAGCCGCTGGAGTTCGAAACGGTGATCAAGCCGAACATGGAAGGCGTCGTGAAGGTCAAGGCGCAGAAGCCGGGACGCTACGAATTCTTCGACGATTTCCATCAGGGCAACAAGGGCGCGCTGATCATCGAGTGATCCGGCCTTCGGTCCCGCGGCGCCGTGATGCCGGAATGCGTCACGCCGCGGGCGCCGCGCTTCGCAGGTTGCCGAACTCGACGGAGACGAGGCTCTTTGGAACGGGCAGCACGAGAGACGGTCGCTTCCAGACGTGGCATCGGTCGCGACGTCTCACGGTGCCAGGAGGAGACGGTTGCGATCACCGTGCTGCTCGTGACGCTGCTTGGAGCCGCGCCGTCGTCCGCTGAGACCGTCGTTCCGGGCAGCCAGGTGAGAGCCTATGCAGATCCCGGAGCCTCCGACGGGGGGCCGGTGGTAGTCGTGCCCAATCGCCGCCGGCAGCCGGCGCGGCCTGCCAACGGCAACGGACCGCTGGTCATTCCGCAGGTGATCGTTTCGCCTGGTGGCGTCGAGCCGGAGCCCAAGGCGGCCACCCAGGTGGACGAGGCTCCACCGCCGCGGCCGCGATCTCCGGTCGATGCCGGAGCGGGCGCGCTTCCGCAGGCCGCGCGCCGCGAGCCGGCGCCGCGCCTGGCGCCTGTCCGCAATGGCTTCTTCGGCACACCGTCAGCCGGCCTTCTGGTCGGTGGCTGCCTGTCGACGCCGGGCCGGTTGTCGGTCACGAACGTCCCCAATCGCTGCCTTGACGCGCTGGCGTTCGCCGTCAGTCCGCCGCCGGCGACGCGCGGCGTGCTGCCGCGCAATCTGCCGCCGATTCCGCGACAGGATGCACAGCCGATTCCGCCCGTTCTGGCCGACAAGCCCAAGATGCGGCTGCCGCCGGTGAACAAGGGGCAGAAGCCGCAGGATCAGCCGCAGCCGCCGATGATGGAGGAAGACCCCTATGAGCCCAAGGGCATCACGGTGGGAAACTTCATCCTGAAGCCTGCGTTCGAAATGTCCTCGGGCTTCGACAGCAATCCCGGCCGTGTACCGCAGGGCAAGGGCTCGGCCTTCGTCAGCGTTGCGCCGGTCCTGCTCGTGCGCTCTCAGTTCGAGCGGCATCTGCTCAACGCCGATGTGCGCGTCGGCTACATCGACTATGCAAAGCTCCGGCAGCTCAGCAGGCCTACCGTCGACGCCAAGGTGAATGGGCGCTACGACATCACCGATACGTTTGCGCTCAACGGCGAGGGCCACGTTGCCGTCGATGCCGATGATCCCGGCACGCCGCGCTTCGCCGGCCGGTTCGCCAGGATTCCGCTGGCCTCCACCGTCGGCGGCTCCGCCGGCGTCACCAAGCGGTTCGAGGAGGTCGAGGTCTCGACCAAGGCCGCCATCGACCGCGTCGCGTTCCAGAACGCGCCGCTCGTCGACGGCCAGATCGTCAGCAATGCCGATCGCAACTTCGTCCAATATGGCTCGCAGAGCCGCATCACCTACAATCTGACGCCGGAGATCCGCCCCTTCGTCGACGTCGCCATCGATCGCCGCGTTCACGACATCGCGGTCGATGCCGAAGGCTTCCGCCGCGACTCCACCGGGACGGCGGTCGAGGCCGGCGTGACATTCAACTACGCCGACAAGCTGACCGGCGACGTCGCCGTCGGCTACCTGACGCGCCGCTACCAGGATCCGATGCTCAAGCCGGTCAACGGCTTCATTGCCGATGCCAATCTGACATGGCAGTTCGCCAAGGAGACGGCGATCGCGCTGGGGGCCAAGTCGCAGGTGGTGGAGATTACCGAGCCCGGCATTTCCGGGGTGCTCAAGCGCGACGTCACCGTCGGCGTCGAGCATCAGTTCGAGCCCTGGCTCATCGGCACGTTCCTCGCCGGCTATGGCGAGGACGCGTTCACCGGCACGACGCGGGTCGACAACCGCTATCTGGTCGAGCTCGGCATGCTCTACAAGTTCTCGCGCCTGCTGCAGCTCAGGGCCAGCGTCCGGCGCGAGGAGACGCGCTCCAACTTCCGCGAAAACAATCTGTCGGCGACCGTGGTGCAGGTCGGCGCCCGGGTGCAGTACTGATCGGCAGCCCGGCACGCACCCGCGCGCGGCATCTGTGGTCTTCTGAGGACGTGCCTGGAGATCGCGCTTCTTGTCGTGACGCAGCCAACAGTCATCCCCCGGGCAAGGCCGCAAGCCTGGAAGCCGGAGTTTCCCGCTCTGGCTTCGCCGTGTAGTATAGCTCCCCTGCAACGGGTGGACGCGCAGCGGGAGTGCCCGGCTCCAGTCTCCAAAATGAAATGCAGCGCCCACGACGTGAGCGCTGCCAGGTCCGGATCTGCGCGGCAGTCCGGCCGCGACTATTTCTTCTGATTGAAGTTCACGTCGAGGCTGAAGCTGAACTGATCGTCCGTCAGTCCGGACGGCGGTGCAGGCACAGGGTCGGAGCGGCGGATCATCGCCAGCGCGGCATCATCGAACATCGAGTCGCCGCACGACTGCATGACGGACGCGGACACCACCTTGCCGGCCCGGCTCAGCACCAGCGCCACCTTGACCGTGCCATTGTGCTTCTTGCCTTCCGGATAGCGCTTGTGCAGCTCGAAATAGGCGCTGATCTTGCGGCCCCAATCGTTGGTCAGCTTCTGCTTGTCCTTGCCCATTCCCGGATTGGGGGCCTTGGCCGTCTCGGCCGGCGGCGCGGCCTCGTCCAGCGCCTTGCGGGCCGATTCCTCCTGCGCGGCAGATGCGACCGACGCCTCGGCCTGCTGGGTCGCCTGCTGCTGTTCCTCCTTCTCCGGCTTCTTGGGTTCGTTCTGCGTGACGACCCGATCGGCCTCCTCCTCGGTTTCGGTCGGCTTGTCCTTGACGGCGTCGGACTCCTTGACTTCGGCGGTCTGCTGCATCTGCTCCGGCGCAGCTTCGGCCGCGTCGCTGTCGGGACCCGGCGGAAGATCGTTGTCCTCGACCTGGGGCGAGGCTATCTCGAGCGCGAATTCGGCGCCGGCCGCGCCGAGGCCGCCGTCCACGTCATTGCCGCTGAGATGGACGACCGCGAGCGCGGCGCCGCCACCGTGCAACATGAGGGCGCCGATCGCGGCTGAGATCCACAAGCGGCGCGACGCTCCCTGATACTTGTGTTCGACCATTCTTCAGTTCCGTCGTTTCACTGGTTTCAATGTGCAGCCTGGGCGGCGGCCTGTGAGACGCCTTCGACAGTCACGAGCTTGATCTTCGGATAGCCGCCGGTCCGCAGCAGCTCCATCACGTCCATCAGCTCTCCATACGCCACGCCCCGGTCGGCGCGCAGGAAGATGAACTTGTCCTTCGCTGCCTCGGGGATGTGTTCGAGGGTGCTCACCAGGCTCGCCCGTTTCACCTGCTCCTCGCCGACGAACAGTGTCAGATCCGGCTTGATGCTGACATAGATCGGCTTGTCCGGCTTCTTCTGCGGCGTGGCCGTCGATGTCGGGAGATCGACAGGCACGTCGACCGTCGACAGGGGTGCCGCCACCATGAAGATGATCAGCAGCACCAGGATCACGTCGATGAAGGGCGTGACATTGATGTCACTGGTCTCGCCGAGATCATCGTCGCCATCGCCTTCCGAGAGAGAAACGGCCATGGAGCTACTCCGCTGCCAGCGCCATCGGAGGCGCTGAGTGGACGTGGATCGGCTCGAAGCGCTCGCCGTGATGGCTGCTGTGGTGGCTCTGGCCGCGATCCAGATCGCGCGACAACATCCGGGCGGTGGCGCCGGATGACCGGTTCACGAGCTCCATGTAGCCTTTCGTCACCCGCGTGAAGTGATTGTAGATGATCACGGCCGGGATCGCGGCGACGAGGCCGATGGCGGTTGCGAGCAGCGCTTCGGCGATGCCGGGCGCGACGACGGCGAGGTTGGTGGTCTGCGACTTCGAGATGCCGATGAAGCTGTTCATGATACCCCAGACCGTGCCGAACAGGCCGACGAAGGGCGAGATCGAGCCGATCGTGGCGAGCAGGCCCATGCCGGTCCGGCAACGCCGGCCCTCGGCACGCACGATCTCGGAGAAGCTCGAGGCGGCGCGCTCGTTGACGCCGTGAGACGGCAGCTCGGACGACATCCTGATTTCGTGCATGGCGGCATCGATCAGGGCTGTCAGCACGTTCTGCCGTGATCCCAGCGCGAGCTTGGCTTCCGACAGCCAGCGCACGTCGTCGACCTTGCGCAGCGCGCGGCTTAGCTTCCGGCGCAGGATGGAGAACTCGATGGTCTTGGCGATGAAGACGGTCCAGGTCGCGAGCGAGGCGAGCGCGAGCCCCATCATGACCGACTTCACGAGAATGTCGGCGGCCAGGAACATCGACCATGGCGACAGATCATGCGGCACGTGTGATGCCGCCTGCGCACCGCCTTGCGCCGGCTTCTCTGCCTGATCCTTCGCCTTGTCGCCCGCCGCTGCATCAGTCACGGTCTCGGCAGCGGTCGACGGCTGGGCGTCGTTCGTGGCGGCTGCCGGAGCCTGGCTCGTTGCAGCGGCTTGCGGCGTGGCGGCAGCCGGAGCTGGCGCCGGCGCAGCCGTCGTTGCGACGCCGCTGGTTGTCGGAGCCGCGGCGGCGGGCGCGGGCGCGGCGACCTGCGGCGCGGGTGCGGCCTGGGCAACGGCCGGCGCCGTGGATGTCTGTCCCGTCGTCACCGGTTTCGGTGCCATGCTTTGAGCCGGAGCCGCGTGCGCAGCGGCGGCCGGCGCACCGGCCGCGGTGTTGACGGGCGCAACTGCAGGCGTCTGCGTGGCGGCGGCTGTCGTCGCAGTCTGAACGGCCTTTGCTCCGGTCGCATTCGCTGGATTTGATGCTGTGGTCTGCGGTGCTGTTGCAGCCTGGCCAGGTCTCGGCGATGTGGCCGGCTGCTCGGCATGCGCCATGGCGCCGGCCGAAACCGCTGCGATCACCGCTCCTACTTGAAGAACGATCCTGAACATGTTGCTGAACACCCCTTGGTAGTTAACCGCTCCGTAATGTTTCCAGTCCTAACCCGGCTGTTTTGAGACGCCGCGTCGACTCAAAGCGGGAACATCGACGCCGGAGGTCGCCGCCATGGGTGCGATGCCAGACGAAAGATCGAATCGTGCGACCTGCGTAACAGCTCTCGATGGCGTGCATCGCGTCCTAACTCCCTGAAAGTCCTGCTGTGCGGCGGATGCGCCTTGCGCAGCGTCGCCAATGCGGCTGCCTGTCACGCAAATGCCGCCGTTCGGTCTTCCATCAATTCTAATTAGTCGACGCGGGCGTGACGGGCCTGTTCGGCGGGCGCGAGGATTTATGCGTGCATCTGTGATGCCGTCCGGCAAGGCAGAAGGCCTCGGGACCGAATCATAGTGCTGCCGAGATCGGCATGGTTCGAGAAATTGCGTGCGCCGCGCGACTCTCGCTTCGTTGTGATCAACGTCGATGTCGGCCGCAAGGAATGGCCGTAGTTCGCGAAGCGCACGAGCTCTCCGGCATGGAGAATCGCGGAACGCTGGTGGCGATCTGGCGGAAGTCCAAGACGCGGATCAACTGAGAAGAGACAGCTGCCGCATGTGAGCTCGGCTGGCGGTTGATCGCGGGCGCCGAGGACAGCACTGCAGCGAGCGGTCGCCATCCAGAACGAATGAGCCGGGCTGCATCTCGTGCAACCCGGCTCGAAGGCGATCGAACTCAACGTGATCGGCGCGATTGGGGACGGCCGTTCAGTTCTCCGCCCAGTAGCGGATCAGGTTGTGATAGAGGCCGGTCAGCCGCACCATCTCCGGATCGTCGCGCCCCATCCGCTGCGACAATCCCTGGATCGTCGTATCGAGATCGAAGATCATGCTGCGCGCGAGGGGATCGCGGATCATGCTCTGCAGCCAGAAGAACGAGGCGACGCGGACGCCGCGCGTCACCGGCGTGACCATGTGCAGGCTCGAGGCGGGGTACAGCACGAGGTCGCCGGCGGGCAGCTTCACCTCGTGCGAGCCGTACAGATCCTCGATCACCAGCTCGCCGCCGTCGTAGTCCTCCGGCTCGGAGAGGAACAGCGTGACCGAAAGGTCGGTGCGAATGCGCAGGCCGGTGAGCTTGTCGCCGCGGACCGCGTTGTCGACGTGGATGCCGAAATGGTGGCCCGACTCCGCGCTGTAGCGGTTGAACAGCGGCGGGAAGATCTGCTGCGGGATCGCGGCGGCGAGAAAGCGGGGATTGGCGGTCATCGCCGAGATGATGCGGTGGCCGAGCTTGCGCGCCACCTCGCTGTCGGGCGGCAGCTGCTCGTTGCGCTTGACCATGGCCGACTGGGCGCCGGCCGTCGAGCGGCCGTCCTCCCAGTCGCTGGAGTCCATGATGCGGCGGAAATCCGCCACATCGTCTTTGCTCAGAATTCCGGGGACACAGATCAGCATGAACTCATCACTTGACGTGTGCCCCGGCTTGGACGGGCGATCAGAACCGTCCTGACAGGACGATCGATGCGCTTCGTCCCGGACCGACGAGCACGAACGGGGTGGCACTCTGATAGAGAGCGTCGTAGTAGAGCTTGTCGAAGATGTTGGCAACAAACAGCTTCGCCGTCCAGTTCTTGTCGAGCTTGGCTTCCGCGAAGGCATCGAAGCGCCAATAGCTCGGCAGCTCGGTGCCCTGGTTCGCCGCCAGCCAGGTGCCGCCGAAGATCTTCGAGCGGTACACCGCCTGGCCGCCGATCTCCCAGGTGTCGTTGATCTGGTACTTCGTCAGCAGGCTGAACGACTGGTGCGCGGTGTTGGCGAGCTGCAGGCCGACATTGCTGGTGAACAGCGCGGTGTTGGCCGGCGGGATGTTCGACTTCGTCACCTCCGACTGCATCAGCACGATGCCGCCGAAGATGCTCCATTTGTCGGTCAGCTTGCCGCCGGCCTGCAGGTCGATGCCGCGGATGCGGTAGGCGGCGCCGGCCGAGAGACACGGCACGGAGCCGACGGTGCCCGCCGGATACGGACAGTCCGCGGTGGCCTGCGCGGCGCTGGTGATGTTGCGCGACTCGCGGGCGTTCTCCTTTTCGGTCTGGAACAGCGCTCCCGTGACCAGCAGACGGCCGTCGAGCAGCTCCCACTTGGTGCCGATCTCGATCGAGGTATTCTTCTCGGGCCCGAAGATCTGGTTGGCGCCGCCATTGGTCACCGCCGACAGGCCGCCATATTGCGGGCTGAGACCATCGAACTCCGCGCCGACCGGATTCGACGAGGTGGCGTAGGCCGCATAGAAGCTGGCGTAGGGCACCGGCTTCAATGTCATGCCGACGTTGAAGTTCGGCATGCCGCTGGAGGCCGCGGTCGAGCCCGGCGTGTTGGCGACGCCGTTGACGGTCCCGAAGCCGTCGACCCGGACGTCGTATTTGTCGTAGCGCACGCCGCCGTTGAGGATGACGAGATCGCGGTAGTTGACGCTGTCCAGCGCGTAGACGCTCGCCGAATCGATCTTCACGTTGGTCGGGAATTGTCCGAGCGACGGAATGCCGAACGGCAGGTTGGTGAACTGCGGGTTGAACACGCTCACGCCCGACAGCGAACCGCTGCCCGCGAATGCCAGGCCCTGCTGCTCGGAGGTCAGGCCGGTGTAGCTGTTGATGAGCGCCTTTTCCTGCGAGACCTCGAGGCCGGCGAGCACGGTGTGCCTGAAGTTGCCGGTGTCGAACTTGTAGGTCGCCTCGAGCTGGTTGGCGAGCACGTCGGTCTGCTGGAAGCGGCTCTGCGGATTGGCTCGGATCACCGAGTTCGACAGCGGATTGGTGAGCGTCGGGCCTTCCGGCAGCGTGCCGATATAGTTCAGGGTCGAGCGCGACACCCGGAACTTGTCGGAGATCGTCAGGTCAGGGGTGACCTTCACCTCGGCATTGAGCGTGCCGATGTCCTGTCCGACGCGCGAGAAGTCGCGGTTGACGAAGCCGTACCAGGCGTTGCGCGGCGCGCCGACCTCAGGGAACGGCGCGCCGGCGGTGAGCGTGCTCGGCCGATAGTACGGCACGCCGAAGTCCGGACGTCCCGTCACCTCGTTGTGGATGTAGTTGGCGGACAGCGTTACGGTGTCGAGCGGCGTCCACTTGGTGGCGATGAATCCGCCGTTGCGGTTGTCGGTGACGTAGTCGCGGCCGGCGACGCCGGCATCCTGGAACAGGCCGCCGACGCGGGTAGCGAAGGTCGGCGTGATCTTCTGGTTGACGTCGATCACCACGCGCTTGGTCCTGTCGGTGCCGAGCGTGGTGTCCATGTTGTAGAAGCTGTTCTCGGTCGTGGCCTGCTTTGTCACGATGTTGATCGCGCCGCCGGTGGTGCCGCGGCCGGCGAAGGACGAGTTCGGGCCGCGCAGGATCTCGACCTGCTCGGTGAAGAAGTTCTCGCGCACCGAAACGCCGGCGTCGCGCACGCCGTCGATGAAGACGTCGTTGCGGGCGTCGAAGCCGCGGATGAAGAAGCGGTCGCCGAACGCGTTGCCGCCTTCGCCGGTGCCGAGCGTCACGCCGGCGGTGGAGAGCACGGCGGATTTGAGGCTGGTGGAGTTCTTGTCGGCCAGGATCTCCTTGCTCAGCACCGTCACGGTCTTCGGCGTGTTGAGCAGCTTCTCCGGAAACTTGCCGGAGGCCTGCAGCCGCTCGCCCTTGTAGTCGGAGGCGGGGCTGGAATAGGGGTTGCGGTCGGGCGGCAGATTGCTCTTCGGCGCCGCGGCCTGCTGCTGTGGTTGCTGGCGGGCGGCGCGGCGCATCGCGTCGCGGGCGCGGACCTGGTCCGCGGTCGGGCGCGAGGCGGCCGGCTTGGGACGTGCCACCGGGGCTTCGACGGTGACGGACGGCAGCGGCGCCTGCTGGGCTTCGGCACTGGAGAACGAGGCAACCGCGATCAGGCTCGCGACGGCCGAGACTTTCACGCCGGAAATCTCGGGAGATGGCTCCCACTCGTGCCCGCTTGCCCCTCGCAAGCTCCTTGGAAAGATTGCCTTACCCATACTCGACCACCCCATTCGTTACGCAAAACTCTGACTTGGGTTCGTTTGAACGCCCGCAACCGGCGCGCGCCTGTTGCGAATGCAAGTCAAGAAGCGGGGGAAAGCGGTCCAAAGCTGGTTCCGCCGGTGGCCGGAATGCGAAAAGTTTCCATCCATTTCTGAAAATGAGAGTTGTTCGCAAACTGTCGCCGCGAGGCAACAGTTGAAACCCCTTGGTTGAACTGATCTCCATCATTCAATTGCTGATGGGAGAATTGATCGCCTTTCACCTCGTCTGGCGACGTGAATCGTGCGGTTGACGAGCAGTTCGGTCGATCTTCCGCGCGAGCTGCTCCCCGCCGCATCGCGAGATGCGGCGGGAATCTGGCCAATCTGTTTCCTGACCAGGACGCGTGCGGCTTTAGAACTTCGCCGTGGTGATCAGGTAGAAGGCCCGGCCGGGAGCGACCTGGGTGAACGGCACGTTGCTGCGGTAGAAGGTGTCGTAATAAAGCTGGTTGGTGATGTTCTGGGCATAGACCTTCATGCTCCAGTTCTTGTCGATCTGCTTCTCCACGAACGCATCGAACCGCCAGTAGCTCGGTAGCTCGTTGCCGGTGTTGGCCGCGAACGTGCCGCCGAACACCTTCGAGCGGTACACGGCCTGGCCGCCGATCTCCCAGCCGTCGTCGAACTTGTACTTGGTGAGCACGCTCAGCGACTGGTGCGCGATGTTGGCGAGCTGCAGTCCGGTATTGGACGCGACGCCGCTCTGCGTCACCTTGGACTGCATCAGCACCAGGCCGCCGAAGATGCTCCAGCGGTCGGTGAGCTTGCCTTCGGCCTCGATGTCGATGCCCTGGATGCGATAGGCCGCGCCCGAGGTCAGAAGGCCGTTGACGGTCTCGCGGGCGTTCTCCTTCACCGTCTGGAACAGCGCGCCGGTCACCAGCAGATGGCGGTCGACCAGCTCCCATTTGGTGCCGATCTCGGCGCCCTTGTTGCGCTCCGGCCCGAGGATGATGGTGCTGTTCGGCGGAATGCCGCCGTAGTCGGTGGCGGTGCCGTCGAGCTCGGAGCCGAACGGATTGGCGGAGGTCGCGTAGGCCGCATAGAGGCTGCCGATCGGCAGCGGCTTGTAGACGAGACCGAGATTGTAGTTGATCAGGTCGGAGTCGACGGTCGCCGAGGCGGTGTTGTTCGACGAGCGCATCGCGTAGCCGTCATAGCGCAGGCCGCCGGTGAGGATGAGGGTGTCGCGCCAGTTCGCGGTGTCGATCACATAGGCGCTCTTGCTGTCGACGTCGTAGCGGGTCGGATTGCCGGTCAGGAACGGCACGGTCGTGAACGGCAGGTTGGTGTAGGCGGGGCTGAACATGTTCTGGTTCTGCAAGCCCCCGCCGGTGGTGCCCTGCGAGCCGAACGCCTCCGAGGTCAGCCCGGCGTAGCGGTCGATCGAGATGTTCTCCTTGGAGAACTCGGTGCCGACCACCGTGGTGTGCTTGACCGGGCCGGTGTCGTATTTGAACGTGAGGTCGTTCTGGTTGGCCCAGTTGTCGACGGTCTGATAGCGGCTCTGCGCGCTGGCATTGAAGAACCATTTGATCGGATCGGGGCTCGCCGTTCCCGCCACGCTCGCATTCGGCAGGGTGCCGATGTAGTTCAGCTCGGAATGCTCGCCGCGCAGCTTGCTGGTGAAGGTGATGCTGTCGCTGAGCTTGAGCTCGCCGGCGAGCGTGCCGAAATCCTGCCGTGCGGCCTGGAAGTCGCGGTTGAGGAAGCCGTACCAATTGTTGCGCGGGATGCCGGCCGAGGTCGCCGGGATGTTGCCCTGCTTGTAGAACGGCACGCCGAAATCCGGATAGCCGGATAGGTCGGTGTGGACGTAGTTGGTCGTGACCTTCAGCGAGTCCGTCGGCGTCCACTTCGTCGAGATGAAGCCTCCCCAGCGGTCGTCGGTGACGTGGTCGCGTCCCGCGACATTGGCATCCTGGAACAGGCCGCCGGTACGCACCGAGAAGGTCGGCGAGATCGTCTGGTTGACGTCCAGCGTCACGCGCTTGGTCTGGTCGGTGCCGAGGGTCGACTCCGCATTGGTGAAGTTGCGGTCGCCGGCCTGCTTGGTGATGATGTTGATGGCGCCTCCCGCGGTGCCGCGCCCGGCATAGGCCGAGGCGGGGCCGCGCAGGATCTCGACCTGCTCGGTGAAGAAGTTCTCGCGCACCGACACCGCGGGATCGCGGATGCCGTCGATGAAGATGTCGTTGCGGGCGTCGAAGCCGCGGATGAAGAAGCGGTCGCCGAACGCGTTGCCGCCTTCGCCGGAGCCGAGCGTGACGCCCGCGGTCGAGCGGCCGACCTCCTTCAGGGTGGTGACGTGCTTGTCCTCCAGCACCTCCTTGCTCATCACGGTGATGGTCTTCGGCGTGTTCACCAGCTTCTCGGTGAACTTGCCCGAGGCGACGCGGTCGACCTTGTAGGGCGCGGCCGCGTCCGCGTAAGGATTGGCGTCGGGCGGCGTCTGCGGACCGGTCTGAGCCGGCGGCTGCTGCGGCTGGCGGGCCGCGCGGCGCAGCGCGCTGCGGGCGCGGACCTGGTCGGCCGACGGCCGCGATGGCGCCGGCTTGGCGCGCGCGGCCGGCGCCTCGACGGTGACAGAGGGCAGGGGCGCCTGCTGCGCCTCGGCGCCGGAGAACGAGGCGACGGCGATCAGCCCCGCGACCGCCGACATCTTGACGCCCGATACGTCAGCAGAGGGATCCCCTGGAAACGCGGTGCCCCCGCGCAAGCTTGCTGGAAAGACGGCTCGACCCATACTCAACCACCCCAATGGTTACTCGAGGACTGAATTCTTGTTCGTGGATTCGGCAGCAGGATCGTTCCTGTTGCGAATGTCTCTCAACAAGTCCTCGAATTTCGACCAAAACGGGTTGCGCAGGTGGCCTGCCTGGGACGATCATACCTGATGCATGTGATAATCAGTCGCATCTATAGACATGTTGGTCACGGAGTACCGGTCGCACGCAGAATCCGCGATGAGCCCCTCACGTCGCAGGAGCCCGCGCCTGCCGGATCTGGATACCGTCGGCCTAGCCGCGCGCGACGATCACCGCGACCGGCCCGCCGCCGTCAGGGCCCTGGTGCTCAGCGCCGCCCGAGACGAACAGGTCGGTGAAGCCAAACAGCCCGGCCAGCGCGCCGCCGACGAAGGCGCGGGCATGGCGGGTCGAGGAGACGTCGCTGTCGTCGAGCATGGTATGCCGCTGGCCGCGCAGCCGGCCGCTCTGCGCCGCCTCCGCCTTGGCGAGCACCGCGGCGATGCGGCTGCGATCGGCCGCCGGCACCTGGCCCGTCACGTTCAGGCCGAGCCGGGCGAGCGCCTGCCGCGCCGGCTCGATGTCGATGGCATCGCCCATGACGGCATGATCGATCGCGAGCGGCCCGCTCCACCTGGCCGACATGCCGGCCACCATGATCTCGTGGTCGAGCAGCTCGACGCCGCCCGAGGTGGCGGCGCGCCCGCTGTAGCGCGAGACATCGGCGCAGATCGTCGCATCGGACAGATCGCCGGCGGCGAGCTCGCCGAGCGCGACGGCGACCCCGAGCGCCGAGGCGCCGCGCGAAAAGCCCATCGACTTCAGCGTATCGCGCACGGCGGTGCGCTGTCCCCGGGCCTCGACCGCCTCGATGCGCTCCATCGTCAGCAGCGGGCATTTCACCTGCACGTAATGGACGTCGGCGGGATCGCCGATGCCGGCGTCGGCCATTGCCGCGCGCACGCCGGCGGCCACGAGCTCGACCTGCTGCATGCGGCCGAGATGCTCGCCCGCCAGCACCGGCGTGCGCGCGCGCCCCAGCGCCAGCGATGTCGGGACATCGCGTGGCTCTGCGGCGTCCCCGCCGTCGCGTGCCTCGAACACGATCATGTGCGGCGACAGCGCGCCCTCGGTGCCGCCGGACATCACCATCGCGATCTGCCGCACGGCGTCCGCCGCAAGATATCGGCCGAGCAGCGCCTCCAGCGAGCGCACGGCGAAGGCGCGGGTGAAGTCGTTGACGCAGCCATTGCCCTCGGTCTTGCCGAGAATGGCGATGATCCCTGCGGGATCGATCGCGCCTTGCGCGATCCCGGCCTCGAGCGCGCCGACATCGTCCGGGCTCCGCATCGGCAGGCGATGAACGTAGGCGCGGCGCAGCCGGGTCGGCATGTCGAGAACTCCTCTGGTGCGGTCCGGCGACACTAGGCAATCACGAAGCCGCGCGCGACGGTGTTCCGAGATGGCCCGCATGCTATCCTTGGCATTCCCAACCCGGACGACCGGTGATCCATGCCTCTCTGGACCTGCTTTCAATGCGGCGCGCAGTTTCCCGATACGCCAGCACCGCCCGGCCATTGCGTCGTCTGCGAGGACGAGCGGCAATATGTGAACTGGACGGGACAGAGCTTCCTCAGCCGCGACGACCTCGCCGAACGGCATCAGGTCGCCTGGCGCGAGGATGACGGCCTCACCGGCCTTGCTCTGGAGCCGGGCTTCGCGATCGGTCAGCGCGCGCTGCTCGTTCCCGAGCCGGAAGGCTGCGTGATGTGGGACTGCATTCCGCTGGCGACGGATGCGGCCATTGCCCATGTCCGCTCGCTGGGCGGGCTGAAGGCCATCGCCGTGTCGCATCCGCACTATTATGGCGCGGTCGCCGATTGGAGCGCCGCGTTCGGCAATGCGCCGGTCTATCTGCACGGCGACGACGCGGCCTTCGTCACCCGTCCGCATCCTGCGATCGTGCCGTGGACCGGCGACCGCCTCGCGCTCTCGGACGACGTCGTGCTGCTGCGGACCGGCGGGCATTTCGCCGGCGCCACCATCCTGCATTGGCGGAAGGGAGCCGAGGGCAGGGGTGCGCTGTTGACCGGCGACATCGCCATGGTGGCGATGGATCGTCGCCATGTCAGCTTCATGTACTCCTATCCGAACTACATCCCGCTCGGCGCCGCCGCCGTGCGCCGCATCGCCGATGCGGTCGCGCCGCTCGCGTTCGATCGGATCTACGGCGCCTGGTGGCAGAAGAACATCGCCGACGATGCCAAGGCGGCGTTCGATCGCTCGGTGCGGCGCTATCTCCAGGCGATCGCTTGAGCCGACGGTTTCGCGGAATCCCCGTAAAGTAACGGAGCATTAGGCACAACCAGAAGGTTGCCTCAGGACATCTTGCAGTCTTTGGTCGGATGGTATCGAAGTATCCCGGGCGGAATGGGGTACCTCAATGCATTTGCCATCGTGCTCGCCGGCGACTGGCGCCATCGCGCCGGCCAGCCTCCTCGTGCATTCAGACTTCCGATCAGTCCCCCATCCTCCCGTGTCCGCCTCCAGCGCCGGCGAGCTGCCCTGGCGCTGGATCCTGCTGGCGCTGGTGCTCGCCATCGTGCTCGCGGTGCCGTTTCTGTTGGTCGATGTCCCGCCGGTGCTCGACTATCCGAACCACCTCGCGCGGCTGTTCGTGCTGGCGCATCCCGACGATCCCGTGCTGTCGCAGATGTACGCGCCGAACTGGCGCATCCTGCCCAATCTCGGCATGGACGTGATCGGCGTCGCGCTGCTGCGCATCACCGACGTTCATGTCGGCGGCCGCATCCTGCTCGCGCTCAGCCTGTTCGCGCCGCTCCTCGGGGTCATCGCCTATCACCGCGCGGTGTTCGGCCGGCTGTCCTTATGGCCGCTGGCGGCCGGCATCGTCGCCTATGACGGCGTCTTCCTGCTCGGCTTCATGAATTTCCAGCTCTCGCTCGGTCTTGCCCTCGGCGGCGCCGCCGGCTGGGTGGCGCTGCGCCGTCGGGGCGGCTGGCTGCCGGCGATCGCCTGGGGGGCCATCACTGCGTCGGCTGCCTTCCTCTGCCACATCTTCGGCTTGCTGTTCTTCGCGGTCCTGATCGGCGCCGGAGAGGCCGATCGGCTGTGGCGGCTGCGCCGGTCGGCGGTCCTGACGCGGGAGCTGGCGGTCGCGGCCTGTGCGCTCGGACTCACGCTCAGCCCGGCCGTGCTGCTCTATGGGCTCTGTCCGCTGGGCGAGGGAGGGTTGCAACTCGGCGACTGGGACGGACCGCCGAAGCTGTGGCGCATCATGACGCCGTTCCTGACCACCAGCGCCGAGCTGACGATCATCACGACCGTCGTGGTGATGTCGGTGCTGGTTCTCGTCCGGCGCCAGCTCGTCATCGCGCCGGGCATTCCGCTGGCGCTGGCGGCGCTGTTCACGGCCTTCGTCGCGGCGCCCTGGACGGCGCTGGGAGGAACGCTGATCGACATGCGCTTTGCCGCGATGGGCGGCCTGCTGCTGTTCGCCGGCCTGCATCCGGTCGTGTCCGGCAGGAAGGCGGCGCTCGTCGGCATCGTCCTCGCAGGGCTGATGCTGGTTCGGACCGCGGATATCGCATCGGCCTGGATCGATCACCGAGTCGACCTCGCCGAACTGCGCGCGGCGATCGCGCATGTGCAGCCCGGCGCGCGCGTCATCGCCGCGCATGGCCACGAGCAGCCCGTCTCCAGCCGGCGCGAGCGCATCCTGCCCGGCTTCCGTTATGTCGATTCCCATATGGCGGCGCTGCTCGTGATCGAGCGGCGGGCGTTCTGGCCGCTGATGTTCGCCCATCCGAACCAGCAGCCCGTCACGGTGCGTCCCTCTTTCGCGCGTCTCGCGCAGCCGCTGGCCGAGCCCGCCGCGTGGCGCTGGCTGCAGCCGGACACGCCGCCCGCCGACGTGTTGCCGCTCGCGCGCTATCTGGCCGGCTGGCGCTCGAACTTCGATGCTGTCCTGCTGCTCGACCCGCCGGTCCCGGAGCAGCCGGTCGCCGGCCTCTCGCCGCTCTATCTCGGTAGCTACATCCAACTGTTCCGCATCGGGCTGCACAACGGCAAAACCGCGCAGGAGCCTGGGCCCGCTCCGCCGGCGGCTTCACCGTCGTGAAGCCGGAACGACAGCCGCCGCTCCCCATCAGTCTACGGTGATCCTCTGCCTCCCTTGGGCCGTTGCCTTGCGCTGGCCGGTCGCTACGCGCGGCGGCGGCGCCATGACGGAGAAGGGACATGCAGCGCATCGTGCCGGGGCCGGGACAGGAATCGGTGTGGGACTATCCGCGGCCGCCGCGGCTGGAGCGCTGCACGGCGCGGCTGCGCGTCGCATTCGCCGGCGTCACCATCGCCGACACGCAGGACGGCTATCGCGTGCTCGAGACCAGCCATCCGCCCGTCTACTATATCCCATCGCAGGATGTCGCGATGCAGTTGCTGCGGCGCGCGCCCGGCGGGTCGTTCTGCGAGTTCAAGGGCGTCGCCGGCTACTGGACGCTGGAGGTCGGCGGCCGCGTGTCCGAGCAGGCGGCCTGGAGCTACGAGCAGCCGACAGCGCCGTTCGCGCCGATCGCGGGCCATCTTGCGTTCTATGCCTCTCGGGTCGAGGCCTGCTTCGTCGGCGACGAGCGCGTTGCCGCGCAGGAGGGCGATTTCTACGGCGGCTGGATCACCTCCCGCGTCGTCGGACCGTTCAAGGGCGGGCCGGGTACGCGGCACTGGTAGAGACAGGCGCTCGTCCCGATGCGTGATCCGATGGCCGGTCTTGATCGTATGGGTGACGGCAGCCCGCGCATGCAGCGTGGCTTGACCTGGCAGGGGCAGCGAGCCTTGCTGGACGAGATATCATCTTCACGACGTCGGGGAATGCCATGCGACGGTTGATGAAGTTCCTGCACACGATGGGCGCGATCGGCATGATGGGCGCGATGGCCTGCCTCGTCGTGCTGCTCGGCCTGATCCCGCAGCCGCCGGTGTCGCTGTCGCATTACGCCGAGATGCGCGCCGCGATGGGCGCCATCGTGCGTTACGTGTTCTTCCCCTCGCTCGGCCTGACCCTGATCGCCGGCCTGCTCGCGATCGCGATCAACCGCGCGCTGCATAGCGCCGGCTGGGCGCTTGCCAAGCTGGCCTCCGGCATCCTGGTCTTCGAATGGGGTTTTGCCGCCGTGCAGGGTCCGATGCAGGAGGCGGCCGAGGAGGCCGCCCGCGCCGTCGCCGGCCAGATCGACCCGGCGACGCTTGCGCCCAACTTCGGCACCGAGCAGGGCGCCATCTGGGTCATGCTCGGCGTCGCCACCGTGAACGTGATCCTGGGCGTCTGGCGTCCGAAATTTACGAATCTGCCGGATTGATTGACCCCAGCGTTCCGCGTTGCAGCGCGCCAGCGTTTTCCGCCGACACTACCGCTCTCTCCTCTCCCCTCCCCGCAAGGGGAAGGGGAGCGCACCGCCGCAGACCGATCGCTCTGCGGATTTCGCGAAATTCCTCTTGCTATTTTTCAGAAATCATGTTTATGTCCCTCCATCCCGCCTCGTGCAGAGGGACGTACGCGTCGTCACGAACGTGGAGGTGGGCTGCGATGGACGTGACGGCGGCGCCAGACGAGCGCTCGCGGTCACGGACGGCGAAGTCGTGTGGTCCTGGCCTCTCGACGCTGAGGTCAAGTCCGCTTTCGATGCTGTGACGGCTCGGGGCGGGCGATGGGGGCAAGAACGCCGATCCCCAGGGAGAGCACGAAGGACACCGTTAAAACCGATCGCGCGGGGGAGGCCGGTTGTCAGGCCCGACCTGTGGTGACTGCCGCCTGCTTTCTTGTTGCAGGCGGGCCATGGGCCGCGGTCAGCACCCGGCCTTCCCCGCGCCCTCTCGTCGAGAGGGCTGACGGCCGCATCACCCGGGCACCGATCGTGCCGCGGGATCGCGAGCACGCATGCAAGATCACATGTTCAGGATGACATCAGGGGGCGCGCGCGCAGCCTTCGACGACGCGCATTGTCTTCAGCCGGTCATGCCCGACGTCAGCGCCGCCTCGGCGCTGACGCCGGCCCTGTCGACGTCTTCAGAGCTGCGTCGCCCGCAGCTCGATCGTGAGCGGCGCGGTCGTCCGCCGGGCGGCCGGGTCGGCCGGCATCTGCAGCACGCGGGCGCGCTGGCCGGTGGCCAGGTCGGTGACCTTGACGATCCGGCCATTGGAGAATTCGAGCGCATCGTGATGTTCGGTCGGCTTGTTGGTGTCGACCTGGCGGAAGCGGGCGAGATGCGCCCCGACCTTGCGGCGGAAGAACAAGCCCTTGATCCGCACGTCGCCCTCGAAGGCGAGTTCGGTGCCTGGACGCAGGCACACCGCGGTCAGCGGATCGTCCTTGGTGCAGAAGCCGCGGGTCTCCGTGCCGGGAAAGCGACAGGAGACCAGCACGTCGGCAGTCTTGGCGTCACGGGAAGCAACAGTATGGAGGCTGTAGTCACACATGGAAAGCTCCTGAAGGCCACCAGCACTAAGCCCGCAACGGCGCAGCAGGAGAGTCGTTCCATGGTGTTGAAGCCCGTCACTCCGACGACGCCCGCCGCGGGACGGTCCCGCGGCGGGAACTCGCGATCAGGTGAGATGCGCGGCTTCTTCGGCCTCGTCCTCGGCGGCGCCCCAATGCGAGGCGTCCTTGATGGTCGGATCGATCAACTCGCCACGCAGCAGCGCCAGCGGCGACTTCCAGTACAGCGCGATGTTGTGGAACGGGTCGGTCAGCACCTTGAAGGCCCAGATCAGGCCGGTCGGGACATCCTGCGTCGCAAACAGCTGGATGACGCGAAACAGACCGCCGCCGATGCCGACCGCGAGCCAGAGCAGGCCGACGTGGCGGACGAAGTCCATCCGGCCGGCCGGCTCGGCGAACAGGCCGAACAGCGTCGGAAACGCGAACAGCGCCACCGGCACCAGGCCCCACACCGTCAGCAGCACGATCTTGCGGGTCTGATTGTAGCCGACCTTGACCGCCTCCTTGTAGTCGTTGCTGACGCCGTTGACGTGGTCATAGCCGTTCGGCTCGAAGAAGAAATGCCCGGTCTGCCGCGTCAGCATCGCCAGCCAGCCGACCAGGCCGGCCATCGCCGGATCCTTGAACAGCAGCGCATAGCACACGAGGAAGATCACGGCGCTGATCAGGTGCAGCGTCTGATTGATCCGGCTCTGATGATAGTAGCGATAGTCGTCGAAGCGCTGCGTCTGCAGCGTCTTGTAGTAGCGCGACATGCGAATCCCCGTGCCGTTGTGGAACGAGGCGAAGACGTAGAGGGCCTCAGTGAAGGTGGCGTGACATTATGATGTTGTCACAATGAAACCGACCGGGAGCGGATCGGGAGGCGATATGAGCACGAACACGCCAATCCTGTGCCGGCGAGTGAGCCGCCTGCGGGTCTCTTTTCCTGCCAGAGAACGCGCACGCGCGGCTTTGATCGGGATCAAAACCGCGCCGAAAGTCGAACAAGAATTGATGCGGTCAGCCGCCGGGCGACCTCGCCAGCCGGATCGCCTCGCTCAGGATCGCGCGGTCGCCGATATGGTTGGCGAGCAGCAGCACGAGTCTGGCGTTCATGCGCAGGGCCTCGTCCTCGCTGAGGTCGCGCTGGCCACCGATCAGCTCGGCATAGAAGTCGTCGGGATCGCGAATGTTCGGGGTGAGGGTGAGGCTCATGCTGCAAGCTCCTGCTGGGCCGCGGGGCGCCTGCCGCAGGCGCGCCGGACCGCATCCGTGATCGCGTCCCCGTCGAACTGCGGCCAGCGGGCGCTGACATATTGATCGGGGCGGAACAGATAGGTCGTGCCGGGCGAGGCGCCGTATCGTGCCGCGAGCAGGCCCTTGGGATCGGCGAGGTCGCGGCCGACGACGAGCACCCGCGCCGTGATGCCGTCGATGCTGAGCTGCTCGGCGGTGACGGCGTTGTCGAAGGTGACAACCGTGAAGCCCGAGCCGAGGCAGTTCAGGAACCAGCCGGGCTCGCCCGCGACCATCACCGGCGCGTCCGCGGCATTGATACCTGGCGTCATCGCGCCGGGTACGCTGCCGCCGTCAGGCGTGTTCAGGGACGATGCGGCATAGGGCGTCGGCGTCGACAGCCGGCCGCTGTTGACCAGCGGCCGCGCAAAGCTGTGGTGCTGCGCGAGGTCGAGCACGGCGTCGCGGAAGGTGCGGCTCGCTTGTGTCTTCGGCGTGATGAAGTCGGTCGCCCGCGTCGAGTTCAGGATGTTGTCGTCGGCCGCGTAAGCGCGTTCCTCGTGATAGCTGTCGATCAGGATCTCCGGCGCCTCGCCGCGCAGCACCATTGCCAGCTTCCAGGCGAGGTTGTCGATGTCCTGCACGCCGGTGTTGGCGCCGCGGGCGCCGAACGGCGACACCTGGTGCGCTGCGTCGCCGGCGAACAGCACGCGTCCCCGGCGGAAATTGTCGATCCTCCGGCAGGCGAACTGATAGATCGACACCCATTCGAGCTCGAACTCGGCGGTCTCGCCGAGCATCGCCCGGATGCGCGGGATCACGCGCTCGGGCTTCTTCTCCTCGTCCGGATTGGCGTCCCAGCCGAGCTGGAAGTCGATGCGCCAGATGTTGTCCGATTGGCGATGCAGCAGCACCGACTGTCCCGGATGGAACGGCGGGTCGAACCAGAACCAGCGCTCGGTGGGGAAGTCCGCCTTCATCCTGACGTCGGCGATCAGGAAGCGGTCCTGGAAGAACTGGCCGGTGAACTCGGCGCCGACCATCCGGCGGGTGTCGGAATTGGCGCCGTCGCAGGCGATCACCCATTGCGCCTCCATGGTGAAGATGCCGTCGGGCGTCTCCACCGCGAGCTGCGCGCAATCCTCGCTCTGCTTCAGGCTGACGAGGCGATGCTTCCAGCGCAGATCGACCAGCGGGCTCCTGCTGCAGGCGTCGACCAGGATCTCCTCCAGATAGTATTGCTGCAGGTTGATCATCGCCGGCCAGCGATGGTCGGGCTCGGGCAGCAGGTCGAACTGATAGGAGAGCTGGTCGCGGAAGAACACCTTGCCGATGTTCCAGCTCACGCCTTTCTCGACCATCGGCGCGGCGCAGCCGAGCCGGTCCCAGATCTCCAGCGGGCGCTTGGCGTAGCACACCGCGCGGGAGCCGATGCTGACGGTGTCGTTGTCGTCGAGCACGACCACCGGCTGGCCGCGGGCGGCGACATCGAGCGCCGCGGTGAGGCCGATCGGCCCGGCGCCGATCACGACGATCGGATGGCGGCGGGTCTCGCCGCTGCGCTGCTCCGCCGAGCAGACATAGGGAAATCGCGGATAGACATAGTTGCTCATGGCTGCCTCGCCTGGCGCGTTGCGGTCGGGACTGTCGGAACGAGCAATCGCTCAGTCGCTGCCGGCGAATTCCTTCTCGTGCATCCAGGCGGTGTGCCGCGGCGGCTTCCTGGTCGTGGCCCATTCGTCGACCATGGCGTGGGCGACCGACTTCATCCGCGTGATCTGCTCCGGCGTCGCGGTCCAGGCCGCGATCTCCAGCCGGTGGCCGCTCGGATCATGGAAATAGATCGACTTGAAGATGGTGTGGTCGGTGATGCCGACGACGTCGAGACCGGCGGCCTCGGCGCGGGCCTTGGCTTCCTCGAGCTCCTCCATGTCCTTCACCTGGAAGGCGATGTGCTGGGTCCATTCCGGCGTGTTCGGATCGCGCCCCATCGGCGGCGAGTTCGGCAGCTCGAAGAAGGCGAGGATGTTGCCGTTCCCGGCATCGAGGAAGATGTGCATGTAGGGATCTGGCGCCTTGGTCGAGGGCACCTTGTCCTCGGCGATCGCGCCGAGCAGGTCCATGTTGAGGACCTTCTTATAGAACTCGACGGTGGCCTTGGCGTCGACGCAGCGATAGGCGACGTGATGAATCTTCTCGATCTGCACGATGGTCCTCCCATGATCATTGTTGGCAGGATAGTAACGAATGATACGATTGTGTGGCTTTGATCCAGATCAACCCGATGTGGATCGGATCGAGGTCGCCGGGACGAGCGCCTGGAACGGACGAAGGCAGGGGATGCGATGACGAAGGTGGCCAACGAGACCCGCGGCCGGACAAATGGAGAGGGGGCCGCCGAGCCCGAGCTTCGGCTGCAGCGCTATTTTCCCTACCGGCTTGCCCGGCTCGCCGAGCAGGTGTCGCTGGCGGTGGCGGAGGTCTATGCCGACCGCTTCGCGCTGTCGCGCCAGGAATGGCGGATCCTGGCGGCGCTCGGCGAGCAGCCGCGGCTGCCGACCAAGGAGATCGGCCGGCTGACGACTCTCGACAAGATGAATGTCAGCCGCGCCATGCAGAGCCTGGAGGCCCGCGGCATCGTCAGCCGGAGCCGCGATCCCGCGGACGGCCGCGAGCGGATCGTGGCGTTGACGGCTGCCGGCAGAGGGCTGTACCGCAGGATCGTGCCCCATGCGCTGGCGCGCGAGGCCGATCTGCTGAGCGTGCTTTCGGCCGCCGAGATCGCGACCCTCGACACGGTCATCGACAAGCTGCTCGCGGCCGCCGAACGATCGGTCGACGATCCCCCTGGCCGAAAGGCTTGATCGGTGCCGCCGCCGCGCTATATCGACGGTCTCTCTCCACCCCTGATAGCATGGGCCAACGTACGACGATGACCGACACCGCCACCGTTAGCCATTCCTTCCAGGCCGAAGTCTCCGAGCTGCTCCATCTGATGGTGCATTCGGTCTACTCCGAGACCGACATTTTCCTGCGCGAGCTGATTTCGAACGCCTCGGACGCCTGTGACAAGCTGCGTTACGAGGCGATCGCCAGACCCGATCTGATCGGCGACGGCGAGCCGCCGCAGATCCGCATCATCCCGAACAAGGCCGCTGATACGCTGACCATTGCCGACAGCGGCATCGGCATGGAGCGCCAGGAGCTGATCGACCATCTCGGCACCATCGCCCGCTCCGGCACCAAGGCGTTCGTGCAGAAGCTGGCCGAGGCCAAGGACGGCACCGGCCTGATCGGCCAGTTCGGCGTCGGCTTCTATTCGGCCTTCATGGTCGCCGACCGCATCCAGGTGATTAGCCGCCGCGCCGGCGGCGGCGAGGTCTGGACCTGGACCTCGTCGGGCGGGGCGGGCTTCGAGGTGGCGCCCGCGTCCGAGGAGGATGCCAAGCGGGTTGCGCGCGGCACCGAGATCGTGCTGCACCTCAAGGACGACGCGAAGAAATATCTCGAAACCTATGAGATCGAGCGCATCGTCACCGCCTATTCCGACAACATCCAGTTCCCGATCATGCTGGTGCCGGAGGAGGGCGAGCCGCGCCAGATCAACTCCGCCAGCGCGCTGTGGCAGCGCTCCAAATCCGAGCTGACGCCGGAGGACTACAGCAAGGCCTACAAGTCGATCGCGCATGCGTTCGACGAGCCGGCGATGACGCTGCACTACCGCGCCGAGGGCCGCTATTCCTATGCCGTGCTGCTGTTCGCGCCCTCGACCAAGCCGTTCGACCTGTTCGAGCCGGCGCGCAAGGGCAAGGTCAAACTCTATGTCCGCCGCGTCTTCATCACCGACGACGCCGACCTGATGCCGGCGTACCTGCGCTTCATCCGCGGCGTGATCGACAGTGAGGATCTGCCGCTCAATCTGTCGCGCGAGATGCTGCAGAACAATCCGCAGCTGGCGCAGATCCGCAAAGCGGTGACGACGCGGGTGATCAGCGAGCTGGAGCAGCTGGCCGAGAAGGACGCCGAGAACTTCGACAAGATCTGGGACTCCTTCGGCGCCGTCATCAAGGAGGGACTCTACGAGGACTTCGAGCGCCGTGACAAGCTGCTGGCGCTGGCGCGCTTCACCACGACGACCGGCGAGAAGCGCTCGTTGAAGCAATATGTCGAGGGCCTCAAGGAGAACCAGACCGAGATCTACTTCCTGGTCGGTGACAGCATCGAGCGGCTGAAGTCCAATCCGCGGCTCGAGGCGGCCAAGGCACGTGGCGTCGAGGTGCTGCTCTTGACCGATCCGGTCGATGCGTTCTGGACCTCGGCGCGGCTCGAATATGACGGCAAGCCGCTGAAGTCGCTGAGCCAGGGCGACATCAACTTCGATCCGATCCCGGTGACGGAGCCGAAGGCCGAGGACGAGGCGCAGCCGGCGGCCGACGAGGCCAACACGATCGCGTTGATCAAGGCGAGCCTCGGCGATCACGTCACCGACGTGAAGGTCTCGACCCGGCTCACCACCAGCGCGTCGTGCCTGGTGGCCGGCAGCCATGGTCCCGATCGCGAGCTGGAGCGCATCCTGTCGCAGCAGGCGCGCGGGGCGCGCACCAAGCCGATCCTCGAGATCAATCTGCGCCATCCGCTGGTCGTGGCGGTCGCCAAGGCCGCCGCCGACAAGGCCAAGGTCGACGATCTGTCGTTCCTGCTGCTCGAGCAGGCGCAGATCCTCGACGGCGAACTGCCGGAGGATCCGGCCGCCTTCGCGGCCCGTCTCAACCGGCTGGTGCTGCAGGGCGTCGCGGGGGCCTGAGGCAGGCGAGTCGCCGGGCGCGGAGGTCAGTTCTTCGCGCTCACCTGCGGCACCAGCTTGCGCCAGTGCATGATCTCGGCGCGGTAGGTCGCGGTGTAGACGCCGACGTCGCCGATGAGCGGCGTGGCGCCGACCTCGGCGAACTGCCTGCTGATGTCGGGATCGGCCAGCGCGGCGTTGATCTCGCGGTTGAGCAGCTCGACGATGGCTTTCGGCGTGCCGTGCGGCACGGCGACGCCATAGAAGCCGGAGGTTTCGAACGCCGGCAGCACGTCGGCGACCGGCGGCAGATCGGGGAAGGCGGCGGCGTGCTCGCGCGTCGTGACGGCCAGCGCCCGGACCTTGCCGCTGCGCAAAAGGTCGACGGCGGAAGCGGCGTTGTCGAACATCGCGTGGATGTGGCCGGAGGCGAGGTCGGTCAGGGCCGGACCCGAGCCACGATAGTGCACAGTCGACCACGTGAGGCCGCCGAGTGTCCGGAACAGCTCGGCCGACAGCAGCTGGACGGTGCCGGGACCGGCGGAGCCGACGCTGAGCTTGCCCGGGTTGGCCTTGGCATAGGCCAGGAATTCGGGCAGCGTCTTGACCGGCAGCTGCCGGCTGACCAGCAGCAGCAGCGGCATGCGCGCCATGCCGGCGACCGGCGTGAGGTCTTCGTCGGTGTTCGGCGAGCCGTCGACCGAGGCGGTGATGACGTTCGCGGTCGAGGTCGCGAGGATCGTGTAGCCGTCCGGCGCGGCGCTCGCGACGCTCTTGGTGGCAGTGGCGCCGCCCGCACCCGGCCGGTGATCGAGCACGAAGGGCTGGCCCAGGCGGCGGGTCAGCCGGTCGCAGATCAGGAGCGACAGCCGGCCGGTGGCTCCACCCGGGGCAAACGGAATGACCCAGGTGACGGGCTGAGCCGGATAGGGCGCATCAACTCCGGCGAACGCCGTGGTCGAAGTCATGGCTGCAACACTGCTCCAGGCGGCGCAGCGCAGCAATGCGCGTCGTGTCATCGTGTCCTTGGGCATGCCGGCCTTCGCGTTGGCATGTTCTGGGAGCGGTACGCTAACCGGCATTTCCGAGAACTTCGTAAAGGATCGCATTCGCATCAACAGCCACGCACTCTCGGCCGGTTAACCCTCCCGATTAACGGCTGGTGAGGCCACACCGCCTATAAGCACGCCGAATTGGGGCGAGGGCGTTCATGAACTCCGGGCAGTCGGATCGATCTGTGGAACTCAGCACGGCCTCTCGGAAGCCGTCGGCGGCGAAGATCTGGCTGAAGGCGATCGATCTGACCTCGCGCATCGAGGCAGAGCCGGCGCGGCTGTTCGCCGACGTGGTGGACGACTGGGCTGCGAAGCAGCCCGAACGGCCGGCGCTGGTCTCCGATCGCGAGACGCTGAGCTATTCCGCCCTGTCTGCGCGCATCAACCGATACGCCCGCTGGGCGCTGGCCAACGGCATCGGGCCGGGCCACACGGTCGCCTTGATGATGCCGAGCCGGCCCGACTACTTGGCCGCCTGGCTCGGGATCAGCCGCGTCGGCGGTGTTGTTGCGCTCATCAACGCCAATCTCATCGGACCGTCGCTCGCGCATTGCATCAATGTGGCCCGGCCAATCCATGTGATCGTCTCCAAGGACTTCCACGAAGCTTATACGGAGGTTGCGCCGTTGATCGCGGGCGGGCCGCGTGTCTGGTTTGCCGACGGCGGCGATCTCGACGTCGCGATCGCCGCGATGGATACGCACGCGCTCGACCCAACCGAGCGCCGCGCTGTGACGATCAACGACCGCGCGCTGCTGATCTACACCTCCGGCACGACGGGCCTGCCCAAGGCCGCCAGCATCAGCCATCGCCGCATCATGAACTGGGGCGGATGGTTTGCCGGCCTCACCGGCGCAGGTCCCGACGATCGCCTCTATGACTGTCTGCCGGTCTATCATTCCGTCGGCGGCATCGTCGCGCCCTGCAGCATGCTGCGCGCCGGGGGAGCCGCGGTGCTCGCCGAGAAATTCTCGGCGCGCAATTTCTGGCGCGACATCGTCCGTCACGATTGCACGCTGCTGCAATATATCGGCGAGCTCTGCCGCTATCTGCTGGCCGCCGCGCCGTCCGATTTCGACCGCGCGCATCGGCTGCGGCTCGCCTGCGGCAACGGCATGCGCGGTGACGTCTGGGAGGCGTTCCAGGCGCGTTTCCGCATTCCTCAGGTGCTGGAATTCTATGCCGCGACCGAAGGCAACTTCTCGCTCTACAATGTCGAGGGCAGGGTGGGATCGATCGGGCGCGTGCCGTCGCTGCTCGCGCATCGCTTTCCCGCCGAAATCATCAAGCTGGATGCCGACCAGCGCGCACCCCTGCGCGGAGCCGACGGACGGTGCCTCGTCTGCACGCGCGGCGAGATCGGCGAGGCCATCGGCCGCATCGGTACGGCGGACAAGGGAGGCGGTCGCTTCGAAGGCTATACCGATACGGGCGAGACGGAGAAGAAGATCCTGCGCGACGTCTTCGAGAAGGGCGATGCCTGGTTCCGCACCGGTGACCTGATGCGCCAGGACGATCAGGGCTTCTTCTATTTCGTCGATCGTCTCGGCGACACCTTCCGCTGGAAGGGCGAGAACGTCGCGACCAGCGAGGTGAACGAGGCGATCCTGCAATGTCCCGGCGTGTTGGAAGCATCGACCTATGGTGTTGTCGTGCCGGGGACCGATGGGCGCGCCGGGATGGCCGCGCTCGTCGTCGGCGATAGCTTCGATCTCGATCGTCTCTCCGTCGAACTTGCCCGAAGGTTGCCGTCCTACGCGCGGCCGGTGGCGCTCCGCATCACGTCGTCGCTGCGGTCGACTGAAACATTCAAGCAGAAGAAGCAGGAGCTGATGCGCGACGGCTTCGATCCGTCGGTCGTGCACGAGCCGCTCTACGTGCGAGACGCCGGGACAGGTGCATATTACCCGCTCGATCGCGATCTGCATGCGCGGATCCTCGCCGGCGAGGTTCGTTTGTAGGTGATTTTAATCATAGGCCATGATGGGCATTTACCAACGGTCCCGAAACATCGCGGGCCAGTCCGGGTTCCTTCACCTTCTGGCCCTATGGTCGGTTTCATCGTTTGAACAGTGCGCGGATTGGCCCATGTCGGTACGGTTAAGAATCATTGCAGCGATCAAGCAGATTGCGGAAGAACAGAAGGTCAAGCTGCCGCCGCTGACCGACGAGCTGACGTTGCATGAGACCGGCTTCGACTCGCTCGCTTTCGCCATCCTGGTCGCCCGTCTCGAGGACGATCTCGGCGTCGATCCGTTCACCCTGTCCGAGGATGTGACGTTCCCCAACACGATAGGCGACTTCATCGGGGCCTATGAGAATGTCCCCGCGTGAGATCTTCGCCCTTCGCGACCATCTCGGGACCGCGCTGACCGAACGGACGATCTCCGATCCGCGTCACGTCATATCGCTCGCCGAGCTCTCGCGCGGGAGCTGCCTCGGCAGCCGCACCGAAGAGCTCAACGGACGTTCGGTGCTGCTGGCGACCTCCGGCCAGCTCCTCGCCGGCCTTGCGCTGATCGAGATCGATGGCGTCGCACGACGTCTCCTGTTGTGTCCGCCGGATCTCAAGGGCGAGCATCTCGCCAGCATCATTGCCGATGCGGACATCGACGCCATCGTGACCGATGAGGTCCAGCGTTTCGACGCCTGCGGTGTCGATCTCGTGATCGAGGTCGCCCTGCCGCAGCCTTCTGCCGCGGTCGTGCAAACGGTGCGCGCCACCGAATGGCTGATGCTGACATCGGGTACATCGGGCGTGCCAAAGATTGTCGGGCATACGCTGGACGGTCTGTGCGGCGCGATCATCGGCGACCGTCCGGTACCTGGCGAAGCCATGCCGGTGTGGGCGACGTTCTACGACATCCGCCGCTATGGCGGCCTGCAGATCTTCCTGCGCGCCATCGTCGGCGGCGGCTCCATGGTATTGTCGGATCCGGGCGAGGGACTATCGGACCACGTCGCGCGTCTCAACGCACGCGGCGTTACGCACATGTCCGGAACGCCGTCGCATTGGCGCAAGCTGCTGATGAGTGGGGCAGTGGAAGGCTTCGCGCCGCGCTATGTGCGTCTCTCCGGCGAGATCGCCGACCAGGCCGTGCTCGATGGATTGAAGCTGGCATTCCCCCACGCTTCGATCGGTCATGCCTACGCCTCGACCGAGGCCGGCGTCGGCTTCGCCGTCAATGATGGGCTGGAGGGCTTTCCTGCGACGCTGCTCGGCGAAGGCCGCGGTGCCGTCGACATGAAGGTCGCCGACGGCTCGCTGCGCATTCGCTCCAAGCGCGCCGCGCACGCCTATGTCGGACGCGCTGCGGCCGCCCTGACCGATACGGATGGTTATGTCGATACCGGTGACATGGTCGAGCTGCGCGGCGATCGCTACTACTTCGTCGGGCGCCGCAACGGCATCATCAATGTCGGCGGGCTCAAGGTCCATCCGGAAGAAATCGAGGCCGTGATCAATGGCCATCCCGAGGTGCGGATGTCGCGCGCCAAGTCGCGGCGCAGCCCGATCACCGGCGGCATCGTCGTCGCCGAGGTCGTGCTGACGGCGGATGCCGATCCGGCGCGGACCGAGGCGGTCCGCAATGAGATCCTCGCCGCGTGCCGCGCGCGCCTCGCGCCCCACAAGGTGCCGGCGATGATCCGTATCGTGCCGGCGCTCGACGTCACACCGGCCGGCAAGCTGGCGCGCGCCGATGCGTAACGTTCTCGTCACCGGCGGCAGCCGCGGCATCGGGCTCGCCATCGCGCGCAGGCTCGCTGGCGCTGGCTATGACGTCGTCACGGTGGCCCGCCGGGAAAGCGAGGAACTGCGCGCTGCGATCGCCGAGTTCAGCGCCAGCAGCGCCGGCATTCATTTCCGCGCCTGCGACCTCAGCATCGTTGACGAACTACCCGCCTTCGTGAAGTCGGTGCGCGACGAGTTTGGTCCGCTCTACGGTCTCGTCAACAATGCCGGTCTCGGCACCGAGGGCCTGCTCGCGACCATGCATAATTCGGAGATCGAGGCCCTGGTGCGGCTGAACGTTCTGGCGCCGATGATCCTGACGAAATACGTCGTTCGCCACATGATGGCCGCGGGCGAGGGGCGGGTAATCAACATCTCCTCGATCATCGCCTCCACCGGCTACAACGGCCTGTCCGTCTACGGCGCGACCAAGGCGGCGGCCAACGGCTTCACGCGCTCGCTGGCGCGCGAGGTCGGCAAGGTCGGCATCACCGTCAACGCGATCGCACCGGGCTTCATCGCCACCGAGCTGACGCAGAGCATGGACGAGGAGCAGCAGCGGCGCATCGCCGGCCGCAGCGCGTTGCGACGGCTGCCGGAAACGGATGACGTGGCGGCGATGGTTGAATTCCTGCTCGGCGATGGCGGGCGCAATGTCACCGGCACCGTGCTGACGGTCGATGCAGGCAATACCGCCTGAGCCATTTGCGGCGATCGGTCGCTCTCGCCGTTGATTTCGCTCAAGGGTCCGACGGGCGGCAGCAGCGATAGTGCCGGCGCAATCCGGAACCGGTATCCATGTTCGAGCGCATTCTGCGGTGGACCCTCGTCGCGATCGCAATCGCGGGCCTCGCCGCGGGCGGCCTCGCGCATGTGCTCGGTCGCCCCGATCTTGCCGGGATCGCTTTTACGGCCTCGACCGTTCCGGTCATCCTGGGGCTGATCGTCTCGATCGTCCGCGATGTCCTGGCCGGCCGCATCGGCGTCGACGCGATCGCGCTGGTGTCGATGAGCGCGGCGATCATCCTCGGCGAGCCGCTGGCCGGCGCTGTCGTGGCGCTGATGTATTCCGGCGGCAACGTGCTCGAAGACATTGCCGTCGCCCGCGCCGAGCACGATCTGCGCGCGCTGGTCGATCGCGCGCCGCGCGAGGCACATCGCCGCCGTGGCGACCAGATCGACAACGTTCCGATCGCCAGCGTCGCGGTCGGTGATCGCCTGATGGTCCGCGCCGGCGAGATCGTCCCGGTCGATGGCATGGTCGAAGCGACCATCGCGGTCGTCGACGAGTCGGCGCTCACGGGGGAGCCGATCCCGGTGACGAAGACGCGCGGGATGGCGATCCTGTCGGGATCGGTGAATGCCGGCGACACGTTCGAAATGGCGGTCACCGCCACTGCGGGCGAAAGCACCTATGCCGGCATCGTCAAGCTGGTGACGACGGCCCAGACCGCGAAGGCGCCGTTCGTGCGGCTTGCCGACCGCTATGCGCTGATCTTCCTGCCCGTCAGCCTCGCCATCGCGGGGGCCGCCTATCTGGCTTCGGGCGATCTGATCCGGAGTCTTGCCGTGCTGGTGGCGGCAACGCCGTGCCCGCTGATTCTCGCTGCACCCGTCGCTTTCATTGCCGGCGTGGCGCAGGCGGCCCGAAGCGGCATTCTGGTCAAAGGCGGCGGCAAGCTCGAGGCGCTCGCGCGCGCCCATACCGTGCTGTTCGACAAGACGGGCACGCTGACCGTCGGCGGCGCGCGGCTGCTGTCGGTCGACGCCGCGCCGGGCGAGGACGCCGATGCGGTGCTGCTGCTCTGCGCATCGCTCGAGCAGGCCTCGCACCACGTGGTGGCGCACGCGATCGTTCAGGCCGGCCAGGCGCGCGGGCTGAAGCTGAAGGTGCCCGAACAGGTCAGGGAAACCATGGGCTCGGGCCTCGAAGGTCTGATCGATGGCCGCCCTGTGATGGCCGGCTCGCGCGACCTCGTGCTCGGCAGCCGGACGCCGCCGCCCTGGGCGGCGCGCGCGATCCGCCGGGCGTCGTGGCGGTCGGCGCTGATCGTCTTCGTTGCGATCGAGGGGCGCCCGATCGGGGCGCTGCTGCTGGCGGACGAGCTGCGCGCGGATACGCCGCGCGCGATCCGCTGGCTCCGCGAGGCCGGCATCGCGCGCATGGTCATGGTGACCGGGGACCGCGCCGCGGCCGCCCAGGCGATCGGCGCGGCGCTCGACCTCGACGCCGTGCTGGCGGACCGTGTCCCCTCCGACAAGGTGGAGGCGGTCAAGAGCGAGCAGCGGCTGCATCCCACCATCATGGTGGGCGACGGCATCAACGATGCTCCGGCGCTGGCCTCCGCCGACGTCGGCATCGCGCTCGGCGCCCGTGGTGCCAGCGCCTCGTCGGAAGCCGCCGACGTGGTCATTCTCGCCGATCGGCTCGATCGCGTCGGCGAGGCGATCGTGATCGCGCAGCGCGCCCGACGCATCGCCCTGGAGAGCATCTTCGTCGGCATGGGCCTGTCGTTCGTGGCGATGGGGGCCGCGGCCTTCGGCCTGCTGCAGCCGGTGCCCGCGGCCCTGGTCCAGGAAGCCATCGACGTCGCCGTCATCCTCAACGCGCTCCGCGCTCTGTTCCCGGCCGGCCGCAGCAAGGCCGGCCGGATCACGGCCGAAGACGGCCGAGGGCTCAGGCATGATCACCAGGCGCTGCTGCGCGGCCTCGACCGCCTGCGCGCGATCGTCGATGCGCTCGACGAAGCCCCGCCCGACGGCGCCGTGGCGCTGATCATGGAGGCGAACGGCGTGGTGCAGGACAAGGTCGTGGCGCATGAGCGCGACGACGAGGGCTCGGTCTATCCGAAGCTTGCTCGCCTCCTGCAGGAGAGCCACGGCCTGTCGGCAATGAGCCGCGCGCATCGCGAGATCCTGCATCTGGCGCGCCTGCTCGGCCGGCTGGTCGAGGATCTGCCGTCCGAACATGTGGACCGCTATCTGATCCGCGATGCGCAACGGGTGATCGAGGCGATCGAGACACTGGTCCGCATGCACACGGCGCAGGAGGACGACATCTACGAGGCCGTGGTGGCGCGCTCGGCCGCCTGAGCCGTTCGCGTCAGCCTGGATGCCGCGGCAGGTCGATCCGTTCGTTGGCAAATTCCGCAGGACCTTCGATCAGGCGGCGGATCCGCCGCTCGCGCTCCTCGGCGGACAGGCTCGGATCGAGCATCCGATCGATCAGCCGGATCGCATTCTGCTCGATGGCGACGGGATCCCGCGACGTGGGCTGCCCGGCTGCGGCCGGCCGCGATGCATGCAGGCCGATCGTGAGCAACTGGCCGATGGCGTCGGAGCGTGTCATCTGGTGAGCCTCCGCCCAGGCGTCGATCTCGGCGGTGAGCTCCTGGGACAGCTTCACCGCGCTCACCGCATCATGTCCCAGCCGGACGGCCGGGCTGTGATCCCTGCGGACGTCGGAGAATGGCGTCATTTGTTTGCCGGACGTCATCTGCCTGTTGATCATATCAGCCTAAAGTATACGGGAGGGACGGGGATTTGATTTCGATCAAGGACGGCTTAAGAAAGCGGCCTTCTCGCGACGGTTCCGCCGCCGAATGCTACGCGTGCCGCTGCCGCCAGGCGGGCCACGGAGCGTAATACCGTAGACAGTCAGCAAGCCCATGCGATTCCTCCACACCTTCCAGGTCTTCGACTTCCTCGACACGCTCGTGAGCCTGTTCACGGCGTTCGTGCTGGGCACGCTGATCGGCGCCGAGCGGCAATACCGGCAGCGCAGCGCCGGCCTGCGCACCAACGTGCTGGTCGCCGTCGGCGCGGCCGCCTTCGTCGACCTCGGCAACCGCCTCACCGGCGCCGACGGCGCGGTGCGGATCATCGCCTATGTGGTGTCGGGCATCGGCTTCCTCGGCGCCGGCACGATCATGAAGGAGGGCATGAACGTCCGCGGCCTCAACACCGCCGCGACGCTGTGGGCGTCCGCCGCGGTCGGCGCCTGCGCCGGCGCCGACCTGATCGCGCAGTCGGTGGCGCTGACGGTGTTCGTGCTGGCCGGCAACACCTTGCTGCGGCCGCTGGTCAATGCGATCGATCGCATCCCGCTCAATGCGCAGACCTCGGAGGCGAACTACGAGATCGTCCTGACCACCGACGGGCTGCGCGCCGCCGAGCTGCGCGAGGCGCTCGACGAGCGGCTGGAGGCGGCCAAATACCCGGTGCGGGAGACCGAGGTTGTCTATCGCTCCGAGGACATCGTCGAGATCATCGCGACGCTGGTGCCGCTCGCGGTCGATACGGTCGATCTCGACCGCGTCGTGTCCGAGCTGGCGAAGCTTGCCGGGGTCCGTCATGCGACTTGGAACGTCAGAGCGCTGGTGTGACGGCATTGGCGGACCAGCATCGCCGCGTCGGCGGCGGGGCGCTCGCCACACCTCGTGGCTGGCTGCCGCCGGCGACGGTCGCAAGCTCCCACCCACGTCATGGTTCGACATCCCCCAGCATCGCTCATCGCGCAACGGCGAGAGTTCCATGCCGCGTCTGAACCATCGCTGAATGCGATGGCCGCCGGTCGAGGCTCTGCCGTCAATGCCCGCCGCGGGCGAAGATCTCGTAGAAGCCGAGCACGATCTCGCAGGCGATCAGGATGACGACGATGACCTCGAGCCGCAGCGAGCGCTTGGTGTCGATGATGTCGGCGAGCGTGGTCGCCGTCTCCGCGATCACCGCGAGCTTGCGGTTGAGGGTGTCCTCCCGCTCCTTCAGCTCATACTCGTCCTCGAGCCGTGCATAGAGCCGTTCCAGATCGGGCCGGTCCCACAACACGTCCGGCTTCTCGCCGACCGCCACGCGGCCGGAGACGCGGTGCTGCACCAGCAGCGCCTCGCCGAGCAGCTTGAGCATCGCCACCCGGCTCTTCGATGTTCGCCCCAGCAGCGCCAGCTCGCGCGCGAACGGCTCGATCGTGTCGAACACGTTGGCGATCTCGCGCTCGCTGCGGCCGAGCACGACGCTCTTGGCCAGCGCATCGGCGACGATGAGCAGCCGCTCCAGCGACAATTCCTTGACCAGGACCGGGCCTCCGACCGGGATCGGCTCGTCGGATTCGCGCGCGACCTGGACCTTGGCCGTCTCTTCCTCGTGCGGCGCGATCGGGCCGAACAGTCGCGCGCTCAGCCGGTCGAGGAAGTTGATCTCCTCCGCCACCGACAGGCCGATGAAGACGACGACGCCGTAGCGGAAGACCACGGCGATACCCGTCTCGCCGATGCGGACCGCCAGCGGCGTCGCCGACAGCACTTGGCCCTCGAAGCCGGCGGTATTGATGCGGTCCGCGATCTGGAGCGCGCGGGCGGCGAGTTGTGGAACGGGTGAGGTGTCGGCCATGATGGCGATAGGCTAGCACGTCAATGCCGATGGAACGATAACGCGGTGCAATCCGTCAGGCGACACGTCCGCTGCCGAATATCGTTGCCTGAACCCGCTTGACAGGAAAGAACGTAGCTCCTCATTGGACGCGCACCCCGGACGGATGCCTCTCAATGTCGAAGACCAGCGCTGCGGACTACTATGCCTCGATTCCGGTGTTTCGCGGCTTCGCGCGCCTGATGGAGCCGCAGCTCTACCAGCCGGTGCCGGATGACTGGCTGATCGGCACGGCTGACATCGTCGAGTCGACCAAGGCGATCGCCGACAGGCGCTACAAGGCGGTCAACATGGCCGGGGCGGCGGTCATCGCCGCCGTCACCAACGCCTTGGAGGGGCGCGAATTCCCATTCGTGTTCGGGGGCGACGGGGCGAGCTTCGCCGTCGGGCCGGATGACGAAGCGGCCGCGCGCGAAGCCCTTGCCGCCACCGCGACCTGGGTCAGGGAGGATCTCGCTCTCGCGATGCGTGTCGCCCTGGTGCCGGTGAGCGCGATCCGCGCACAGGGCCTCGACGTCCGCGTGGCGCGCTACGGCCCGTCTGCCAACCTGTCCTACGCGATGTTCGCGGGCGGCGGACTGGGCTGGGCCGAGGCCGCGATGAAGCGGGGCGAGTTCGCGATGACGCCGGCGCCGTCCGGTGCGCAGCCCGATCTGTCCGGACTATCGTGCCGCTTCGAGGAGATTCCGGCGGCGCGCGGCGTCATCCTGTCAGTGCTGGTGCTGCCGGCGCCCGGCGCGGATGCGCAGGCCTATCGCAGGGTGATCGAGGAGATCATCACCCTCACCGAGCGCAGCCCCGACGCCGGGCGGCCGGTGCCGGCCGGCGCGCCGGCGCTGCGATGGCCGCCGCAGGGATTTGGCTACGAAGTCCGCGCCGCGCGCGGACCGCTGTTGTCGCGCTGGGCCCGCGTGCTCGGACGGACGCTGTTCGTCTATGCCGTGATGCGGTTCAACATCAGTATCGGCGGCTTCGTGCCGGATCTCTACAAGCAGCAGGTGGTCGAGAATTCCGACTTCCGCAAATATGACGATGCGCTGCGCATGATCCTCGACTGCACCGATGAGCTCGCGCAGGACCTGGAGCGCCGGCTTGGCGCGGCGGCGTCGCGCGGCATCGTCCGCTACGGGCTGCATCGCCAGGATGCCGCGATGATGACCTGCTTCACGCCGTCCGCGATCCGGCCGGATCACGTCCACTTCATCGACGGCGCGCGAGGCGGCTACGCGTCGGCTGCGACCGCGTTGAAGGCCGCGGTCGCCTGAGCGCTGATCAGCGCGCGCGGGTCCAGGTCTCGCCGCCGCACAGCGATCCGACGCAGCCTTCAACCTTCAGCGTGTCCGGGCCGGAGACGGAGATGTGGCTGGTGTAGCTCTGGCCGTCATCGGCGTTGTAGATCTTGCCGGACCATTTGTTCGGCCCCTCCGCGTGAACGCCTTCGAACAGTTGCAGGCCGATGATCGGGCGGTTGGCCAGCGCGCGATTCGGATTCTTGTTGTCGACGGCCGGCTTGCCGGTGTCGGTGTCCATCGGCTCCTTCAGCCACACGACGGTGCCGCAGAGACCGGCGCCGCATTTGGCGACCTTGATCCTGGCGTCGCCGGCCTGGGTCAGCCAGGTGCCGGTCGGATCATCGGCAGCCAAAGCGGGCTGCGCCATCACGACGGTCGCCAGCGCAAGACCAGCCAAACGCAATTTCCAAATCATCTTACCCCCCCGTTGAAGCCGCGTTTCCATAACAGCAAACGGCGCAGTTGCAATCGCAGAGCAGCGGTTGTCCAAAGCGGGATCATCACGATCAGGTGCATCGCCGACGGAACGTCTCAATCCCTTGCTCGGTTGTCTCATGCACTGGAAATGGCTTTGACTGCCGCGACAAACTCCATTGTCGTCCCGGCCTGGTGCGCAATTGCGCACGCGGCGCCGGGACCCATACCACCAGGGAGGGGTTTGAGGCAGACTGGTCATTGGCATTGTGCCCATCACGTCCGCCGCGGCGTATGGGTCCCGGATCGGCGCCGCGACGCGCTGGCGCGCGTCACGGCTTGTCCGGGACGACAGCGGTGGGTTTGGCGGATTTACGACTCAAACAGCTGATGACAGGGCCGGGACACGGCAGCGCGGCCTCGCGGCATGTGATGCCCGAGTGCTGCGATCCATGTGGCCCTCTTGAAAGTGCGGAGGGCGCAGGGAATGCCGGGTGAAGGCCTCACCCATGGCCCGCCTGCGAAAAAAATGCAGGCGGCAGGTACCACAGGCAAAGCCGAACACTCCGGCATTCCCTGCGCGACGGTCTTCACGCTTATACGCAGTCTCCCTGGTGCGCCGGGCTTGTTGGCCACCATGCCGCGACGATGCTTGCGCATCGCGCGGGTGACACCAGCGTCGGGGTGTCAGGACGCTGCGACTTCACGTCCGCAAGATATCGTTCGTCCGCATCCTCGTCGAAGAGAATGCTGCGATCTCTCGCGGCCATCGCACCCCGCCTCGCGTGTCGTGACGATCGCGCGCTACGCCCCTCTGCGGTGAGGCGGGATGCGCGGAGATAATCATGATTTCCGATTATTGGCAATAGGATTATTTTTTTCGGAAGCAGATGCCGGGCTGGTCAGCCGCTCCCGCTTGGGCTAAACCGCAGCTCCCGTGAACGAGCAGAGGCGGTCTGGAGCATGCGGCGTCCGATGAACAGAAGAGTTGCGCTGATGATGGCGGCATCGGCCGCGGCCGGTGTCGTGCTGGGCTCCCGCGCGGTCGCGGCCCAGACCAGTTCCGCCCAACCGACAGGAAAGACCATGACCACTCCCTCCGGACTGCAGATCATCGACACCAAGGAAGGCACCGGCGCGACGCCGACGCGCGGTCAGACCTGCGTGATGCATTATACGGGCTGGCTCTACGAGAACGGTCAGAAGGGCAAGAAATTCGACTCGTCGGTGGATCGCAACGAGCCGTTCGAATTCCCGATCGGCATGAAGCGCGTGATCGCCGGCTGGGACGAGGGCGTCGCGACCATGAAGGTCGGCGGCAAGCGCACGCTGATCATTCCGCCCGAGCTCGGCTATGGCGCACGCGGTGCCGGCGGCGTGATTCCGCCGAACGCGACCTTGATGTTCGACGTCGAGCTGCTGGGCGTGAAGTAGGTCTGGGAGAGTGAGGGCGGTTCGGTCAGCAAGCGTGCTGTGCGATACAGCGTCCTCTCCCCCAAGGCGAAGCGGAGCTTCGCCAGGGTGGGAGAGGACATCACCGGCCCATCCGCGAACGCTATAGGGTGAGGGGTATCCTTCGGCGAGCGATGCTCGGGGAGAGATACCCCTCACCCGACGAAGCTTGTGGGGACTGTCCTGCATGCCCTCTCCCACAAGGGGAGAGGGCGCATTCATAGGCGCCGGTTGGGACGCCGATAGTTGCTATTCGTCGTCAACTAACAACGGCGCGAAGACCGGCCCGCGAGGGGCCGGTCTTGTTAGTTTCTGGAGATCGTCATCGCGCGACCTCAGCGACCGCGCCGATCCTGCTCAGAGGTTCTTGTTCGCAGCGCCGGCGGCGGTGTTCACCGCGTCCTTGGTCGCCTGCTTGGCATCGCCCAGCGCCTGCTGGCCCTTGCCCTTCACTTCCTGGATCGCGCCTTCGCCCTGCAGACGGTCGTTGCCGGTGGCTTCGCCGATGCCCTGCTTGGCCTTGCCGATCGCCTCGTTGGTCGCACCTTTGATCTTGTCCATGGTCGCACCCATGATGTCTCTCCATTGTGTGTGTGAACTGTGCGGACTCAACGCGGGCGTTGCGAAAAGGTTCGCGTGGAACCGCAATGGCGCCGATGCGGCATTTCGACTACAATCGCGCCGGTTCCTCCGAACACAAGAATCCGAGAAGAAGAAAATCATGTCAGGCTCTCACGATCACGCGCACGGCCATTCCCACGATCACGGCGACGAGCGCTGGAAGCACGACGGCGTCCGCGTCATTCCGGGTCATCAGCTCGATGGCAACGTGCCGTCGACACCGGGCATGGACCGCAAGGCCGCGATCAACTTCGCGCGCGTCGGCGCGCAGAAATTGTGGGCCGGCACCGTCACGATCCGGCCGGACGCCAAGACCGGCGCGCATCATCACGGCCATCTCGAAAGCGTGATCTACGTCGTCAAGGGCAAGGCGCGGATGCGCTGGGGCGATCGGCTGCAATTCACCGCGGAGGCCGGCCCCGGCGACTTCATCTTCGTGCCGCCCTATGTGCCGCACCAGGAGATCAACGCCAGCCCGGACGAAGTGCTGGAATGCGTGCTGGTGCGCAGCGACGGCGAGGCGGTCGCGATCAACATCGACATCGAGCCGGTCGAGAAGCCGGAGACGGTGCTGTGGATCGATCCGGTGCACCGCGATCCCGCCGAGTCGAAGCCGTAGCCATCAAGGAAATGGCGGAGCCGTCTCGCGACGGCTCCGCCGGGCAGGGAGTGGCTATACCGCCCTCCCTCTCACACGCGAAGCAGGGGCGACTGTCGCGCGTGTGTCTCGCGGTTCGTTGTCTCGAGCCGCAGTTCGGATGAATGCCGATCAGGCCGCCTCGTCGGCGCGGCGCCAGACCGGAAACGGATCCGACAGCCGCGCCCATGCGGCGACATCCATCGCAGGCTTCCCCGGCAGCAGGCAGGCGTCGAGCCGCGCGCTCAGGCCCGCCTCATCCATGTTGCTGCCGATGAACACGATCTCCTGGCGGCGGTCGCCATAGACCTCGTCCCAGCGCCCGAGCATGCGCGTGCGCCAGTCGAGGTCCTCGGGCCACAATTTCTGCGGCACCGCAGCCCACCAGAAGCCGAGCGCGCTGGTGCGGACGATGGCGCCGGCCTGGCTGATCTCTCCGAGCCATTGCGGCCGGGTCGCCAGCCAGAAATGGCCCTTGGCGCGGATCACGCCCGGCCAGGATTCGCGCAGGAACCGGTCGAAGCGGGCCGGAATGAACGGCCGGCGGGCGCGGTAGACGAAGCTCGTCACGCCATAGGCCTCGGTCTCCGGCGCATGGTCGGCGAAGCCGTAGAGCTCGCTGTACCAGAGCGGGTGCTGCTGGGCGCGGTCGAAGTCGAAGCGCCCGGTCGCAAGCACGCGCTCCAGTGGCACACGGCCCTGGCTGGTCTCGATGATGTCGGCGTCCGGATTGAGCGCGCGAATGATCTTGCGCGCGGCGTTGCGCTGATCGCTGCTGGCATCGTCGACCTTGTTGAGCACGATCACGTCGGCGAACTCGATCTGCTCGACCAGCAGATCGACCAGCGCGCGCCGGTCGCCGTCGAACTGGTCGCCGCGGTCAGTCAGGAAGTCGGACGACGAATAGTCCTTGAGCAGGTTGACCGCGTCGACCACCGTCACCATCGTGTCGAGGCGCGCGACATCCGACAGGCTCATGCCATGCTCGTCGCGGAAGTCGAAGGTCGCCGCCACCGGCAGCGGCTCTGAAATGCCGGTGGCCTCGATCACGAGATAGTCGAAACGACCGCTCTCGGCCAGCGTGCGGACTTCCTTCAGCAGGTCGTCGCGCAGGGTGCAGCAGATGCAGCCATTGGTCATCTCGACCAGTTGCTCATCCGTCCGTGACAGATTGGCACCGCCATCGCGAACGAGGTCCGCATCGATGTTCACCTCGCTCATGTCGTTGACGATCACCGCCACCTTCAGACCCTGGCGGTTGTTCAGGACGTGGTTCAGCAAAGTGGTCTTCCCAGCCCCGAGGAAGCCGGACAAGACCGTGACGGGGAGTTTGCGCATCGAGATCGAACAGCCTCTTCAGGGGAAGGGGTCGGTGCCGGCGAACGGGCATGCGGCCTCAATCGTTATGTTATAACATAACATCATCTCAAGTCGCGCTGGGTGTCAAGGGAGAGTGGGTGACAAAGGTGTGAGAGGCGTGATGACGTGGGATCTTGCCGCGGGCGGTGGACGCGCGGGGGAGGCGTCGGCCTCAAGGAGAGCAGAGCAGGTTCAGCGGTGTGCTTTAGAATCGCCGGGAAACCGATCCGCTTGAGCGATGTTGCAGGAGCGACGCTGCAAGAACAACGCTGCAAGAACAACGACTGGTGCGCTCCCTCTCCCCGTTCTTACGGGGAGAGGGTCGGGGTGAGGGGCAGCCACACAAGAAGTCTTAGTTGTTAGGTCCGTTCTTTCTTGGCGTGAGGACGTTCGTGATGTGATCCGAACCTCTGTGATTCAGGTGAGACGGGTGGAGGCTATCGACTCAAACCGCTCGTGCGGCTGCCGCTCACCCCAACCCTCTCCCCGTGAAGAACGGGGAGAGGGGGCGCACCGTCATTGCGGCTGGAGCGTGCCTCATATGCAGCAAGCTACTTCGACAAAAACGCCGTGCCGGCCTGGCCGCTGGTCGCCGACATCGACAGCGCGCCGGGCGCGATCGCCCAGTTGGTCTGGTTGAGGATCAGCGTGTTGAACACCATCGTGACGCTGTTGCTGCTCATGGTCGAGACCGAGTTGATGGTGACGTTGCGGCTCGGCAGGTACATCAGGCCGGTGTAGGACGAGCTGCTGGTGCCGTTGATCGGCAGGTTCGTCGTCGACAGGCCTGACGGCTCGTACATCAGGATGTTGGCGTAGGTGCCGCTGGTCGGCGCCGACAGCGTCGCATTGACGTTGCCGTTGAAGGTGAGCGTCGCGTTCTGGTCGACGAGGTAGAAGGTGACGCCGCTGCCCGTCACCGTCCACCCCGAGTTGAAGGTCATCGCGCCGCCCTTGATGATGTAGAGGCCGGGATTGAGCGTCAGCGTGCCGGAGCCGTTGAAATTGGTCGCGCCGCAATACACGCCGGGGCTGAGCGTGACCGAGCCGGGATCGTAGACCTTGTTGTTGGTGGTGCACGCGCCCACCGTGACGGCGGGCAGCTTGCCGGCGAAGGGATCGGCGATCGCCGCGCAGCCGGTCTCGGCCGGCGGCGTGACGCCGCCGTTCTTGGTGATGTTGGTGCCCTTGATGCAGATGCGCTTGACGTTGAGCGTGGCGTTGAACATCGCCGCCGGGCTCTGCGTCGACAGCACGTGAACCTCGCAGCTCGGCGCATTGAGCTGGGCGCCGGAATTCACCAGCAACGATTGCGCGTTGATGGTGCTGACCAGCAGGATGCAGACCGGCGACCTGGCCTGCGCACCGGCTTTCGCCGTAGCGGACGCCGTCACGCCGAGCGACGTCGTGCCCATGACGTTGAGGAACGAGGTCTTCACCGTGGTCGTCGCGGTGCCCGACAGCGAGCCGTCGCCGTTGGGCGTGAAGGTCGCCGATGTGCCGCTGCCGAACCGGCCCTTGAAGCTGCCCGAGAACACCGCGCTCGCGGTCGAGACCTGCTGCGCGCTGGCCTGGGTCACGCCGGCGAGGACCGCGGCATCGACCGACTTCTGGAGTTGCGCCTTGGTGTCGCTGGACTTGGCGAAATCGACGGCGGCGCCGACCGACACCAGGATGGGGATGATGGTGATGGCGAAGATCATGCTGATCTGGCCGTCCTTCGCGCGGCCAAATCTCCATGCCAGATCGCGAAGTGTCTTCGACGAAATCGATACGGTCATGTGCAACGCTTCCTGCTGATGGCTGTCCGAGGCTCGACGCCGGCGGATGCGAGCCCGTGCTGCAAGGAAGTGGCGGCCAGACATTACCGCATGCTGAATCCGGTTCCGTAAAGGAACCCTGCGACGTCGTTGCGGAAGCCGAAGGTTATCAGTGTATTTGCCGGATCATCGAGAGGTGCTCGTTCGCACCACTCACTGGTAGTAGCCGCGCGAATTGCTTGTATTCGGCGGTGGCCGCTTGTGAGTTGCATGTCGTTTGAATTGCTCTTGCCGGTTAGTGTCCGCTAAGCGCGCGAGCGCCAGATCCGGGGCGAGAGAACGAGGCTGCAAACGAGTGCGTAGGCGACGAGCGACAGCGTGACCATTGCGGCGAGCGAGGCCATGCCGCCGCCGAGCATGACGATGGCGGCATAGCCGCCGCCCGCCGCGATCAGCACGCGCAGGGCGGAGCCGACGAACGGCCACAGCACGTGCCCCGCGCCTTGGCCGGCAAAAGCCAGCACGAAGCCGAAGCCGAGCGCGGCGTAGGCCGGCGCTACGGTGCGCAGATAGGTCGCGCCCTCGCGCACAACCTCGGCGTCGCGGCTGAACAGGCCGAGCCAGAGCGGCGGATGCAGCGCCACGATCACGCCGATGGTCCCGACCAGCGTTGCGCCCGCCAGGGCACTGATCCAGGCGATGCGGCGCGCACGGCCGCGCTGTCCGGCGCCCACATTGATGCCGACCATGGTCAGGGTGGCCGTGCACAGTCCGAACAGGATCGGGATCATGATGTAGTCGAGCCGCGAGGCGATGCCGTAGGCGGCGAGCTCCGAGGTGCCGAAGCGGCCGGCGAGCGCGGTCACCAGGATGACGGTGAGATTGACCATGACCGCGTTCAGCGCGGTCGGCAGCCCGACCCTCAGGATGTCGGCGAACAGCCGGGCCTGCAGGCGCCCAACGCGCACATGCAGGCTGGAGCGGCCGGAGGCCATGGTGCGCACCAGCACCAGCATGGCGCCGCAGTAGTACAGGCCGAAGGCGATGCCCGCGCCGGCGATGCCGAGCCCCGGCAGCGGACCGAGGCCGAAGATCAGCAGCGGCGAGGCGGGGATCATGACCAGCGCGCCGACCAGGGTGACCAGCGCCGGCACCCGCACATTGCCGGCGCCGCGCAGCGCCGCCGCCTGCAGGTTGACGATCCACACCGGGATGGCGCCGGCGAACAGATAGTTGGAGTAGCGCAGCGCGGCCTCCAGCGCGCCTGCGCGTCCGCCGAGCGCATGGTACAGGGCCGGGCCGAGCAGGGCGGTCGCGAGCGTGAACAGGCCGCCGGCGATCACCGCCAGCACGATCGCATGGAACGCGATGGCATCGGCATCGGCGTTGTGCCCGGCGCCGACGGCGCGCGCCACCGCCGAGGAGACGCCGCTGCCGATGCCGCCATTGGACATCATCGTCATCAGCATGAAGATCGGGAACACCAGCGCGACGCCGGCCAGCGCATCAGTGCCGAGGAAGCCGACGTAGTAGGCCTCGGCGACGTTGACCGCGGTCTGCGCCACCAGCACCGTCATCGTCGGCAACGCCAAGCGGAACAGCGCCGGCAGCACCGGGCCGGAGAGCAATGCCGTGCGGACCGACGCGGCCTTGGCGCGCGACGGAGCCGGGGCCGGCGTGACAAGCGGCGCTGGCGCCTCCGGAGCTGCCGTGCCGCTACGCCGGGCCTCGCTGGTTGCCTGGGTGGAAACGTCCATCGGATCTCCGCGCGCCTGGCGAGCCGTTGCATTGAAATGACGATCATCATTCAATAGGTCCGCCGCCGGGCGCGGGTCAAGGCGACGCGGGCGCAGGCCGATCATGAAAATTTGGCGGAGCAGGGTGATCCGCTGCGCCGGGGCGGCCCGCTAATAATGGACGCGCAGGCCGATGCCGCCGTGGATGGTGTTGCCGACCGGCTGCGGGCCGAGCGTGCCGTTGACGAACAGGTCGGCGATCCAGCCCTGCGGCAGGCGGAAGCCGAGCCGGCCGCCATATTCGAACCAGCCCTGGTTGCCCATGGTCGGCGTCACCGTGCCGTTGCCGGTGACGGTCGCGACGATGCCGGAGCTGGTCGCGAACGACTGGACGTAGCCACCATTGATGTTGGCCTCGATGCTCGTGCCGAACAGGTGGGTCCACTGGCCGCCGACCTTGACCAGGCTGGTGCGGTCGGTGCCGCCGGCGATCGTCGCGTCGAACGGGTTGAAGGCCACCGTGGGATCGCGATAGCCGGCGACGTGCTGCCACAATTGCCACAGCTCGACCGAGGCCGCGAGCTCGTCGCGCGGCGAGAACCGGCTGATCCAGCCGGCGCGGCCATAGACCGCGTAGTTCGATGCCGTGGTGGTGCCGTCCACCGTGACGTTGCCGAGGCTCGTCGCATAGCTGCGGCCGTAGCGCACGCGTTCATAGGGCGTCAGGATCGTGCCGACGTCGAAGAACGGCCGCGACGAGCCCCAGTCGGCGAAGTCGTAGCGCAGTGCAAAGGCGCCGATCGGCGCAGACGTCACGTGATAGCCGTTCTCGTCGTAGTGCGTGTAGGCGAGGCCGGCGAGCAGCGCCAGATTGCTGGTGAGCTGCTTGCGGCCATGGATGCCCGCCGAGAACGAGCCGGCCGAGCCGAACGCGCTGACGCAGTCGCTGCAGTTGACCTGCTCATTGACGCCGAGCAGCACCAGCCCGAGCACGCGGTTGGTGATCATCTGGTTGAAGCGCTGGTCGGCGAGGCTGTTGATCGCGTTGGCGCTGTTTCCCGCGCCGGTGGGCGACGGCGACGGGGTCGGCGTGCTCGAGGGCGAGGGCGTCGGCGTCGGACTGGCGGTCGATGTCGGCGTGGCCGACGGCGTCGGCGTCGCGGTGGGCGAGGAGGTCGGAGACGGCGACGGGGTCGGGCACGGCGCCGCCGCGAAGTTGTCCACCCCGCAAGTGCTCTGCGCGGCGGCCGGCGCGGCTTGCAGGGCGAGCGCGAGCAGCCCGCCGGCGATGGCCGTCATCAGGAGAGCAAGCTGACCGCGGCGTGTTCTCATCGTCATCGTCCGCACAGGATGCCGGTGAAATCCTGCGGCGGCGCATTGCTGGCGAGATCGGTGACCGTGCAGAGGCCCGATGTCGACGCGCAGCTCGCCGCAAAGCTCCAGGACGGATTGCTGGTCTTCTTGATCGTGCTCCTGCCGTTGCCGGTTGCGGTGATGATGGCCGTGTCGCCGGGCTGGGTCAGCTCGAGGCATTGGAAGGTGAGGGTGCAGACCCGCGACGCGCCTTCCTGCAGCACAACCATGGTCTGGCCGCGCTGCGAGCGGATGTCGAGGATGGTGCCGCGCACGCCGATGGTCGCGAGTGGCGTGTTGATCTTGTAGGCGGTCTTCTCGGAATGGCCGGTGACGAAGCGGAACGCGCCGGTGCCGAGCCGGATCGCGATGTCGCGATAGCTGGTCTCGTCGTTGAACACGGTCCGGTCGAGCGTCAGGGTGGCGTTGGCGCCGAGCGAGAGATTGGTGCTGTCGATCATGACGAGCCGCGCGGCGCTGTCATTGCCGGTGCGCACGGTCTCGTTGCGTACGACGCCGTCGCCGACATTGATCGGGCTGCTCGACGCGCCTGCAACGCGCAGCACGTCCTTCTGCACCAGCACGGCTTCGCCGATGCGGCCGTCGGCGCTCGCGCCGCCCGCGACGCCCAGCAGAGCGGCGGCCGAGATCGCAGCGACACAGGTTCGGCGACGCAGGCTCATATCCACACCGAAGGTCGTTCCCTGCTCAATCTAGCCGAAGACGGCGTGCGGGGTTGTTGTAAAATGGGCACAAGTTTGCCTCGATGACCGTTCGGTGGTTAGTTGCCGTCACCGTGGGATCAGTTCAACGCGGAGGCCCATGAAGGTATCTGCTGCTCGCCGGGATGACGACGAAGATGACGGCGAGGTTGCGCAGGATGGCGCTCTGTCGGTCCGCCGCGGCGTGATGACGGCGTTGCTGATCTTCGCGATCGCGCACGTCGTGCTGATGATCGGGCTCGCCTCGCCGCCGAAATTCGTCTTCGACGAGGTGCATTACGTGCCGGCGGCGCGGCAGATGCTGGGACTGGGGCCGGCGACGCCGCAGCTCAACCCGATGCATCCGCCGCTCGCCAAGGAGCTGATCGCGCTGTCGATCAGGACGTTCGGCGACAATGCCTTTGCATGGCGCTATCCCGGTACCGTGCTCGGCGGGCTCGCCGTCGCCGCGATCTATCTGTGCGGCCTGGCGCTGTTCGCGGCGCAATGGCCCGCCATCGCGGCGGCGCTGCTCGCGGCCTTCAACCAGATGCTGTTCGTCCAGGCGCGCATCGCGATGCTCGACATCGGCGCGCTCGCCTTCAGCCTGCTCGGGATCGCGGCGTTCCTGTTTTCGTTCAGGCTGCGCCGGCCGCAGGTCGTGTTCGCGCTGGCGGGGGCGCTGTTCGGCCTTGCGATCGCCTGCAAATGGAGCGGGCTGTTTCCGCTCTTGACGGCGCTTCTCATCGTCGGTCTCATCAAGCTGTTGCAGCATTGGCAGACCTCGTTCGGCGATGGCGAGCCGACCGACTGGTATCGGCCCGAGCAATGGCCGCAACTGAGCTGGCTGCAGATCGTGCTGGGCCTCGTCGCGATGCCCACTGTCTGCTATCTCGCGACCTTCGTCCCGCTGCACGGCCTGTCCGTCATGGGCATCGTCGAGGCGCAGCGGCGCATCTTCGCCGACAGCGTCACCACGGCGATCGCCGGCCACACCTATATGAGCGCGTGGCCGACCTGGCCGCTGCTGGTCCGTCCGGTCTGGTTCCTGTTCGACAAGAATGGTGACACCGACATCGCCGCGGTGGTGCTGCTCGGCAATCCGCTGGTGCTGTGGCCGGCGCTGGCCGCGCTCGCGATCTGCGCCCGGGATTTCATCGCGACGCGCAGCGCGACGGCGTTCCTGATCCTGGCGTTCTATCTCGGCTGCTATCTGCCCTGGGCGCTGCTGCCGCGCGCGCTGAGCTTCATCTACTACTACCTGCCGTCGGCGACGCTGGCGAGCCTCGCGCTCGTCCATGCGCTGCGACGCTGGCCGCGCTGGGTGCTGGTGAGCTATGTCGCCGTCGCGATCCTGGGCTTCGTCGCGATGCTGCCGATCAGCGCCGCCTTCATCGGCACGACGATGCAGACTTTCACCCGGCTGATGCTGTTCCAGAGCTGGATCTGAACGCGGACAAAAAGCGCCCCGCCCGCCAGGGACCGTAAGCAGGCGGGGCGATGCGCGGCGGAGCGCTCACTTCGCCGCGGTTTTGGTGTCCATGTTGACGACCTGGACCCGCCGGTTGAGCGGATCGGCCGGGTTGGCCGCGTCCTTGAGCTTGGTCTTGCCGTAGCCGACCGTGACGAGGTCCTGGCCGGGGAGGGCGAACTTCTCGACCAGATAGCGCTTGATGGTGTCGGCGCGGCGCTCCGAGAGATCCTGGTTGAAGCCGTCGCTGCCGATGCCGTCGGTATGGCCGGCGACCACGAAGGTCGAGCCCTTCAGGTTCGGATCGGACAGCGCCTTGCCGAGCTCCTGCACGGCCGGCATCGAGGCCTTGCTGATGTCGGCCGAATTGTAGTCGAACTGGATCTCGAGATCGATCTTGGGCTTGGTCGCCGCGATCTCGGCGATCTGCTCGCGCTCGCCGAGCGACAGCGAGCGGGTCTTGCGGTTGCGCATGCTGTCGATGAAGGCCGCTTGCTTCGCCTGCGTCGCCGTGTCGACCTGCGGGGTTGCCTGCGGTCCGACCGAGATGCCGCGCGTCACGGCCTTCGGCTTCAGCGCGTTGAGGATCTTGTCGGCCGACACGGCCTCGCCGGCGAAAGCGGTGCCTGCGCCGATCGCCAGCATCGCGGAGAACGCCGCCGCCTGAACTGCAAAACGTCCAAAATATGGGGTCATCGTCGTTATCCTCGGGTCGTCATGCCCTATGGCCATTGGATGCGTGAACGATAGAACGGGTTCAAAGCGTCCAATGTGATCGACGTCACGTTGTCGGGCCGGGCGGCCCTCGAGGGGCGAAGCGAGCGGTCCGCGGGACGCGCCGCGCGCTGCCGCAAAGCGATCGGCAGCTGGCCGGTCCGCGAACAACAAATCGGCCAGATGCGGTTCTACCGGATAGCGCTCGCCAGGAAAAAATCGCAAACCTAAGGGACGCGAACGGCGAGTGGATTCGTAGTCAAGAAACGCGAACAGAAAAGCAGAGCCGTGTTCAACCCATCGCACAGGCGCGACTATCAGTCCCATCGGGCGAGCAGCCAGGATCAGGCGGGATCATCCGGTTCCATGTCGACGCTGATTGGAGCAGGGATCATTGCCGCATCGATCCTGCTGTCGACGCTGTTCACGGCCGTCGGCAACCGCTATGTCGGCCTGGAAAGTCCCTCCGAGGATACGGCCTGGCTGGTCGACCGCCTGACCGGCCGCATCTACAAATGCCGTGCGCCCGATCCCGGCCGCGCCAGCTGCAAGGCCGAGATCGCCACCGGCAGCATTCCGGACAAGTCCAAGCCTTGAGGTTCCGCAAGGGGTTCCCGTCGGCCTGATTCGCCGTTGCGGGAGCGGGGGCGAATCTCGCACCATTGCGCGGCATGCCCGCCGTTTCCACGCCCATCCCGCTCTCCAAGCCGCAGGCGCGCCGCATCTGGCTGCGCGCGCAGCGCCTCGATGCCGACGCGCCGTTCGGCGCGGGCCCCGAGGCGGTCGCCGCCGCGATCGCCCATCTCGGCTATGTGCAGATCGACACCATCAACGTCATCGAGCGCTGCCACCACCACATCCTGTTCAGCCGCATTCCCGCCTATCGCCGCGCCGATCTCAGGCAGGCGCAGAGCGCGGACAAGACCGTGTTCGAATATTGGACCCACGCGCTGTCCTATATTCCGGTGCAGGACTTCCGCTACTTCGTTCCGGCGATGCGCCGCCACCGCCGCGAGGGCCATCGCTGGCTCACCACCGTGAAGCCGGAGGATACGCGCAAGGTCATGCGGCTGATCCGCCAAGGCGGCGCGCTGACGATCCGCGACATCGACGACGACGTGCTGCGCGAGAAGGACCACGCCTGGGCCAGCCGCAAGCCGTCGAAGCGCGCGCTGCAGCTCGGCTTCTACGAGGGCGTGCTGACGGTGTCGGGCCGCGACGGCATGCTCAAGACCTACGACCTCACCACCCGGCATTTCGGCTGGGAACGGCTGCCGAAGGGCGCCAACGATCGCGAGATCGCAGCCTATCTGCTCGACCGCGGCCTGCGCGCGCAAGGCGTCGTCAGCCTCGATTCGCTCTGCCATCTCAATGCCCCCAGCAAGGCCGCGGTGCGCCGGGTGATCGATGCCAGGGTCAGGCGCGGCACGCTTGTGCCGGTGGCGCTGGAGGGCGCCGGCAAGCAGGAGCACTGGGCGACGCCAGCAGCGTTGGACGAGCCGGTTGAAATCGATCCGGCGCGCGTGCACATCCTGTCGCCGTTCGATCCGCTGATCATCCAGCGCAAGCGGACGCAGGCGATCTTCGACTACGATCATCGCTTCGAGGCCTATGTCCCGAAGGACAAGCGCCTGTTCGGCTATTTCGCGCTGCCCGTCCTGGTCGGCGACGAGATCGTCGCCGCGCTCGACCTCAAGACCGACCGCCAGAACGGCAAGCTCCTGATGCAGAAATGGAGCTGGGTCGGCCCGGGCAAGGCCGCGCGTGGCGAGCTGCGCAAGGCGCTGAAGCGGGAGATCGAGGACGAATTGCACCGGTTCCAGCGGTTTCAACTTGGAGACTGACCTTTCCGCCGGAGAATCGTTCGAGCTCTTGATTTGGAAACGAATGTTTCCTAAAAGGAGGAATGACGCGGTCACAAACGAATTCGTCCGAGCGCCGCGGCCCTGGTCGGCCGCGCGAGTTCGATATGGACACCGCCCTGAACAGGGCCCTGGTGGTCTTCAGCGAGCGCGGCTACCACGCCGCGTCGCTGGCCGAGTTGCGCGCCGCCATGAAGCTCGCCACTGGCAGCCTGTACAAGGCCTTTGCGGACAAGCGCGCGATCTTCCTGGCGACGTTGGATCATTACATCGCGCGCCGCGACCAGCAGGTGCGCGAGCGTCTGGATGCGCAGCACAGCGGCCGCGACAAGCTGGAGGCCTTGCTGCAGTTCTATGCGGAAGCCGCCAGCGACAGCGAAGGCCGGCGCGGCTGCCTGGTCGTCACCAGCGCGGCGGAGCTCGCCACCTTGGATGCGGAGGCCGCTGCCAAGGTCCGCGGGGCGTTGCGGCGGGTTGAAAGCCTGTTGCGCGATCTGATCGACCTCGGACAATCCGACGGATCGATCCGGCCGAATCTCGACGCGGAAGCCGTGGCCGGCGCTCTTTTCTGCGTAATCCAGGGGCTGCGGGTGGTCGGCAAGACGGGACGTGCGAAGAACGAGATGATGAGCGTCGCAAGTCAGGCCGCGGCCTTGTTCGCGTGATGCCGTGCCAAATTAGGAAACATTTGTTCTATAAAGGAGAGTGATCCGTGCCCGAGTTGATGAACGCCATCGCTGCCAAAAGTCCGTCGCGCCTGGTCGCGGCTGAGCCGTTCTGTCGCGCCGAGCCTTCGTTGGCTGGATTCACCCACTGGTTCGAGACCGTCGACGGTGTCAGGCTGCACTATGTCAGCGGTGGACCGCCGGATGGCGAGGTGGTGGTGCTGCTCGCAGGCTTCCCCGAAAGCTGGTTTGCCTGGCGCAAGGTCATGCCGCTGCTCGGGTCGCGCTATCGGGTCATTGCGCCGGATCTCCCAGGACAGGGGGACTCGGATCGGCCAGCCGAAGGCTATGACACGCAGGCCCTGGCCACGGCGGTGCACCGCCTGCTGCAGCAGCTCGGTCTCACCCGCTATCATCTGGTGGCCCATGATATCGGCGCGTGGGTGGCCTATCCCTATGCGGCCTTGTTCGAAGCCGAGGTGCGCAGCCTGGCCCTGCTCGATGCAGGAATTCCCGGCGTCACCTTGCCCGAGGCGTTGCCGTTCGCGCCAGACCGCGCGTGGCGCACCTGGCACTTCGCGTTCCACGCCGTCGCGGATCTCCCGGAGATGCTGATCCATGGCCGCGAACGCGACTATCTCGCCTGGTTCCTGCGGCGGAAGGGGGCCAGTCCAGAAGCGTTCTCCGAATGCGATCTCGACGAATATGCCCGCGTGCTGACCAAGGCCGGCGGCTTGCGCGCCGGGCTCGCCTATTATCGTGCCGCCGCACTGTCAGCGCTTCAGAACCGCGAACTGAAAGCCAGGGGCAGGCTGAAGCCGCCGGTGCTGGCCGTTGGCGCCGACCAGGGATCGATCGTGGACATGGCCGCGCCGCTCAGGGAGGTCGCTGATCAAGTGGAGGGCATCACCATCTCCTCGTGCGGCCACTACATTCCGGAAGAGCAGCCTGCCGTTTTGGCCGAGGAGCTGGACGCCTTCTTCAGCCGCATCGGTACCGCGCCGAGCTGAGCTCTCGCGCGATGTCGCAGCTTGCCGTCGGCAAACCTATGCCGAAGCAGGCCGCATCGCGATCCGGTCGATCCAGACGCCGATGAGGATGCCGACCACATAGGCGGCAATGTTCCACAGTGAGAAGATGCGGCCGAGCAGCAGCGCGCCCGCCAGCGTCAGGCGAAAGCTGTCGAGCCAGGGCGTGTGGATCAGCCTGAAGGCTTCGACGATGGCGGCGATGGCGAGCGCGAGGCCGGCGATCTGCCCCACCGCCATTCGCGGCAGCAGCGCGACGAGCAGCATATAGACCATCGTCGCCCAGAGCACGGAGCCGCCATACTTGACGATCAAGGCGGGAAGGCCGAGGCCGGGACCGTGGAAACGCAGGCCGAGCCCGAGCGCGATCACGATCAGCGCCGTCGCGAGCGCTCGTGCTGCGCGGCGGCGCCTGTCAGCGCGGGCGAGCATCCCGGGTGACGAGAGCGTCATGCGCGTGCCGCGCCCCCGCGATGCGCCGACGGGCTGTGGGGTTTCAGGTTTTCCGATTGACTTGCCACGACCGATGCTCAACACCGCCCATCAACTACCAATGTCTGCAATGCTCCCGGGAGGAGACCGATGAGTCCGTCCGCCACCACCCCGGCCGCGCCTGGCCGCTCCGACATCGAGGCCGCGACCATCCGCGCCATCTCCTGGCGGCTGATTCCCTTCCTGGTGCTGGCCTATTTCTTCTCGTATCTGGATCGCGTCAATCTCGGCTTCGCCGCGCTGACCATGAACGCCGAGCTGAAGTTCTCGCCGCTGGTGTTCGCCTGGGGCGCCGGCATCTTCTTCATTGGCTATTTCATCTTCGAGGTGCCGAGCAATCTGGCGCTGGAGAAGTTCGGCGCCAGCCGCTGGATCGCGCGCATCATGGTGACCTGGGGCATCATCTCGGCGCTGATGGCGCTGGTCTCGGGCCCGTGGAGCTTCTACACGCTGCGCTTCCTGCTCGGCGTCGCCGAGGCCGGATTCTTCCCGGGCATCATCCTCTATCTCACTTACTGGTATCCCGCGCAGTATCGCGCGCGCTTCCTCGCCGCCTTCGCGGTTGCCGTGCCGATTTCGACCGTGATCGGCGCGCCTGTGTCGGGCCTGCTGCTCGGCCTGCACGGCTTGATGGGACTGCAGGGCTGGCAGTGGCTGTTCATCATCGAGGGCATCCCCTCGGTCATCCTCGGCGTGGTCACCTGGTTCTACCTGACCGACCGGCCCGAACATGCAACCTGGCTGTCGGCGGAGCAGAAGGCCTGGCTCGCGGCAAGGCTCGAGGCCGAGACGGCGGCGAAGCAGGCCGCCGGACACATGACGCTCGGCGAGGCGCTGTCGTCGCCCAAGGTGATCGTGCTCAGCCTGATCTATTTCGGCTTCGTCGGCGCGCTCTACGGCATGCAGTTCTGGCTGCCGCAGATCGTCAAGGCGTTCGGACTGACCAATGTGCAGACCGGCTTCGTCACCGCGATTCCCTATGCGTTCGGCACCGTGGCGATGATCCTGTGGGCGCGGCATTCGGATGCGACGCGCGAGCGCGTCGTGCACGTCGGTGCGCCACTGATCCTGATCGCGGTGGCGCTGGCCGCCTCGAGCATGATCGGCGATCCCACGCTCACCATGGTCGCGCTGACGGTTGCCGCGATCGGCGTGTTCTGCGTGTTCGGCGTGTTCTGGACCTTGCCCACGGCGTGGCTGTCGGGCACGGCCGCCGCCGGCGCCATCGCGCTGATCAATTCGATCGGCAATCTCGCCGGTTTCGGCGGCCCCTATCTGGTCGGCTGGATCAAGGACACCACCGGCTCCACCACCCATGGCCTGCTCGCATTGTCGGTGCTGCCGCTGATCGCCGGGCTGCTGGTGTTCTTCGGCGGCCATGAGAGCAAGGTCGAATTCGCAGGCCAGGCGCCGGCGGAATAGCGACCGCACAATCGGCTGACGATTGCAGAGGCTTGAGATCGCCCATCGAGTGAGGTGACGAAGGGCCCGGTCTCGACCGGGCTCTTTGTTGTGGCTTCCAGGCAGGGGCACGTGCGCTCCGCGGGGTCGAGGCGGGGGCGATCCGCGGCGGCCGCGCGGGCGTTCGTTGGCAGGCTGCATCAGCCGACCGAACCCGAAGCTCGAGATGAGGAGGATGGTGCCGACCAGTGCGGGATTCCGGGTTCGACGGCTGCCGCCGTCGCCTTGGCTGGGGCGGGAGTCCCCAAGAGCCCACCTGCCGCGCCAATGAGCACCTGCGGCAACGTGTCCAGATGTTCACGAAGTCCTGATCACTGACGAATATTGACAATCATCACTCAACATTCGACACTCGCTCGCAACTGCAGCGAGGGTGCGCCATGTTGATCCGCCTTATTTTCGCGAGCTATTCCAAGCTGTTGACCGGTCTTGCGCTGGCCACCATGGCCGTCGCCCTGGCCGGGTGCAATGAAACCGTCGCCCAGAAGGCCGAGCCGGTCCGGCCGGTTCTGGTCGCCCCGGTCCACTATGAGGCCGAGACGCCCGAACGCAGCTTCGTCGGCACCATCCGGCCGCGCATCGAGGCCGATATCGGCTTCCGCGTCGCCGGCAAGGTCGCCAAGCGCCTGGTCGAGGTCGGCCAGACTGTCGATGTCGGCCAGCCGCTGGCCACGCTCGACGAGGTCGACCTGAAGCTCCAGGCCGAGCAGGCTGAAGCCGAATTCCGCGCTGCCACCGGCGTGCTGGCGCAGGCGTCCGCCGCCGAGACCCGCGCCAAGGAGCTGCGGGCCAAGGGCTGGACCACGGATGCCCAGATGGACCAGGCCAGGGCGTCCGCCGACGAGGCGAGGGCACGGCTCAACCGTGCCGAACGCTCGGTCGAACTGACCCGCAACTCGCTGTCCTACGCGACGCTGGTTGCGGATGCGCGCGGCGTGGTCACCGCGAGCATGATCGAGCCGGGCGTGGTGGTTGCCGCCGGCCAGGCCGCGATCCGGGTCGCGCGCTTCGCCGAGAAGGAGGCGGTGGTCGCGATCCCGGAGACGCTGCTCGAACGCGCCAAGACCGGCAGCGCCTACGTCACGCTGTGGTCGGACGCCGACAAGAAATATGCGGCCAAGCTGCGCGAGATCGCGCCGGCCGCCGATCCCGCCACGCGCACCTATCTCGCCAAATTCTCGCTGCCGGACGCCGGCGAGGCCGTCTCGCTCGGCATGACCGCGACCTTGACGCTCGCCGATCCCGCCACCACCCGCGTCGCGCGGCTGCCGCTGTCGGCGCTGTTCAGCGAGGGCCGCGATCCGTCGCTCTATGTGGTCAACGACAAGGGCGAGGTGACGCTGAAGCCGGTGAAGGTGAAGGCCTATGACAGCAAGGACGTGCTGGTCACCTCGGGCGTCGACGAGGGTGAGAAGGTCGTGGCGCTCGGCGTGCAGAAGATCGATCCCGCGCAGAGAGTGCGCGTGGTCTCGGCGCTGACGTTCTGATGGCATGATGGCCTCATGGTTCGAGACGCGCGGCGACGCCGCGCTCCTCACCATGAGGAGCTAAATCCTCATCCTGAGGAGGCGCGAAGCGCCGTCTCGAAGAGATTGAGGCCACCGAAGCGCGAAGCAACTAGGTCCTCATCGGAGAGCACCCATGAAGCGGTTCAACCTGTCGGCCTGGGCGGTCAATCATCCGCCGCTGGTGCTGTTCCTGATCATTGCGCTCGGCGTCGCCGGCTTCTTCTCCTATCAGAAGCTCGGCCGCGCCGAAGATCCGTTCTTCACCGTCAAGGTCGTCAACGTCTCGGTGATGTGGCCGGGCGCGACCGCCGTGGAGATGCAGAGCCAGGTCGCCGACCCCATCGAGAAGAAGCTGCAGGAGCTGCCTTATTTCGAGAAGGTGCAGACCTATTCGAAGCCGGCCTTCACCGCGATGCAGGTGACCTTCCGCGATTCGACGCCGCCGAAGGAGGTGCCGCATCTGTTCTACCTGATCCGCAAGAAGCTCGACGACGTGCAGTCCTCGCTGCCGTCGGGCATCGTCGGTCCGTTCGTCAATGACGAGTTCTCCGACGTCGATTCGATCCTGTTCATGATGACCGGCGACGGTGCCGACTATGCGCAATTGAAGAAGACCGCCGAAGGTCTGCGCCAGCGCCTGCTGAAGGTCGCCGGCGTCACCAAGGTCAATCTCTACGGCACCCAGGACGAGCGCATCTATGTCGAGTTCAGCCATGCCAAGCTCGCCACGCTCGGCATCACGCCGCAGGCGCTGTTCGATTCGCTGGCCAAGCAGAACAATGTGACTCCGGCCGGCACGGTCGAGACCTCGTCGCAGCGCGTGCCGCTGCGCGTCACCGGCGCGCTCGATGGCGCCAAGGCGGTGGCGGAGACGCCGGTCGAAAGCAACGGTCGGGTGTTCCGGCTCGGCGACATCGCCACCGTCACCCACGGCTACGTCGATCCGCCGAGCTTCAAGGTGCGGCAGGAAGGCAAGCCCGCGCTCGGCATCGGCGTCGTCACGGCCAAGGAGGCCAACATCCTGGAGCTCGGCAAGGAGGTCCACGCCGCGGCCGACGACTTCATGAAGGCCGTGCCGCAGGGCATCGAGATCGAGCAGATTGCCGACCAGCCCAAGGTGGTCGAGCACGCCGTCAGCGAGTTCGTGCATTCGTTCGTCGAGGCGCTGGTGATCGTGCTGTTCGTGTCGTTCCTGGCGCTCGGGTGGCGCACCGGCATCGTCGTGGCGCTGTCGGTGCCGCTGGTGCTGGGGCTCGTCTTCATCGTCATGAACATCATGGGGCTGAACCTGCACCGCATTTCGCTTGGGGCCCTCATCATTGCGCTCGGCCTTCTGGTCGATGATGCCATCATCGCGGTCGAGATGATGGTGGTGAAGATGGAGCAGGGCTGGGACCGGATGCGCGCGGCGTCGTTTGCGTGGGAGTCCACCGCGTTCCCGATGCTGACCGGCACCCTGGTCACGGCCGCGGGCTTCCTGCCGATCGGCTTCGCCAATTCCGCGGTCGGCGAATATGCCGGCAGCATCTTCTGGATCGTCGCCATCGCGCTGGTCGCGTCCTGGTTCGTCGCGGTGATCTTCACGCCCTATATCGGCGTCAAGCTGCTGCCGGACATGAAGGCCCATCACGGCCATGACGAACACGCGGTCTACGACACGCGCATGTATCGCGGCCTGCGCGCCATCGTGCGCTGGTGCGTCGATCACCGCATCACCACCGTCGCTGCGACGGTCGGCGTGTTCGCGGCATCGATCGTCGCCTTCGGCCACGTCCAGCAGCAGTTCTTCCCGCTGTCGGAACGCCCCGAGCTGTTCCTGCAGTTGCGGCTGCCGGAGGGCACCGCGTTCGGTGTCACCGAGAAGGCGGCGCGCGAGGCCGAGGCGCTGCTGAAGGACGACAAGGACATCGAGACCTACACCGCCTATGTCGGGCAGGGCTCGCCGCGCTTCTGGCTCGGCCTCAACCCGCAACTGCCGAACGAGGCCTTCGCCGAGATCGTGATCGTCGCCAAGGACGTCGCCGCGCGCGAGCGCATCAAGGCCAAGATCGAGACCGCGGCTGCGAACGGCGAGCTGAACGAAGCGCGCGTCCGCGTCGATCGCTTCAATTTCGGTCCGCCGGTCGGCTTCCCCGTCCAGTTCCGCGTCATCGGTCCCGATGCGGCCAAGGTGCGCGAGATCGCCCATCAGGTGCGTGACGTCATGCGCCAGAACCCGAATGTCAGGGATCCGCAGCTCGATTGGAACGAGCAGTCGCCTTACCTCAAGCTGGTCGTCGACCAGGATCGTGCCCGTGCGCTCGGCCTGACCCCGCAGGACGTGTCGCAGTCGCTGGCGATGCTGATCTCCGGCGTCCAGGTCACGACCATCCGTGACGGCATCGAGAAGGTCGGCGTCGTCGCGCGCGCGGCACCGTCCGAACGGCTGGATCTCGCCCATGTCGGCGACCTCACCATCACCTCGAAGAACGGCGTGGCGGTGCCGCTGCAGCAGATCGCCAAGATCGAATATTCCCACGAGGAGCCGATCCTGTGGCGGCGCAACCGCGACATGGCGATCACGGTGCGCGCCGACGTGGCGGATGGCGTGCAGGCGCCTGATGTCACCAACCAGATCTCGCCGAAACTGCAGGATATCCGCAACCACCTCGAGCCCGCCTACCGGATCGAGGCCGGCGGCGCGTTCGAGGAATCAGCCAAGGGCAATGCCTCGATCTTCGTGCTGTTTCCGCTGATGGTCATCGTGATGCTGACCCTGCTGATGATCCAGCTTCAGAGCTTCTCGCGGCTGATCCTGGTGTTCCTGACCGCGCCGCTCGGCATCGTCGGAGCGTCACTCGGACTGAATGTCGCCAACGCGCCGTTCGGCTTCGTCGCGCTGCTCGGCCTGATCGCCCTCGCCGGCATGATCATGCGCAACGCGGTGATCCTGGTCGATCAGATCGAGACCGACGTCGCCCATGGCCTGACCCGCAAGGACGCGATCATCGAGGCCACGGTGCGCCGCGCCCGCCCCGTGGTGCTGACCGCGCTGGCGGCGATCCTGGCCATGATCCCGCTGTCGCGCTCGGCGTTCTGGGGCCCGATGGCGATCACCATCATGGGCGGGTTGTTCGTTGCAACCTTCCTGACGCTGCTGTACTTGCCTGGATTGTATGCCCTATGGTTCCGCAAGAGTCTGGACGAGCGCGGAGCGAAAGACGCGGATCATTCCGCAGCGCAGCACGTTGACGTGCCGAGGCCTTCGCTTCCTCTGGCCGAGGCCGCCGAATGAAGGATCAACAAGATCGCAGGCATGATGACCCTGGTTTCCGACCATATCGAATCCGACACGCACGAGCGCATTCTCGTCGTTGCTGAGCGCCTGTTTCGACAGATCGGCTACCAGAAGACGACCGTCGCCGACATCGCCAAGGAGCTCCGCATGAGCCCGGCGAATGTCTACCGGTTCTTCGACTCGAAGAAGGCGATCCACCGGGGGGTCGCCCGCACGCTGATGGCCCAGGTCGAGGCGGCCGCCATCGCGATCGCGGAGCGGCCCGGTCCGGCGGCACCGCGGCTGCGCGAGCTGCTCGGCACGATCCATCGCATGAACACCGAGCGCTATGTCGGCGACAACAAGCTGCACGAGATGGTCGCGGTGGCGATGGAGGAGAGCTGGGACGTCTGCGAGGCGCACATGCTGCTGATCACCGAGATCATCGGCCGCGTGATCGGGCAGGGCGCGGCGTCCGGCGAATTCGCGGTCACCGACCTGACGCTGGCGGCAAAATGTGCGACGACCGCGATGATGCGCTTCTTCCATCCGCAGATGATCGCGCAATGCGCGACCAAGCCGGGCCCGACGATCGACGAGATGATCGATTTCGTGCTGGCAGGGCTTGGTTCCAGGGGCGCTGCGGTCTAGGTTGCAGTCATTCCGGGGCGATGCGAAGCATCGAACCCGGAATCTCGAGATTCCGGGTTCGCCTCTTCCGATCAAAGTGGCTTCGCCATTTTTGTCGCGCGAGGCGCCCCGGAATGACTGCTGCTTAGGAGACGACGGCGTGATCGAACGCGACTTGCATTTCTACGAACCGAAGAACGGCCACGGCCTGCGCCACGATCCCTTCAACGCCATCGTCGCGCCGCGTCCGATCGGCTGGATCTCGTCGCGTGATCCTGATGGGCACGTCAACCTTGCGCCCTACAGCTTTTTCAATGCGTTCAACTACACGCCGCCGATCATCGGCTTCTCCTCGACGCAGTGGAAGGACTCGGTTGCCAACATCCAGGACACCGGCGAGTTCGTCTGGAACCTGGTGACGCGCGGGCTTGCGACGCAGATGAATGCGACCGCCGCGCATGTCGCGCGCGAGGTCGACGAGTTCAAGCTCGCGGGCGTGACGCCGGTGCCGTGCAAGTTCGTCAACGTGCCGCGGGTCGGCGAAAGCCCCGTCGCGTTCGAATGCAAGGTGACGCAGATCATCCAGCTGCAGGGCGCCGACGGCACCAAGGCCCAGGCCTGGCTGACGCTCGGCGAGGTGGTCGGCGTGCATATCGACAAGACGCTGATCAAGGACGGTGTCTACCAGACAGCGCTCGCGCATCCGATCGTCCGCGCCGGCCGTCGCGGCGACTATTTCGAGATCATGCAGGAGGCGATGTTCGAAATGGCGAGGCCGGACTGACGGCCCTGCTTGGCGCCTTCTTGAACGCTCCCGCAATTGGAGACCATCCGACGTGACCGAAGCGACCGCCCATGCCGCGCCGACCGAGCCCCGCGGCGATCTCTGCATCCGCACGCTGGCGATGCCGGCGGACACCAACGCCAATGGCGACATCTTCGGCGGCTGGCTGCTCAGCCAGATGGACGTCGGCGGCGGCGTGTTCGCCGCCAAGGTCGCGAAGTCGCGCACGGTGACGGTCGCGATCGAGGCGATGAACTTCCGCAAGGCGGTCTATGTCGGCGATCTCGTTTCGGTCTACGCACATCTCGTCCGCGTCGGCCGGACGTCGATGACGGTGCGTCTCGAAGCCTGGGTGCTGCGCCGGAAAGAGGAGCAGCCGATCCTCGTCACCGACGGCAATTTCACCTATGTCTCGATCGACGACGGCGGCCGGCCGCAGCCGATCCAGCGTGATGGCGTGATCGCGACCTGATCACATTCGCGGTCGGCGGCCGCAAATAACCTCCGTTAATGCGCGGCATATGCCGCTCGCTCGGCATAGGAACCGGCATCCGGCGATGCGCGTTCATTCGAGCACGTTCGCGCGGCGTCTGCGCCGATCACTCTCGCGCGATCTACGTCCGGTCCACAGGGCAGGCGTCTTTACGATGTTTGCAAGTTCTGGTTGCTTGGATGCGCGTTGCCGCGTCTCTGCCGTATTGCGCGCTTCGAGTGGCGCGCCGGACGGACAGCAATCATGGCAGTCCGTTTCCGACCAACAAGGCAAAAAATGCCAGCCGGAAAAAATTGCCGGCACAGGGGAAATGGTGGGGGCATGTTGCGCGAACAGGGTGGGAGGAAGTCCATGTCGGACGTCGACGAGAAACTGACCTTGCAGGTGCTGAAGAAGCTGCAGCAGCGGCTCCTCCATGCCGAGCGCAGGATTGGCGTCTACGAGCATCAGCTCAGCGCGTTTCGTGAACATCACGTCGAGGTGCTGAGGGATCTGCGCACGATCTATCAGTTGCTCGGTCGGCATCAGCACTGTCTCGGCGGAGCCGATGCATCGCTGCACAAGGCGACGCTCGTCCCGGATGATCCGCACTGATTCGGCAAGGCGTCACGGCGTGAGGGCGTGCAGCGCAGCCAACATAACATCCACACAATTTCCTGTTGGCATTCACGTCGGAATAGCCGGGGCTCCCTGCACGGAACATTCGTCATGGAGCTCGGTTATACGCCCCGGAATGAACGACGGGATTGCGCAATGTCCGAAACCTATATCATCGAGGTCAGCTCCCAGGCGGCGGGGATCGTCATCCGCGACCGCGGCGGCTTTCGCTTCTTCGCGGCGTCCCATCGCTTCAATGCCCTCGAGGGCCAGGTGTTTCGCAATGCCCGCGAAGCCGAACGCGCCGCGATTCGGCTCGTGACCGGTGAGCTGAGCGCAGCCGCCTGAGCGAGCTCGGCGCACGTGGACGTAGGCCGGACCAAGGCCGCGTCTGAGCTGCTCCGGGGCGAGCGATTGCTGCGATGCGCCCAATGCTTCGCCGATTGACGCTTGACTCGATCAGCATCACCATGGTGCAGCTTGTCCTGAAAGCCTGCCATGGCCGTCCTGTCCCAACGCCAGACCGACATCCTCAACATCGCCCGCGCCTCCGGCCGCGTCATGGTGGAGGATCTCGCGCGCCGCTTCGAGGTCTCGGCCCAGACCATCCGCAAGGATCTCAACGATCTGTGCGAGCAGCGCGCGCTGACGCGCATTCATGGCGGGGCCATCATCGCCTCCGGGGTCGAGAATCTCGCCTACGAGGCGCGGCGCTTCGTCGCTGCCGACGAGAAGAAGGCGATCGGTGCGGTCGCAGCCGCGCGGATTCCGAACGGCTCCTCGCTGTTCATCAATATCGGCACCACGACGGAGGAGGTGGCGAGCGCGCTGTCGTCGCACCAGGACCTGCTCGTCATCACCAACAATCTCAACGTCGCGATGCTGCTCTATCCGCATCCGCGCATCGAGGTGATCGTGGCCGGCGGCACCGTGCGGCGCTCGGACGGCGGCGTCATCGGATCGACCGCGACGCAACTGATCGGCCAGTTCAAGGTCGACTACGCGATCATCGGCGCGTCCGCGATCGACGAGGAGGGCGCGCTGCTCGACTTCGACTATCGCGAGGTCCAGGTTGCGCAGGCGATCATCGCCAATGCCCGCAGCGTGATGCTGGTCGCCGATTCCACCAAGCTCCACCGCAGCGCGCCGGTGCGCATCGCCCATCTCAGCCAGATCCAGACCTTCGTCACCGACCGCCCCCTGCCGGACGGACTGGCGAGCCTCTGCCATAGCCGCGGCATCGAGGTGGTCTCGGCGATGTCCGCCGACGATGCCGACGACGCCGCAGAGGCAACCGAAACGGCGGGGTCCGCCGTTCTCCGCCGCGCCTGACTTTCCGCCACTCTCGCAGGCTCCTTGATCCCGGTTTGGGCAGCTTTTGCCCAACCGCGGCCCAACATGCGAATTTCGATTTGCTTTCACTTTCGTTTGTGTTTAACTCGAAACCGAAAGTGAAATCGCCGCAGTCAAGGCGATTGCCGGGGGATACGTCTGTTGGAGCGGATCTACGACCTCGCCATTATCGGAGGCGGCGTGAACGGTTGCGGCATCGCGCGCGATGCGGCCGGACGCGGAAATTCCGTTTTCCTGTGTGAAATGAACGATCTGGCGAGCGGAACCTCGTCCTGGTCGACCAAGCTCGTGCACGGCGGCCTGCGCTATCTCGAATATTACGAGTTCCGGCTGGTCCGCGAGGCGCTGATCGAGCGCGAAGTCCTGTGGCAGATCGCGCCCCATATCATCCGTCCGCTGCGCTTCGTGCTGCCACATCATTCGGGGCTGCGCCCGGCCTGGCTGCTGCGCCTCGGCCTGTTCCTCTATGACCATCTCGGCGGCCGCAAGCTGCTGCCGCCGACGCGGTCGGTGAACCTGCGCAGCGACGAGGTCGGCCGCCCCTTGATCCCCGGGCGCTACAGCAAGGGCTTCGAATATTCCGACTGCTTCGTCGACGATGCGCGCCTGGTCGTGCTGACCGCTCGGGATGCCGCCGATCGCGGCGCCGTCATCCGCACCCGCACGCGTGCGACCGAGATCCATCAGGATGGCAGCCACTGGCTGGTCACGACCGAGAACACCCAGACCGGCGAGCGCGAGACCATCAAGGCGCGCGCGCTGGTCAATGCCGCCGGTCCCTGGGTCGAGCAGGTGCTGGCGACCGGCGCCGGCGTCAATGCGAAAGCGAAGGTGCGGCTGGTGCAGGGCTCGCACATCGTGGTGCGCAAGCTCTACGATCACGACCGCGCCTACATCTTCCAGAACGCCGACGGCCGCATCATCTTCGCCATTCCCTATCAGCAGGATTTCACGCTGATCGGCACCACCGATCGCGACTATCAGGGCGATCCGGCCAAGGTGAAGGCGACCGACGAGGAGATCGCCTATCTCTGCGCCGCGCTCGGGGAATATCTCGCCAAGCCGGTGACGCCGGCCGACGTCGTGTGGAGCTATTCCGGCGTGCGGCCGCTCTATGATGACGGCGCCAGCGAGGCCAAGGCAGCGACCCGCGACTACGTATTCGAGCTCGATACGCCCGGCGGCCTGCCGCTGCTGTCGATCTATGGTGGCAAGATCACCACCTACCGGCGCCTGTCGGAAGAGGCGCTGGAGCGTCTTGCGTCCTATCTGAAAGGGGGCAAGGCGGAGGAAGGCTGGACCGGCAAGGCGCCGCTGCCCGGCGGCGACATGAAGGTCTCGGCCGTCGGGCCGTTGATTGCGGATCTCTGCAAGACCTTTCCGTTCCTGTCGGATGCACATGCGAAGCGCATCGCCCTTGCCTACGGCACGCGGGCTGCGGCCATGCTCGCCGGTGCGACATCTTTGGCCGATCTCGGCCAGGACTTCGGTGGCACCTTGACGGAGCGTGAAGTCAGGTACCTGATGACGGACGAGTGGGCGTTGACGGCCGAGGACATCGTGTGGCGTCGATCGAAGCTGGGGTTGCGGATGTCTGCGGCTGAGATCGCCGCCCTCGAGGCGTGGATCACAGCCAATCGCGAGCGCTCCACCTTGCCGGCGCGTGAGGCGGGAGGACGCGCATGAGCGTCACGCTCGATCACGTCTCCCGAATTGTCGACGGCGTGACCACCATTCGCGACGTCTCGCTGACCTTGCAGCGCGGCACGCTGAGCGTGCTGCTCGGGCCGACGCTGTCCGGCAAGACCTCGATCATGCGGCTGCTCGCCGGCCTCGACAAGCCGACCACCGGCCGCGTGCTGGTCGACGGCAAGGACGTCACCGGCGCCGATGTGCGGCAGCGCTCGGTCGCGATGGTCTATCAGCAATTCATCAACTATCCCTCGCTGACGGTCTATGAGAACATCGCCTCGCCGCTGCGCGTGCAGGGCAAGTCGCGCCAGGAAATCGAGAAGCGCGTGGCGGAAGCGGCGCGGCTGCTCCGGCTCGAGCCCTATCTGAAGCGCACGCCGCTGCAGCTCTCCGGCGGCCAGCAGCAGCGCACCGCGATCGCGCGCGCCCTGGTCAAGGGTGCCGACCTCGTGCTGCTGGACGAGCCGCTCGCCAATCTCGATTACAAGCTGCGCGAGGAGCTGCGCACCGAGCTGCCGCGCATCTTCGAAGCCTCGGGCGCGATCTTCGTCTACGCCACCACCGAGCCGTCGGAGGCGCTGCTGCTCGGTGGCCGCACCATCTGCATGTGGGAAGGGCAGGCGCTGCAGGCCGGCGATACCGCGGCCGTGTATCGCCGACCCGATACCTTGCGTGTCGGCCAGGTGTTCTCGGACCCGCCGATGAACACGGTCGAGATCCAGAAGCGCGGCGAGAGCGTGGAGTATGCCGGCGGGGTCAAGGCGCCGGCGGTCGGCCTCTATGCCGATCTGTCCGATGGTGCCTACCGCGTGGGCTTCCGCCCGCATCAGCTCGGGCTTGGCAAAGGCGATGGCAGCCACGGCCGCCATGCCTTTCCCGCGATCGTCTCGGTCACCGAGATCACGGGATCGGAGAGCTTCGTGCATCTGACGCGCGACGGCATGAACTGGGTCGCCGTGCTGCACGGCGTCCATGAATATGAGCCCGGCGAGATCCTCGACGCGGTGCTCGATCCGTCCAATGTGTTCGTGTTCGACGCCGGCGACCGCCTGGTCGCCGCGCCGGCGATCTGAGGGAGATGCCGCATGGCCCGCATTGACCTCGTCGATCTCGCCCACGCCTACAACGGCAACAGCGGCGATATCGAGAGCTACGCGCTGAAGCCGGTGACGATGACCTGGCGCCAGGGCGGCGCCTATGCGCTGCTCGGCCCGTCCGGCTGCGGCAAGACCACCTTGCTCAACCTGATCTCGGGCATTCTCACGCCCTCGCACGGCAAGATCCTGTTCGACGGCACCGACATCACCAAAGCCTCGACCCGTGAGCGCAATATCGCGCAGGTGTTCCAGTTCCCGGTGATCTACGACACGATGACGGTCGGCGAGAACCTCGCCTTTCCGCTCAAGAACCGCGGCGTGCCCAAGGCCGAGATCGACAAGCGCGTCGCCGAGATCGCGCGTCTCCTCGATCTGACTCCGGACCTCAACCGCAAGGCGACACGGCTCACCGCCGACGCCAAGCAGAAGATCTCGCTCGGCCGCGGCCTGGTGCGCTCCGATGTCGCCGCCGTCTTGTTCGACGAGCCGCTGACCGTGATCGATCCCGAGCTGAAATGGCAGCTGCGTTCGAAACTGAAGGCGCTGCATCGTGAGCTCGACCTGACGATGATCTACGTCACCCACGACCAGACCGAGGCGCTGACCTTCGCCGACACCGTCGTCGTCATGCATGACGGCCGCGTGGTGCAGAGCGGCACGCCGGCAGAGCTGTTCGACAAGCCGGCGCATACCTTCGTCGGCTACTTCATCGGCTCGCCGGGCATGAACATCCTCTCCGCCGAGGTGAAGGGACGCGAGGCCCGCATCGACGGTCACACGCTGACGCTGTCGCGCAGCTACGACGCGCTGCCGGCCGGAGCCAAGATCGAGATCGGCGTCCGTCCGGAATTCGTCGATGTCGCTCAGCCCGGACCCGGCCTGCTCGATGCCAATATCGAGCGCGTCGACGATCTCGGCCGCATCCGCTTCGCGCGCGTCCGTGTCGGCGACGTCAAGTTCGCCGCGCGACTGCCGGCCGGCTTCTCGCCGCAGGGCTCCGCGATCGGGCTGAAGTTCAATCCAGCCTATGTCCACGTCTATGCCGACAGCCGTCTCGTCGAGGGAGCCTGAGTGATGGACAAGACCATCAACAACAAGGCCTGGTTCCTGGTGCTGCCGGTGTTCCTGCTGGTGGCGTTCTCCGCCATTCTGCCGCTGATGACGGTGGTGAACTATTCGATGCAGGACACCTTCGGCAACAACCAGTTCTTCTGGAACGGTGTCGGCTGGTTCAAGGAGCTGCTCGATCCCTCGACCGATCTCGGCGGCCGCTTCCTCGCCTCGCTGTGGCGCAACCTGATCTTTTCCGGCGCAATTCTCGCCATCGAGGTCCCGCTCGGCATCGTGATCGCGCTGGCGATGCCGCGGCAGGGCTGGACCGTGGCGTTCGCACTGGTCGTGCTGGCATTGCCGCTGTTGATTCCGTGGAACGTTGTCGGAACCATCTGGCAGATCTTCGGGCGTCCCGACATCGGCCTGCTCGGCTATGTGCTCAACGCCATCGGCCTCGACTACAACTACGTCTCCAACGAGGCTGACGCCTGGTTCACCGTCATCCTGATGGATGTCTGGCACTGGACCAGCCTGGTGGCGCTCCTATGCTACTCCGGCCTCAAATCGATCCCGGACGCCTACTACCAGGCGGCCCAGATCGACGGCGCCTCGCGCTGGGCGGTGTTCACCGCGATCCAGCTGCCGAAGATGCACCGCGTGCTGCTGATCGCCGTGCTGCTGCGCTTCATGGACAGCTTCATGATCTATACCGAGCCGTTCGTGGTCACCGGCGGCGGCCCGGGCAATTCCACCACCTTCATCTCGATCGAGCTGGTCAAGATCGCGCTCGGCCAGTTCGACCTCGGCAAGGCCGCGGCGCTGTCGCTGGTCTACAATCTGATCATCCTGATCGTCTGCTGGGTGTTTTACACCATCATGACCAATGCCGGCGCCGAGCGCCGGCCGGTGGAAGGGGGCGCGTGATGAACACGATTCCGGGCCGCCGAATCATCATCTCGCTGTTCCTGGTCTTCCTGCTGTTGCCGATCTATTGGCTCGTCAACATGAGCTTCAAGACCAACACCGAGATCGTCTCGACCATGACGCTGTGGCCGCATCAGCCGACCATCGCGAACTACATGCGCATCTTCACCGACGAGAGCTGGTATTCCGGCTACATCAACTCGTTGAAATACGTCGTCATCAACACGGTGATCTCGATTGCCGTAGCGCTGCCGGCGGCCTACGCCTTTGCGCGCTACCGCTTCCTCGGCGACAAGCATCTGTTCTTCTGGCTGCTGTCGAACCGCATGGCGCCGGCCGCGGTCTATGCGCTGCCGTTCTTCAATCTCTACTCGGCGATCGGGCTGTTCGATACGCCCTGGGCGGTGGCGCTGGCCCATTGCATCTTCAACATCCCGCTCGCGGTCTGGATTCTCGAGGGCTTCGTCTCGTCCGTGCCGCGCGAGATCGACGAGACGGCGTTTCTGGACGGCTACTCGTTTCCGCGCTTCTTCATCAAGATCCTGGTGCCGCTGATCGCCAGCGGCATCGGCGTGGCGGCGTTCTTCTGCTTCATGTTCTCCTGGGTCGAACTCCTGCTGGCGCGCACGCTGACGGCGACCGAAGCCAAGCCGATCTCGGCGATCATGACGCGAACCGTGTCTGCCGCCGGCATGGACTGGGGCCTGCTCGCCGCCGCCGGCGTGCTGACCATCATCCCCGGCGCGCTCGTGATCTGGTTCGTCCGCAACTACATCGCGCGCGGCTTCGCGCTGGGACGGGTGTGATGATGATTTCATGTCGCCGCAGTCTCCGCTCCACCTCTCCCGCCTGCGGGGGAGGTCGCGTCGCATCGTCAGATGCGATGCGGGTGGGGACCTCTGTCCTCTCGGGCAGTTCGATTCGCGGCGCCCCCACCCCAACCCTCCCCCGCAAGCGGGGGAGGGGGGCCGCTACCGCCTGGAGTCACTGAGCCATGGACAACATCGCATGGATGGCATGGACCCTGCCGACAGCAATCTTCTTCGCCGCGCTGGCCTGCACGCTGGTCGTCATGACCTGGCTCGCGGCCCGCTACCCCGAGGCCGAGCGGGTCGGAGTGCTGCGCATTCCGACCACGCGCGGCGATCGTCTGTTCATCTCGCTGATCTTGGCGGCGATCATCCATCTTGCCTGGATCGGCCTGGTCGGCACCGACACGATTACGACCTTGCCGATCGGCGAGGAAGGGTTTGAGGTTTCGAGCCTGTGGCTCGCAACCGCAATTTCGCTTGCGTCCGCCGTTGCGATCTTTCGCACCGTCTGACGCAAGTGAAAAGGGGCAGATCCGGGGGCAACCCGGACCTGGAATATTGTCGCTCAAGGAGGAAAGCATGCGACACTTGAAGCCTAGGAAGCATCACTTGACCAAGGCCCGCTACCTCGCGATGACCAGCGCCGCAGCGCTGTTTGCCGCGGGCATGACGATGTCCGTTCCGGCAAAGGCCGACGAGGCCGCCGCGAAGAAGTGGATCGACAGCGAGTTCCAGCCGTCGACGCTCTCGAAGGACGACCAGATGAAGGAAATGCAGTGGTTCATGAAGGCCGCTGAACCCTTCAAGGGCATGGAGATCAACGTTGTCTCCGAGACGCTGACAACCCACGAATACGAGTCCAAGACTCTGGCAAAGGCGTTCGAAGAGATCACCGGCATCAAGGTCAAGCACGACATCATCCAGGAAGGTGACGTCGTCGAGAAGATCCAGACCCAGATGCAGTCCGGCAAGAATGTCTATGACGGCTGGATCAACGACTCCGATTTCATCGGCACCCACTTCCGCTACGGCCAGGCCGTCGACCTGACGGACTGGATGGCGAAGGACGCCAAGGACGTCACCGATCCGATGCTCGACGTCAACGACTTCATCGGCAAGTCCTTCACCACCGCGCCCAACGGCCATTTGTATCAGCTGCCCGACCAGCAGTTCGCCAACCTGTATTGGTTCCGCTACGACTGGTTCACCAACCCGGACTACAAGGCCAAGTTCAAGGCCAAGTATGGCTACGACCTCGGCGTGCCGGTGAACTGGTCGGCCTACGAGGACATCGCCGAGTTCTTCACCAACGACATCAAGGAGATCAACGGCGTCCGAGTCTATGGCCACATGGACTACGGCAAGAAGGATCCCTCGCTCGGCTGGCGTTTCACCGACGCCTGGCTGTCGATGGCCGGTAACGGCGACAAGGGCCTCCCGAACGGCCTGCCGGTCGACGAATGGGGCATCCGCATGGAAGGTTGCCGTCCGGTCGGCTCCTCGGTCGAGCGCGGCGGCGACGTCAACGGACCTGCCGCAGTCTATTCGATCGTCAAGTATCTCGACTGGATGAAGAAGTATGCTCCGCCGCAGGCCCAAGGCATGACCTTCTCGGAATCCGGCCCGGTGCCGTCGCAGGGCAACATCGCTCAGCAGATCTTCTGGTACACCGCCTTCACCGCCGACATGGTCAAGCCCGGCCTGCCGGTGATGAACGCCGACGGAACGCCGAAGTGGCGCATGGCTCCGTCGCCGCACGGCTCCTACTGGAAGGACGGCATGAAGCTCGGCTATCAGGACGTGGGATCGTTGACGCTCCTGAAGTCCACGCCGGTCGATCGCCGCAAGGCGGCCTGGCTCTATCTGCAGTTCATCGTCTCGAAGACGGTGTCCTTGAAGAAGAGCCATGTCGGTCTGACCTTCATCCGTGAATCGGACATCTGGGACAAGTCGTTCACCGAGCGCGCGCCGAAGCTCGGCGGCTTGATCGAGTTCTACCGCTCGCCCGCGCGCGTGCAGTGGACCCCGACCGGCAACAACGTGCCCGACTATCCGAAGCTCGCGCAGCTGTGGTGGCAGAACATCGGCGATGCGTCGTCCGGTGCGAAGACGCCGCAGCAGGCGATGGACGCACTCGCAGCCGCGCAGGACTCCGTGCTCGAGCGTCTTGAGAAGTCCAAGGTCCAGGGCGACTGCGGGCCGAAGCTGAACAAGAAGGAGTCGGCCGAGTACTGGTTCAACAAGTCGGCGAAGGACGGCAACATCGCTCCGCAGCGCAAGCTCGCGAACGAGAAGCCGAAGGGCGAGACGATCGACTACGACACGCTGATCAAGTCGTGGCCGGCGTCGCCTCCGAAGCGCGCCGAGGCGAAATAGCAACCTCTCCTTCGGACGACCGGCGACAGGTCGGTCGTCCCCGGGGAGTTTGGAAGGCCGGGAGCAATCCCGGCCTTCTTCTTTTTCGTTGACTTGTTCGGTCGTGCGAGTTCGGATCTGGATGCCAGTGGCCCGGATGAGACCGGGTCGAGCTCTGGAATTTGCGATGCGCATGATCTTTCGCTGCGACCCCGTCCTTGCGGATCACCTGCTGCGACCGGTGCCGGCCCGAACCATGCTGCCGGAATGGTTGCGCCAGATGCCGGCCTCGGCGCATTCGGAGCTTCACGGGCGCGACATCCGCACGGTCAAGCAGTGTCCCCCCTTTGTCGACGCGATGGCCTATGGCGTGACGATTCTGCTGCCCTGCGACGTCAGGGTCGAGCGCGGCGCATTCGCCTGGGAATGGGACATTCCGGCGCCGGCGACCAAGGGACATCCGCGTGCGCCATTGAGCTTTCATGTCGCGGCCCAATTGGCCGGTGCGCCGTTTGCGTCGGACAAGCAGGCCGCCATCAAGTTCAATTCCTTCTGGACGATCGAGTGCGAAGCCGGGTGGTCGCTGTTCGCGACGCATCCGATCAACCGCGAGGACCTGCCGTTCCGGACCCTGTCGGGCCTGGTCGATGCGGATCGCTTCCACGACGGCGGCATCAATTTTCCAGCGCTCTGGCTCGATCCGGATTTCACCGGCATCCTGGCCAGGGGAACGCCGGTGGCGCAATGCTTTGCGGTATTGCGCGAGCCGCCGCAGCTCGTGTTCGAGCCGCTCGACGACGCGCAGCGGGATACGTATGCCGGGACGGTCGCCGAGGTGCTCGCGACACCAAACGTGTACCGCAAGAAATTTCGCGCACGCCGCGGCCGCCTAACCAGCTGAGTTCAGGGCGCGCTTCAACGCGGCAGGATCGATCCAAAGTCTGCCATGCGGAGCCGAGGTGAGCGCCATGGCGATGGCACCGAACATCTGTGGGCGAAGCCGATAGGCACAAGCATAGGCCTGCATTGCCGCGTCGGGGTCGCCGCTCTCCTGCAGGACGATGCCGAGATTGAGCGCCGCTTCGGCGTGATCCGGCCTTATCGCCAGCACGCGGCGATAGGCTGCGGCAGCTCCCGCGAGATCCGCAACATCCTGTCGCACGAGGCCGAGATCGAACCAGACCGAGGCCGGCGCAGCCGGGTTGGCTGCGCGTTCGAGGACGGTCCGTGCCGTATCGAAGTCGCCGTTCTCCCAGGAAAGACGTCCGAGCCGCGCTAGCGCTTCGTCGTGCTCCGGTATGACCTTGAGAATCGCCAGCCAAGCTGCCCGCGCCTGGGCTGCCATTCCTGCCTGATCGAGAATGCGCGCTTTTTCGATGAAGACATCGCGGCGGGGTGACAGCGCGATGGCGCGGTCGACATGGGCGAGCGCGCGCTCGAAATCCTTCCCCACCCGCGCGATGCGCGCCGCAAGCAGCCGAGCTGCGGCATGGTCCGGCCGGCGGGCCAGACTGGCCTCGATGCGCAACCGTGCTGCGGCGTTGTCCTCGACCGCGAACAGCACTGCGGCAAGCAGATGGCTCAACATCGGTTCGTCTGGACTTTGCTTCAAGCCCGTTTCGCACAGCCGTTGCGCCTCTGCCGCGCGCCCTGCGTTGAAGGCGGCCGTGGCGCGTCGCGCGATCTCTTCGGTGGTTTCGCTCATATTCACGATCATATACGGTCGGGCCGGACAACTGAACTCGGGTGCCGGCTCCGGACTCATCGTCCGCGGTGATGCGAGCGGTGCCCTCGCCGGCTCGAGCTGGGCGAACTTGAGGCCGATGCGCACCACCGTAGCGCAGCAAGCGCTCGCGCCCGTTCCATCCGGGAATTCTTCCCATCGGCCTGGGGACATATTCCATGAGGCAAGTGTCTTGAAGCTGCCGAGAACAGGCGGCACTCTCGGCTTGCGAACAGTGCAGCCGTTCCATTGCAGCTCTGCCCGGGTATCAAAACCAAGAGCCCTCCGGGGAGAACGGTGGACGGCACGGGGCTCCGCGGCTGCATCGAGGACCCCCAAGGTCCCTTACAGGGAGTACGGCCATGGATCAGGCGCACATCGCCAATATCGCGAGCACGCTGCCGGAGGCGTTGTCGCCCTGGACCATGTTCATGCAGGCCGACATCGTCGTGAAGTCGGTGATGATCGGCTTGGCGTTGGCCTCGGTGGCAACCTGGACGGTGCTGGTCGTCAAGACCATTCAGCTCCGCTCGGCGCTGCGCACGGCCCGCGGCGCGCTCGGCATCACCATGGCGGCCCGCTCCTTGGCCGATGCGACAGGACGCATTTCGGCCGATGAGGGTGTCGTCGGCCGACTTCTCGCCCTGGCCGACGACGAGATCGACAAGTCGCGCGGCCTGCCTGCCGACGGCATCAAGGAGCGCGTCTCCTGGCAGTTCGAGCGGATCGAGGCGGCGGCAGTGGCGCGCATCGGCCGCGGCATCGGCATTCTCGCCACCGTCGGCGCCGTCGGCCCGTTCGTCGGCCTGTTCGGCACGGTCTGGGGCATCATGAACAGCTTCATCGGCATCTCGCATGCGCATACGACCAACCTCGCGGTGGTGGCGCCGGGCATCGCGGAAGCGCTGCTCGCGACCGCCTTCGGCCTCGCCGCCGCGATTCCCGCGGTCGTGATCTACAACCTGTTCGCGCGCGCCACCGGCGGCTATCGCGCCGTCATCGCCGATGCGTCGGTGGCGGTGATGCGCCTGCTCAGCCGCGATCTCGACCGGCAGCATGCGGGGCCCGCCGAGGCGCGGCGCAGCGCCATCCGCGCGGTCGAGGCGCCGATGCTGTCGATCGCCAATCCGGCGGAGTGAGCCATGGCCGTCAAGCTCGCCCGGCGCACCGACGAGTTCGAGGAGACGCACGACATCAACGTGACGCCGTTCATCGACGTCATGCTGGTGCTCCTGATCATCTTCATGGTCGCCGCGCCGCTCGCCACGGTCGACGTCCCGGTCAACCTGCCGGCGATCTCGGCCGAGCCGCAGCCGCGCGCGGAGACGCCGGTCTTCGTCACCTTCAAGGCCGACCGCTCGCTTGCCGTCGGCGACCAGAGCGTGGCGCAGGCCGACATCGCCGCCTCGCTCGATGCCGCCACCAAGTCCGATCATGAGCAGCGCGTACTGCTGCGCGCCGATCAGACGCTGCCCTATGGCGAGGTGATGGCGCTGATGAACACGTTGCGCCGCGCCGGCTATACCAAGGTCGCACTCGTCGCACTGGAAGACCGGGGCGCGCAGTGAGCGTCCTGACGCTCGATCCGTTCGAACACGAGCAGCGCCGTGAGCGGACGCTGTGGACCATCGCCGCGCTGGTGGTGGCCGCGCTGCATGTCGGGCTCGCCGTCGGCTATCTGCTGCTGCGCCCCGCGCCGCAGGGGCGTGCCCAGGCGCCGGCCTTCGACGTCGTGTTCACCCCGGCGGTGGTGAGCGAGCCGGCGCCGACGGCGCAGGATGCGCCGGCGTCCGAGCCGCCGCCGGCGGAGGCGCCGAAGGAAGAGCAGGTGAAGGACGAGCCGGTCGCGCGTGAGGCCGTCGCTGAGCCTGTCCCGCCGGCTCCCTCCGAGCCGGAGCCGCAGGTCGTGGCCCAGCCTGACCTGGAGCCGGATGTCATTCCCTCGCCGGAGCCCGCGCCGCAGGTCGCCCTCGCGCCCGAGCCGCCGCGTGCGGACGATGTCGTTCTGCCGCCGCCGCCACCACCAAAACCGATCGAGGCGAAGCCGCCGGAGCCGAAGCCCGTTCCCGTGCCCGAGCGTGTCGAGCGCAAGCCGGTCGAGAAGAAGGAAACGAAGGAGCGGGCCGAGAGGAAGTCCGCACCGCCGAAGCCGGCTGCGGCGCCGGCGGCCCGGCCTTCACGGGTCGCGTCGGCGCCCAATCCCGGCGAGGACAGCGTCGGGGCGCGCGAGGGCCAGGCCAGTTGGAACGCCGAGGTGGTGGCGCAGATCCGCCGCGCCGCGGCCTATCCCTCCGACGGCAATGGCGCGAGCGGCACCGTCATGCTGAACGTCGTGATCGATCGCAACGGACGACTCTTGTCGCGACGGCTCGCCGGCAGCTCGGGCTCGCCGGCGCTGGACCGCGCGGCGATGGGCATCATCGAACGCGCCGCGCCGTTTCCGCGGTTTCCGCCGGCGATGGCGCAGACGCAGGTCTCGCGCACGGTGCCGCTGCATCTGAGGCCGCGCTGAACGCGGCGCCATCCGGAGCTACGTCCGGTGGCGCTCCGTCCCGCTATTTGCTGCACTCGGTCAGATCCGTATCGCGCACGACGAACTGCGCGCCTTCCTTGAGCTCGATGTTCTTGGCGACGCAGGTGCGGCCGCCCTTTTCGGACAGCTTGATGTCGTAGCGGCCGGACTTCACGCCGACCAAGGTCATGCGCTCGTTGTGGTCGACCTCGCCCTCGTCGTCGTTCTTGCACTGGTCGGCGCCCCAGGTCTTGGTGCCCGCGGCCGCCAGGTACATCTTCACGATGGTCTGGCCGGTGCGATTGAGAAAGCGCGGGCCGTCCTCGGCGGACGCGGCGGAGCCGGCCAGCATGAGAAGCGCGCAGGCGGTGACGAGGCGACGCATGACGAGTGTCCTTTTCTTATGATTGGTCACGGGATGAAGGCGCGCGGATCAGAAATCCTTGCCGATGCTGGTCTTGACGGCGAGGCCACGCGAGGCGTTGGTCAGGCCGTAGCCGAGGCCGAAGCTGAGCTCGAAGCCCTTGAAGCGGGTGTCGGCGACTGCGTAGAGCGTCTGCATCTGCTGATTCCAGGGCAGGATGTAGCCGAACGGTCCGAGATTGGAGAAATGCTCGATGCCGACGGTCCAGCGGTCGCTGAGGCGCTTGACGAAGCGCACCGACGGCTCGAACGCCGAGCCGGCGCCGTCGATGCCGAAGGTCATGTTGGCGTTGAAGATGAGCTGATAGTCGTTGGGCAGGTTGACGCCGATGATCGGCGTGAACATCTGCGCCACCCGCGGCGTCGCCTCCTGCACGAAGCGTGGCGCGCCGGGCTGGCCGGCGCCGGCCTTGTTGGCGACCCACAGATCGGGGGTGAGGCCGCCCTGCGGCGCCAGGATGGTGCGTGAGACCAGGCCGATGAAGACGGTGCGCTCGAGCCGGTCGCCCTGGATGAAGGTCTGGCGGATGGTGACGCCGCCGGACTGGAATGAATAGCCGGGCACGCCATTGTCCATCACGTTGCCCAGCGCCATCGGCACATTGGTGCGGGCAAAGGCGTAAGGCGAGGTCAACGCGATCTCGTACCATTCGGTCGGCGAGTAGCCGATCTCGGTCTCGCCGGTGACCGCACGCTGCGGCACGCGGCGTCCGCCGTTCTGTTGCGGATTGAAAGTCGTCAGATAGCCGAAGCGCTGCTCGACCTGGAAATGTCCGGGCGAGGCGGGGTCATTGCCCTGGATCTCCTCGGCCGCTGCGCCGAACGGCGCGAGCACGAGAGCACCGGCAGCCATGTACAATCGCGATCGTCTTCTTGCACTCCTGGCGATGCCGTTCGGCTGCATGTCCCCGCGCTCCCTTCAACTGATGAGCTAACGAGTCGCCGGGGCGAAAAAATGCGGGCCTGTCGGCTGAAAGATGACGCGATCGGGAAACGATCAGTCGTTGAATGCCGCATTTGCTCCGGCCTTTCCTGTTTCGGTGAGGAATAGGGATGTTTTGGCAAGTCGAACGGGACATTTTGACCGAGACAATATGGCGGCCATTTCGCGAGTGAATCTCAACACGGTGATGAATGTGGCGTGTTGCAAACACATTGAGGTCATAGAGCGAGGAAAACATCGGTTGCAGCATGCATTGCTGATCGCCGGATCAGCCAGAGAATGGACACGCCCGTGCTTCACACACCCGGTCATCGCCGCCGCTTGTCCGCTCAGCCGATGCCGCTCGGGCTGATAGTCGCGCTCCTCCTGTCCACGCTGCTGCCGGACGGACGCGCCTTCGCGGAGGAGACGCTGCGGGACCAATTGGAAGCCTGGTGGAGTCAAACCCACGCCGGCAAGAGAAGTCAGGTTGGGCAAGCCCAACACGCGTTGTCGGGGAGCGATGCCAAATCCGCAAGGCATGTCGCCAAGCGCAGACGCCACGTCGCCAACGCCCGGGCCGAGGCGGAGGGAGGCACCTTCGACCACGATAGCGGTCCGCGTCGCGACCGCCCGGGGAGATATTTCCTGCACGGACCGAGGTTCTAGTCCCGACGCTCTTGCGGGAATTTCTCGGGCGTCTCGTTCTTGCACTTGCGAAATGACAGGGCCTCCCATACGTCAAAGCGATGTGTGGCGCGTTGCCGATGAAACCAGCGACGCTCGCATACGTTGTTTTCGTGCCCTTCATCGCCGCCCCTCGGACGGCGGAGACAAAGGATCAATTCGATGAATTGGAAACTGATGATGACGGCCGCCGCCGTCGGCATGGCCGCGATCGTCGGCACGTCGACGATGGCTGTCAGTGCACCGGCCCCTTCGAAGCTGCTGACCGCGATCGACCCCGACAAGGACGGCACCGCCGACATGAGCGAGGTCCGCACGGCCGCCGGCGCGCTGTTCGATCGTCTCGATCGCGACCATGACGGCACGCTCGACGCCAAGGAGCTGCGCGGCCGCGTTTCGGCCAAGGATCTCAAGGCCGCGGATCCGGACAATGACGGCACGCTGACCAAGGACGAGTATCTCGCGCTGGTGGAAGGCCGCTTCAAGGCGGCCGATCCTGACAACGACGGCACGCTCGATTCGAAAGAGCTGAAGTCGGTCGCCAAGCTGCTGAAGTGAGGCGCCGTCCGTATCGGACGCGACCAGGACATGGACTCACGGGGCCTGCGACGGGAGACTGTCGCAGGCCCCTCGCGTTTCAGCTCGGGCGGGACATTTCCACTGCGAGACGAACCAGGTCGGGCAGGCTGCGGGCCCCGAGCTTCTGCCGCAGCCGGTAGGTCAGGTTGATGACGGTCTTGTAGCTGATGCCGAGATGGTCGGCGATCGCCTGATAGGATTTCGCCTCGGCCAGCAGCGCCAGCGCCTGGCGCTCGCGCGGGGTCAGCGCAGGGGCAGCCATGCCGTCGGGGTCGGCGCGGAGCAGGGCGATGCGGGTGGCGAGCTGCGGATCGAGATAGGTGCCGCCGGCGCGCACCTGCTCCAACGCCTTGGGCAGCTCGTGCGGCGGCGCGTCCTTCAGCAGATAGCCGCTGGCGCCGGCGTCGATCGCCGAGCGGACGATGCGCGGATCGGCATGCATGCTGAAGACCAGGATCCGGGCGCGGGGATCGTGCGACCGCATGCGTTCGATCAGACGGATGCCGCCGAGCTCCTGCCCGTGCAGACGCAGATCGACGATCGCGACGTCCGGCCGGTCGCGGACATAGGCGTCGTACCCGCTGTCGGCATCGTGTGCCTCGGACAGCGAGCGGATCCCGGCTTCGTTCAGCAGCCAGCGGCAGGCCGTGATCACGACCGGGTGGTCGTCGACGAGAAGAACGCGATACATCCGACGTCGTCTTGCCCCTATGGCGCCGACGGCGCCGATGCTTCCCTCTACCAATGAGTTCCCTTGCAAACCAGGATCGGGTGCAACAGTGCGGCCGAGTCTGGGAGAGAGCCCGGCGAATTGATCTCCACTTTCCGGATCCGGGAAGATTGTCCCTAGGGGCCGAAGAATATTGCCCGTTGCGACGAACTGGACGGCTGTTTACGAATGTTAAGGTTCGTAAACGGGTAAATCGACCAGTTCTGGTGCGGGTGGGGCTCAGGGGCGTGGGCTGTTGCCGGAACCGGTCGACAAGAAACTGGGGGACGTCTTGACCAGACTGTCGGCGCTGAAGAGCGCGTTTCTCGCGACGTGTGCGTTGCTGCCCACGGCTGCGTTCGCGCAGCAAACCCTGCAGACCATCGAGGTGGTCGGCGTCTCGCCCGTTCAGGGCAGCGAGATCGCGAAGGACAAGATTCCATCCAATGTCGAAACCATCGGGGCGCGGGAGCTCGACCACAGCCGTGCGCCGACGCTGCTCGACGGCATCCTGCAATCGGTGCCCGGCGTATCGCTCAGCGACCAGACCGGCAACGCGTTTCAGCGCGACCTGAACTACCGCGGCCAGACCGCCTCGCCGGTGCTCGGGACGCCGCAGGGCATCGCCGTCTACCAGAACGGCACCCGCATCAACGAGGCCTTCGGCGACGTCGTCAACTGGGACCTGATCCCGGAAATGGCGATCGCGCGCATGACCCTGATGCCGAACAATCCGCTGTTCGGCCTCAACGCCACCGGCGGCGCGCTCTCGATCGAGATGAAGAACGGCTTCAACTACCAGGGCGGCGAAGCGCAGCTGTTCGGCGGCTCGTTCGGCCGGATCCAGTCGGGCGCGCAATACGGCTGGAACAATGGCACCTATTCGACATACATTGCCGCGGAAGGCGCCTATGACCGCGGCTGGCGCGACTATTCGTCGGCCTCGCAGATCCGGCGCATGTATGCCGATTTCGGCGCGCGCGGCGACAACACCGAATTCCACCTCTCCTTCACCGGCGCCGACAACAAGCTCGGCTCGGTCGCGGCGACGCCGATCGAGATGCTGAATCAGCGCTGGTCCAGCGTCTACACCTGGCCGCAGTCGCTGCGCCTGCAGATGCAGATGGTGCAGGCCAGCATGAAGTGGGCGCCGACCGACACGCTCTCGATCCAGGCCAACGGCTACTACCGCAACTACAAATCCGCGCGCATCGACGGCAACGGCACCGAGGTTGCGGCCTGCGACCCTGCGGGCGCGTTCCCCGGCGAATTCTGTCTCAGCGATGCCGCCGGCACCGAGTTCCAGATGAACCGCAACGGTCCGACCGTCAACACGCTGGCGGGCGATGCGGCGCTCGGCCAGATCGACCGCAACACGGTCAAGACCGACAGCTATGGCGGCTCGCTGCAGGCGACCTCGACGACGCAGCTCTTCGGCCATGACAACCATTTCGTCGTCGGCGCCAGCGTCGATCACGGCAATACCAACTTCCAGGCCACCTCCGAGCTCGGCACCATCGACAACAATCTGTTCGTCACCGGCCTCGGCGTCTACGTCGATCAGCCCAATGCGGGCCTCGCGCCGGTCAACCTGAACGCCAAGAACACCTATCTCGGCGTCTACGCGACCAACACCTTCGACATCACCTCGCAGCTCGCCTTGACGGCCGGCGGCCGCTTCAACTGGGCGCAGATCAATCTGCGCGACCAGACCGGCTTCGCGCCGCTGCTGAACAGCAACAACAACTTCCAGCGTTTCAACCCGGTGGTCGGCCTGACCTACAAGATCACGCCTGATATGACCGCTTACGCCGGCTACTCCGAGGCCAACCGCGCGCCGACGCCGCTCGAGCTCGGCTGCTCCGATCCGGCCAATCCCTGCCTGATCGACAACTTCCTGATCGCCGATCCGCCGCTCAAGCAGGTGGTGTCGCGCACCGTCGAAGGCGGCCTGCGCGGCGAGATCTCCGGCGGCCGCTCGGCCTACGCCGCCGATCTGCCGGCCTATCGCAAGGTGCCGATCAAGTCGGTGGCGGTTGATGACGGCTGGCGGCTGCGCTGGGGCCTCAGCCTGTTCCGGACCGAGAATTCCGACGACATCATCCAGGTCGTCGACCCGGCCAACCCGGTGCGCGGCTACTTCAAGAACGCCGGCACCACCCTGCGCCAGGGTGTCGAGGCCAAGCTCGATCTCGCTTGGAATCGCTGGACCGCATACGCCAACTATACTTTCATCGACGCCACCTTCCGCAGTGCTTTCGATGTCAACGATCCGTTCCTCGGGGCGCCGGTCGGTGTCGTCTCCGGCAACCACATTCCCGGCATTCCGGCGCATCGCCTGAAGCTCGGCGCGGAATATGCCGTGACCGACGCCTGGAAGGTCGGCGCCAGCGTCAACTATGTCGGCAGCCAGTACCTGTTGCACGACGAAACCAACGTCTATCCGAAGGTTCCGGCCTACTGGGTCGTGAACGTCAACACGTCCTATCAGGTGACCAAGAACGTCGAGGTGTTCGGCCTGATCCAGAACCTGTTCAACCAGCGCTACTACTCGGCGGGCACCGTGTTCGACCCTGCCGGCTTCAACACCGCCGGCGGCGGAACGGCGTTCGCGTTGAACGATCCCCGCAGCATGGTGCCGGGAATGCCGCTCGCGGCCTATGCCGGCATCCGGGCGAAGTTCTGAGCCTCAGCCACGGACCACCAGCGACGCATAGGCGCATCCGCGCCGCGCCACGGCAGCCCCCACCGTGGCAAGAAGGCCGGGAGAAATCCCGGCCTTTTCATTTGCTGGTCGGGGTCTTGCAGGTGCCGGAACCGCGAGCGCGGAGTTCATCTCTGCGATGTCCTTCGCGGTGGAGCGGTCTGCCGTCCTCGTCGTCAAGTTTCAGATCTGGCGGGAGAGCGGTGCTTCAAGCGAAGCCGCTTATGATGATTAATCGAATTACTATGGGACTAATTCCGTTGTTAGTTGGACAATGTCCCGTGCGTTCATAGAAAAGTTCGCCTTGCTGGTTCCTGCCAACGTTTCGATACAATCGGTCATCAACAAGAAGCCGTGTATTGCGTAACGTGGGGCGTCAGGTGAAATCAAAAAGCAAAAAGCGCAGCGAGGCGGCTGCCGCTAGTTTCGTGTTGTTGTCGACATGGATGGTCGTCGGCGAGGCAAGGGCCGAGTGCACGACGCCGGGTGTCACGGTCACCTGCAGCGGGAGCATCTCCTCCGCGATCACCGTGTACGACGCCGCTGCGGCGACGGCGACGCCCTCGAGCGGCAGCAATTCTTATACGCCGGCGAACCCGGTCTTTCCAGCGACCGGCTACAATCCCAACCCTCCCACGACGATCGTCACGCTGGACTCCACGGCCGTTCGGAATCTCACTACGAACACCCAGACCGGCCTGGCCGATCGCGGCATGATCGCGGCCAATTTCTCCAATGCCGAGGATCCAGCGGTCAACAACGTCATCATCAACAATGCCGGCTGGCTGAGCCTCACCACCAGCCAGCTCAGCGCCGGCCGGCTTCACGTCGTCGTCGCCGACAGCCAGGTCAACAAGTTCACCGTCAACAACACCGGGACGCTCGCCGTCACCCAGAATGTCTTCGGCGCGTTCGATGCGAGCAAGCTGAGCGTTTCGATCGGCGCTACGGCGACAGGCCGGTACAACGGCACCAACCTCGCGGTCATCTCGGCGCTCTATTCCGACGACAACACCAACAGCTTCGTGGTGAACAACCGCGCCGGCGGTACGATCTCGGCGACCGGCAACTATGCCGCTGCCTATTACGGCCGGGCCGACACCTCGATCACCAACTCCGGCACCATCGCCAGCACGAGCTGGACGGCGGCGAGCCGCTTCTACGACGGTCACTGGGCGATCGCAGCGTTCGCCGGCGCCGAGTTCGATACCATCCCCGGCAGCAATCCGGATTCGCCGCTCTACAAGTTCGACTCCAGCGGCAACGTGACGGTGACGGAGACCAAGGCGCTGACGCTGACCAACAACGCCAGCGGCGTGATCAAGGGCGACATCCTGGCGCTCGATACCAATCCGCTGACCACCGCCGCCGGTCTCGCCGCAGGATCGACCTTCCCGCTGACCGGCAGCGGCTCAAACTCTGGCCCGCGCGACAGCGTCATCGCCAATGCCGGCCTGATCCAGGGTAACCTCTATCTCGGCTCGGGCGAGCATGACATCACCAACAGCGGCACGATCTCGGGATCGATCTCGGTCGACCAGAGCGCCTCGCGCGGCTCCTTTGCCAAGGCGACCGCGGGTACCGTCGCCGGCACCTATAGCAGTTCCGGCTCGGGCATGGATGCCAACGGCAACGCCTGTCCGACGGCCGGCACCAACACCACGGACCCGCTCTGCGCCGCCAGCAACAACCAGGCGGCGACGTTCTTCGGCGCCCGCACATTCAATCTGGTTAACACGGGCACGCTCGGCGGAGACATCACCATCAACGACGAGGATGGCGCCACGAATGCCATCCTGCTCAAGGGCACCGGCTTCAGCGGCAACGTCGTCGCGCAGAACGGCCTCGGCAGCAATTCGCTGACGCTCGACGGCGTGACAAGCCTCGCCAGCATCGTCAATTTCGGCATGCTGGACCTGATGAAGTCGCAGGTCACCGTGAGCGGCGGGGCCGGCGTGCAGCTCGTCGATGGCGCCGTGCTGCGGACCACGATCTTCGGATCTGGCGGCACCGCGGCGGCGCCGTCGACCAGGATCGGCAACATCACGGGCGCGGTGACCTTTGCGGGCGCGGGCACGGTCGCGCCGACGCTTCAGGGCATTGTGCGCCATGGCGATGTCTACCGCGTCGCGACGGTGGTGTCGGCGACGCCGCTCGACGTCGATTTCTCCGGCGCGCTGGTCGGTTTCACGGCCGATACGTCCACCGGGGCTCTGCTGCTGAATGCATCCGTGCGGTCGCCCGCGACCATCGCCGGCATCTCGCCCTCCAGCCTCGCCGCGCTGAACGGATTGCTTGGCTACAGCGGCAGCAACGCGCAGGTGCAGGCGCTCGGCGGCGCGGTGCAGAGCCTCGGCACCGACAGGGAGGTGCGCAGCGCCGGCGATCAGTTGCGTCCGTTCGTGAACGGCGCCCAGGTCCAGGTGCCGCTCAGCACCGCATCGCTGTTCCAGAACCAGATCGACAACCGGCTGACGGCCGCGGCCGCATCGCCCAATTCGCGCGTCGCCTCGGCGTTCGCCGACGACACCGATCCGCTCACCTCGATGCTGATGGCCTTCAATGCGACCAAGGCCCGTCCGACGGTGAAGGCAGCGCTGGCTCCGGCCATCGCGCCCGAACCGGAACGCACCGTCTGGGGCAGCCTGATCGGCACCAATGCGTCGCAGCGCGACGTGGCCGGTGTTGCCGGCTACAGCGGCAATACCGGGGGGCTCGTTGCCGGCATCGATCAGCGGATCGATGGTGCCTTCCGCGTCGGTGCGGCGTTCGGCTATGCCACCAGCGCGATGGACGATCGGACCGCCGCCGGCGATGCGGTCGGGATGCAGCACTATCAGGGCACGGTGTACGGTGCCTATGTCCAGCCGTCCTGGTACGTCAACGGCTCCGCCGGCGTCGCGCTGGTCGACTACACCACCACGCGCCGCATCAACTTCGCGGGCTTCACCGATACCGCCTCCGGCAGCCACAAGGGGTGGCTGACGCTGCTCCGCGGTGAATTCGGTCTGCCCGTGAAGGTGGATCAGGCCGTGCTGACGCCGTTTGCCGGCGTGACCTATGCCCGCCTCGATCAGCAGGCCTACACCGAGACCAGCACCGCAGGTGCTGCGCTCGCGATCGCCAAGCAGACCACCAATTCGGTGCGCTCGAACCTCGGCCTCCGCGCCTCGGTTCCGTTGCTGGTGACCTCGACCTACGGCTTCGGCCTGGAGACGCTGGCGGCATGGCGGCACGAGTTCGGCAACACCGCGCAGAACGTGACCGCAAGCTTCGCCGGCGGCGGCGCGACCTTCTTCGCCGTCGGACCGTCGCCCGAACGCAACCTGGCCGAGCTGGGCGCCGCGCTCAAGCTGGTGGCATTCGGCGAGCGTCAGTCGATCTCGCTGGGCTACAACGCCGTGGTCGGCAGCCAGTATCTCGAGCAGTCGGCGGTGCTGAAGGTGCGGGCGGAGTTCTGAAGAGTCCGCCTTTGGCAGAGCCTGCGAAGCACGACGTCGAAGAGGCCGGGAGCAATCCCGGCCTTTTTGTCGCTGCATCGTCGCAGCGCGCGGCGCGACGTGTCTCCGCTGCCGTGGGGTGAACAAAGGCGCGCGCGACACTGCATGCCGCGAGCTGAACTCCATCGCGCACCGTGCCCACCATTCCCTCCGGTTGCGCGGGTGCACGGTGGGCACGCGACGCCTGCGGGGCGGCCGCTTTGCCCACCCTACGCAGCCTGCATGAATCGTCGAGGGGCCTGCTCACGCCGGGTCTCGGGCAATTATCCCGCTGGCCTCGTGAGCGGGATCGTTGCCTGCTCTTGGAATTTACGAAGCATCGCGATTAGTTGCTGCTGGCCTCCGTCAACTACGAACTTCCGCCACAGAAGCCGACCAGCTATTGCGCATCGTATCGAGCAGCGAGGTGTGCACATGAGTCGTAGATCTTCAAGCCTTGTATCGATCGTCTCATTATTGGTGGATGCCGTTCGCCGGCCCCACGTCCGCCGTTGGGTACGAGCGACAATCTCGGTCGCGACTCTCGCCGGCGGTATAGGTGCGCATTCTCTGCTGCTTGGCGATGCGACGGCGCGCGATCTCGACGGGCGTTATGCCAATTCTCCGCTCAAGGGCTGGTTCGAGAGTTTGCGTTCGGGCAGGGGGCCGTGCTGCTCGGATGCGGATGGCACCGCGCTCTCGGACACGGATTGGGACACGAAGGATGGCCGCTATCGTGTCCGCATTGAAGGCCAATGGTGGGTCGTTCCGGAAGAGGCCGTGGTGACTGAGCCCAATCGCGCCGGCCGGACGATGGTATGGCCCGTGTATTATCGCGAGCTGAATACGGGCCTGCGCATCGATGTGCGCTGCTTCCTGCCGGGCAGCATGATGTAGTTGGGGATGTGCTGGATCGCAGGGCTGTAGGGTAGGCAAAGGCGCGCAAGCGACATGCTGCGTCAGACGCGGTCTCTTGCGCGCCGTGCCCACCATTCCCTCCGCTTGCGCGGATGCACGGTGGGCACGCGCCGCCTGGCGGCAGCGCTTTGCCCACCCTACGAGATGACGATTACTCCGCCGCTTGCGCCGCTTTCAGCGTCGGATAGTCGGTGTAGCCCTTTTCGCCGCCGCCATAGAGGGTGGCGCGGTCGAGCTCGTTGAGAGCTGCGCCCGTCTTGAGCCGCTCGACCAAGTCGGGATTGGCGATGAACGGCCGACCGAAGGCGATCAGGTCGGCCGCGTTGGCATCGAGCTGCTTGTTCGCGAGCGCGAGGTCATAGCCGTTGTTGGCGATGTAGGTGCCGTTGAAGCGCTTGCGCAGCGAGGCGTAGTCGAACGGTGCAACGTCGCGCGGGCCGCCGGTCGCCCCCTCGATCACGTGGATGTAGACCAGATTCAGTGCCGCGAGCTGGTCGACGATGTAGTCGAACAGCGCCTGCGGATTGGAATCCGAGATGTCGTTGGCCGGCGTCACCGGCGACAGACGGATGCCGGTCTTGTCGGCGCCGATCGCCTCCGAGACGGCCTTGGCGACCTCGAGCATCAGCTTTGCGCGGTTCTCGATCGAGCCGCCATAGGCGTCGGTGCGCTTGTTGGCGCCGTCCTTGGCGAACTGGTCGAGCAGATAGCCGTTGGCGCCGTGGATCTCGACGCCGTCGAAGCCGGCCTCGACGGCATTCAATGCGGCCTGCTTGAATGCCGCGACGATACCGGGAATTTCGCCGAGCTCGAGCGCGCGCGGCGCTGAGACGTCGGTGAAGGCGCCGCCGACGAAGGTCTTGGTCTTGGCGGCAACGGCCGACGGCGCGACCGGTGCGCCGCCGTTCGGCTGCAATGAGACATGGGAGATGCGGCCGACATGCCAGAGCTGGATGAAGATGCGGCCGCCCTTGGCGTGCACCGCGTCGGTCACCTTGCGCCAGCCGGCGATCTGCGCCTTGGAATAGATGCCGGGCGTGTCCTGATAGCCCTGACCCTGCTGCGAGACCTGGCTCGCCTCGGAGATCAGGAGGCCGGCCGAGGCGCGCTGGGCGTAGTACTCGGCCGTCAGCGGACCAGCGGCGAGGCCTTCAACGGCGCGGTTGCGCGTCAGCGGCGCCATCACGACGCGGTTGGCAAGGGTGATCGGACCGAGCTTGTACGACTCGAACAGTTTGGATGCACTCATCGAGGTTTTTCCAGAAGAGGGGGAGGGGAGGAGGGGATTCAGGTCAGTTGTGCATTGCCGCGAACAGCGCAATGCCGGGAGGTATCCGTCCGGCGCAGACGAGCCGCGCGATGGAGCGGCCGCGACTGGCCGTCCGCTGGACAGCCTGTCGCAGTACACGAAAGGGGATCAGGCCACGCCCAGGAAGTCCCGCTTGCCGATGTCGACGCCGTTGTGGCGGAGAATGCCGTGAGCGATCGCAGCGTGGAAATAGAAGTTGGGAAACGAGACGCGGTTAACGAAGTCCTGCCCCTTCAGGGTCAGGGTGGTGTCGGGCCCGCTGGGAAAGGTCACGTCGCGGCTATCGGCCCCGTCGAACTGCGCCGGCGTGAACGCCTTGAGGTAATCGACGGTCTTGGCGAGCCGCTGGCGGAGCTCGGCGAATGTCGTCTCGGTGTCGGGCGTGCTGGGGATCTCGCTGTGGGACAGCCGCGCGCACCCCTTGGCGGCGAAGTCGCAGGCGAGCTGGATCTGCTTGGAGAGCGGCAGCATGTCCGGATACAGGCGTGCGCCGAGCAGCACCTCGGGGGCGATCTTCCTGGCTTCGCAATGGGCCTCGGCCTTGCTGAGAAGGCCGGACAGGCTGCCGAGGATCTGGAGGTAGGCCGGGACGGTCGAATCGTAGAAGGACATGTGATGCTCTCTCTTGGCAGGAGACGTCGCGACGAAAGCGCGCGCCCTCGGAGATGGGGCGGCGTTCAAGAGAATGCAACTGCATCTTTCCGGTTTTTCCGGGCGCTGGCGGATTGCTGCCCTACCGTTCCCGGCATATCACCTCGTCTATGCGAGCTGGCCGTCGCCGGCGTTCTCAGCGATTTTCGATGTCGCGGCAAATAGGCGGTCGCCACTGCTGTCGCGCGACTGGCATCCATCAGGCGCATGCCTTCCAGTATGAGGATTTCGCCAAGCCGTGGACGCAACGCCGGATCGAGGTCGTGGAGAATTTCGAGCGGGACACCGGCCTGAAGGCGTATAAGGCCTGGATGGACAAGAAGGACCGGCACCCGTACTGAGGCAGGCATGACGGCGACGGCTCATTTCGGCTGAGTTGCCGACCATGCTCGGGATGGAGATCATTGTGACAAGCCGACGGGCTCGAGTTGTCCGTCAGCTCCCGCTTTTGTGTCCGGAGCGATCATCTCGCGGTCCAATTCCAAGGGTGATAGATTGGAATTGGGAGGAGCGGACGATGGTCGCATGACATCGGAGGACACGCATGATCCGTTCCGGAGCTTTGATCGCCATCCTGCCGTGCAATGATCTCGATGCCTCGGAGCGGTTCTACAATCGGCTCGGCTTTGCGCGCCCGGACAGCGACAGGCCGGCTCCGGGTGAGCCCGACACCTATCGCATGCTGTCGAATCCGCAAGGTGGATCTCTGCACCTGACGGACGCGGTCGAGGGATGGCTGACGCCGGGCCGAAACCCCTTTGGACTCTACCTCTATGTCGAGGATGTCGACGCCGCGGCGCGGGAGTTTCAGCAAACGCCCGAAGACAAGCCGTGGGGGATGTACGAGTTCGCGCTATCCGACCCGGATGAAACCTTGGTCCGTGTCGGCTGGCCAACGCGGCTGCGCGCCGGGTCGTAAGAGGTCATCGACTCGTTTGGGCTCTTACGCGCCACGCGCGGGCGTCGCCCGCCGATGTGCGCTCACCGCGTCGCTGTCGTTGAAGCCGGTGCCGCCTGCGCCCGCGGCGTGTTTCCACGCATCCGCGTGAGCAGCTCTGCCGTGGGCCAGGAGTCGGCCGGCAGCCCCAGCCGCAGCTGCATCGTCTTGACCGCGGTGCGGCTCTGCTGTCCCAGCACGCCGTCGACCTTGCCGACGTCGAAGCCGGCCTTCACCAGCAGCTGCTGCAGCTCCTTGATCTCGTTGAACGGCAGTTGCGCCACGGGGCCGGCGGGCTTGCGCATCGGCGGCGCGCCGGCGATGCGGGCGGCGAGGTAGCCGGCCGTGGTCGAATAGATCAGCGAGTTGTTCCATTCGGTATAAGCGGCGAAGTTGGCATAGGCCAGGAACGCCGGGCCGTTGCGGCCCATCGGCAGCAGCACCGAGCCTTCGAGCGCATCGTTCGGCAGCGGCCGGCCATCGGCATAGGTCACGCCGAGGGCGGTCCATTTGCTGCGCGGCGCCTTGACGGTGAGGTCGGCCTGCTCCCAGGGAAACGTCTGCGGCACGCGGATCTCCTCCAGCCACGGCTCGCCGCGGCGCCATTTCAGTCCGGTCGCGATGTAGTTGGCGGTCGAGCCGATCACGTCGGGCGCGCTGCGCAGGAGATCGCGGCGGCCGTCGCCGTCATAGTCGACGGCATAGGTGACGTAGTGGGTCGGCAGGAACTGGGTCTGGCCGAGCTCGCCAGCCCAGGAGCCGATCATCTCTGACGGCGTGAGATCGCCGCGGTCGATGACCTTCAATGCGGCGATGGTCTCGTTCTGGAAGCGCTCGCTGCGGCGGCAGTCATAGGCCAGCGACACCAGTGACGGCAGCACCGGCAAATTGCCCATGTTGGCGCCGAAATCGCTCTCCAGACCCCAGAACGCGGCGATGACCGCCGGGGGCACGCCATACTCCTTCTCGGCGCGCGCGAACGCTGCCGCGTGCGCCTTGATGTGCTGCTGGCCGTTCTGCATCCGGTAGGGCGCGGCCATCCGGCCGGCGAACTCGGTGAACAATTGGCCGAACACGCGCTGGCCGCGGTCGCGGTTGACGATGCCCTGGTTGTAGGTGAGGTAGGGCGAGGCGGCCGCGATCGCGCTCTGCGACACGCCTTCGGCAATGGCACGCTGCTTCAGCTCGGCGAGAAACCGGTCGAAGCTCTGGCCGTTATGGCAGGCCGCGGCGCGCATCGATGGCGCCGGCTTCGGACGCGGTGTGGTCGCCTCCGGCGCCATTTGCGCCGACGCGCTGACAACCAGCATGAAGGAGGTTGCGAGCGCGCTGAAGGTGACGCGCAAGGCAGTCGAAGAGCTTCGCATCCGGTCTCACCGATGGCTGTCTAATTCCTTGTCCGTCCATCGATATCCGATACGGAGGGAAAGGAAAAGGCGAGGGGGAAGCGAATGGTGGAAAGGGGCGAATGGCGAATAGGGAGTAGCGAATAGGGGATGAGGAAGCCCCCATTCGCTACTCGCCCTCTTCACCCAACCTTCGCCAGCGCCGCCTGGGCCTCGCTCTGGATCCGCTTGAGATGCTCGGCGTCGCGAAAACTCTCGGCATAGAGCTTGTTGACGTCCTCGGTGCCGGAGGGGCGCGCCGCGAACCAGCCGTAGTCGGTCTCGACCTTGATGCCGCCGAACGACTGGCCGTTGCCCGGAGCCTTGGTATGCACCATGCGGACGGGATCGCCGGCGAGCTCCTTCAGGTTCAGCATTTCCGGCGTCAGCGCCTTCAGCGCCGCCTTTGCCGGCGGGCTCGCCGGCACGTCGATGCGCTCATAGACCGGCGCGCCGAGCTCTGCCGTCAGCTCCTTGTAGAGCTCGCTCGGGTCGCGGCCGCGCCTGGCCATGATCTCGGCCGCGAGCAGCCCGAGGATCAGGCCGTCCTTGTCGGTGGTCCACACCGTGCCGTCGCGCTTCAGGAACGAGGCGCCTGCGCTCTCCTCGCCGGCGAAGCCGAAGCTTCCGGAGCCGAGCCCTTCGACGAACCATTTGAAGCCGACCGGCGTCTCCACCAGCTTGCGGCCGAGCTTCTGCGCGACGCGGTCGATCAGAGAGCTCGACACGATGGTCTTGCCGATGGCGGCGTCGCTGCGCCAGTCGGGCCGGTGCGCGAACAGATAGGAGATCGCGGTCGCCAGATAGTGGTTCGGATTCATCAGCCCGCCCGAGCGCGTGACGATGCCATGGCGGTCGGCGTCGGTGTCGTTGGCAAACGCGACGTCGAAGCGCTCGCGCATGCCGATCAGGCTCGCCATCGCATAGGGCGACGAGCAGTCCATGCGGATCTTGCCGTCCCAGTCCGCGGTCATGAACCGGAAGGTCGGATCGACGAGATCGTTGACGATGGTGGCATTGAGGCCGTAGCGCTCGATGATCGGCGCCCAATAGGCAATCGCCGCGCCGCCGAGCGGATCGATGCCGATCTTGATGCCCGCGGACTTGACGGCCTCGAGATCGACGGTGTTGGCGAGATCGGCGACGTAGGGCGTGATGTAGTCGTAGGTGTGCACCGAGCCGCTCTGCTTGGCCCGGCTGTAGCTGATGCGCGATACGCCATCGAGGTCGTTGGCCAGATACACGTTGGCCTGCCGCTCGATCTCGCCCGTCGCATCGGTGTCGGCGGGGCCGCCATGCGGCGGATTGTATTTGTAGCCGCCATCCTCCGGCGGATTGTGCGACGGCGTGATGACGACACCGTCGGCGAGATGCGCCGTGCGGCCCTTGTTGTAGGAGATGATGGCGTGCGAGATCACCGGTGTCGGTGTGTAGCCGCCGTCCCTGTCGATCATCACCTCGACGCCATTGGCGCCGAACACCTCGAGCGCGCTGGCCAGCGCGGGCTCGGCCAGCGCGTGGGTGTCGATGCCCACGAAGAGGGGGCCGTCGAGGCCCTGCTGGCGGCGGTAGTCGCAGAGCGCCTGGCTGGTGGCGAGAATGTGGTTCTCGTTGAAGCTGGTCTTGAACGACGAGCCGCGATGCCCCGACGTGCCGAACGCGACGCGCTGGGTCGGCTCGTGCGGGTCGGGCTTCAGCGCATAATAGGCCGTGATCAGCCGCGGAATGTTGGCGAGCGCGGCATTGGCGATCGGCTTGCCGGCTGCGGGGTCTGTCTTGGCCATGGAGCATCCTTCGCAAGTTCGAGAAACATCTGCGGCGGCGCTTCGTTCCGCCGATGCGGGCGCAGGGAACGCGGCGCGTCGCGACGAGCCTGCCGCAACATGGCGGCGTGCGGCGATCCGATCAACGGAATTCGTGCCTGCCCCCCGCGGCGGCGTGAAGCCTGTTTGATATCCGCTGGGGGGAATGCCGGAGACTCGCGGTCGAGGCCGGCCAATGCCGCCGACTTGTGCGCGCGACATTAACCACGCCGGATCGAGTCCGCGCGCAAAGATCGGCACTTAAGTCTGAGTTTAACGGATGGCCCTTGAAATGGCAGGCCAGAGCAGAGGCGCGTCTCGTGCGCGGGAGAATCGTCAGGAGCGGAAAAGTGAGAGCGCTTTGTCTCGGCGCGTTGGCCGTCGTTTCAACCTTGGCCCTGGCCGGCTGCAGCCATCAGGTGACGCCGCAGGTGGCATCGCCTTGCGTCGATCTGAGCGGAAGGCCCTGCGTGGACGGTCCCGTCGCCGACCAGCCGCCGCAATCATTGGAGCCTGCCACCACGATCCACAAGCCTGCAGCCGCGGTCGCGCGCCGCGCGGCTCTGCAGCGCAAGCACGCCCGTGCCGCAAAGCGCCGGGTCAAGTCGCAAATCGTCACCGCCAAGCCGGCTGAGAAGCCGACTGAAAGGCCGGTTGACAAACCGATCGAGAAGCCGCTCGCGGCGCCGGCGCGAACGCCGCGGCCCGGTTCGCCTGCGCCGGCTGACGGAGCACCTTCGCCGGTGATCAAGACCCCCGCCGCCACGACGGACACGCCGAGTCCGGCCAAGGTCCAGAACGACGTCATGGTGGCTGCGGTGACGGTGGCCGCCGAGCTCGCCGAGCGGATGACCGCGCTGCGTGTCCCCGAAGGACCCGGCGAAAGTCCTCTCGTCGCTGTGCTGCTGGCGCGTCCCACCGTGCGTGGCGTAGGCGATCTCAGCGGCAAGGTGATCGCGATCGACGAGCGCTATGCCAAGTCCAACGCGAAGATCACCGCGGCCATGAATGCGGCCGGTGCGACGGAGGTGCTGCTGCTGGAAGGGCAGGCCACCGCGATCACCCGGTTGAACAATGGCGAGGTGAGCGCGGCCGTGGTGGCCCTGGTCTCGCCCGAGGCCGCGGAGGCGTTTCCGAAGATCGCGGGCTTTCGCCTGTTCTCTGTCGTCCTGAAGCCGTAGCTTCACGATGAGCATGAACATCTGCTTGGCACATGCCAAACCAGCACCTTCATGCAGTCATCCGGACAGATTGTTGCGGAGGCAAGTCGAAAGGCCCGGCGAAGGTTGCTGTCGAGGGCGCAATCTTGCGGAGGGAGGCTCCCACATTCGGAGCCCGGCTCAAGCCTTCTTGGCGGCCTTCTTCGGCGCGGCCTTCTTCGGTGTGGGCTTGGCTGGATCGTTCCCGGCCGCCTTGCTCGTCGCCTTGCCGCTTTGCGGCTTGGCCGCCGCACCGTCGGCCTTCTTCTCCGGCTGCTTGGTCTCCGGCTTCCTGGGCAGCTCCGCGGCGGCGGCCTGGCGCATCGCGCGGGCGTAGCTGTCCGCGACGTTGTCGGCGGAGATCAGGAGCCGTCGGGCGGCGGCATTGGCCTGCTCGACCGCCTCGCGCGCGAGCAGCTTGAAGCGCTCCTTGGCATCCTTGTCCTTGGCCTTGACGGCCATGCCGTTGAAGCGGTCCTTACGCTTTTTCGCCGCGGCCAGAATGGCCTTGTTCTGCTGCTTGGCCAGTTGCCGGATCACGGCATCAAGATCGGCTTCCGCCATCGTCGTCCCCAACTCCCCCAGAGAATCAGCGCGCCCCGGCGCTGCAAACCGCGCGGACTATGCAATCGGCGCAGCCGCTTTGCAATCGGGGTACCAGAGGAGGGGCGCCACGCAGATCGGGCGGGCGGGCGGATGAGACCCGTCCGTCATTCGGTGTCGTGCCGGCCCACGAAAACCCTCCGCATGGCGGTCATGTCGCTTCGAGTGGTGCATCGGCACCGCTTACGACAATCGGAAACGCAACGTAACGAATTCTCGGCAATTCCATCAATTCCAATGCAACGGTTGATCCGCAACATCTTCGGCAACATCACCGTGTTTGTTGGAGTGTGGCCGTGCTGGCCGGAAATAGATACCTCAGGCTATTGTCGCGGTTCCGTCGCGACCAGAGCGGCAACATCGCGATCATCTTCGCGCTTGCCCTGCTCCCGATCCTCGCCTTCGTCGGCTCGGCGATCGACTATTCGATGGCCGTCCGCGCCAAGGCGAAGCTGTCGGCTTCGATGGACGCCGCGATGCTGGCTGCGACCGGCTACACCGCGATGCGCGGCGCCGCGTCGGACGCCAAGACGGCGGCGACCAACATGTTCAACGGCCAGATGGCGGCGCATAATCTGGCGGCGGACTCGCTGAACATCGATATCAGCGATAGCGTCACGGCGCGGACCGTGACCGGCAGCGCCAGCGTGGTGGTCAAGACGGCCTTCATGCACATGTTCGGCTACCCGACCATGACGGTCTCGGCCTCGTCGTCGGCTTCGGCCTCGTTCCCGACCTACATGGACTTCTACGTTCTGCTCGACAACTCGCCGTCGCAGGGCCTCGGCGCAACCACGGCCGACATGACGACGCTGCAGAATGCGACGTCCGACAAGTGCGCCTTCGCCTGCCACGACACCTATACGTCCAGCTCGAAGAAGACGCTGCAGACCAACAGCTATTACTCCATCGCCAAGAAGAAGGGCGTGACGATGCGGATCGACGTCGTCAGGTCGGCGACGCAGTCGCTCACGGACACCGCGACCGCCAGCCAGGTCGTCAGCAACCAGTACCGCATGGCGGTCTACAGCCTGGGCAGCGATTGCGGCTCGCTCGGCCTCACGACCATCGCCAGCCTGTCGTCGAGCATGTCGTCGGTGAAGTCGTCGGTCGGCGCGCTCGACCTGATGACGATCCCCTATAGCGGCTACAACAACGACATGTGCACCGATTACGACGGCGCGATGTCCGCCATGAACGGCGTGATCCCGACGCAGGGCGACGGCTCGTCGACCAAGCCGCAGAAATGGCTGTTCCTCGTCGCCGACGGCGTCGCCGACTACTCCTACCCGACGACGTGCAGCAAGACCGTGCTCTCCGGCGGACGCTGCCAGGAGCCGCTGAACACCGCGACCTGCACCTCCCTGAAGGCGCGCGGCATCAAGATCGCTGTGCTCTACACCACCTATCTCGCGATCACCAACAACAGCTGGTACACGACCTACATCGCCCCGTGGCGCAGCGACATCGGCAATATCATGAAGTCTTGCGCCAGCCCCGGCTACTACTACGAGGTGGATTCCAGCGGCAGCATCGGCGCCGCATTGACCGCTCTGTTCCAGCAGGCGATCGCCTCGGCGCATCTGACCAAGTAGCCCGGGCTCACGCCTCGGCGGCCGGCAGCTTGACGAGCCGCTCGATCGTGGTGCGATCGTTGAGCACGGCGAGCGTTTCGCGGCGGGAGAGGAAGTCGATCGCGTCCCTGAAGCAGGCCGCGTCGGCAATCCTGGCCTTCGCCGTCGTCAGCTCGACATCGATGTCACCCGGCTCGCGGCGCCGTGGCGCGGGCAGGGCATCGACATGCTGTCGCCGCAGCTCGGCATTCCGCTGCAGCGCGACCAGCGCGGCCTCGCGGCGGGGCTCGGGCTCGCGGGCAAGCTCCCGCGCCCGCATCAGCACGCGCGGCGGCGTCCGGTCCTCGGGCGTCACGAACAGGCCGGCGCCGGTGCCGCGGCCGCCCGTTAGAAGGCCGATCGGAATCGACAGCACGAGGCCGGCGATGACCGGCGACATCCAGGCGAGCAGCGGCAGCGACACCGCATAGGCGCTGGCAGCCATGGCGAGGCCGCACAGGGTGGGCAGCGCGAACTTGCGATAGATCTCCTGCCGGCTCACGCCGCCGTCGCTGCGGCGCTGCACCTGCCACCCGGCGTCGCGCCCGAGCAGGATCTCGATCACGGCGACCGACTGGAAGATCATCATCGATGGCGCGATCAGCGCCGCCAGCACGGTCTCAGCCAACACCGCGACGCAGAGGCGCAGCCCGCCGCCGAAGCCGCGGCGCCGCGCCGGCGTGAACAGGGCCGCGAGGCAGGCGAGCAGCTTCGGCACCATCAAGAGCCCGAGGGTCGCGGCAAAGACCTGGGCGGCGAGCACCGGATCCTGCGCCGGCCAGCTCGGGAACAGCGCAAAGCCTTTCGGGAAATATTCCGGACGGACGAAATTGGCCTGCAGCGAAATCAGGATGCCGAGCACGAGGAACGCGAACCAGAGCGGCGCGGTGATGTAGGCGCCGATGCCGATCAACAGGTGCAGCCGCGACACCCAGTGCAGGCCGCGCGCCGGCAGCACCGCCAGATGCTGCAGATTGCCCTGGCACCAGCGCCGGTCGCGCGCGGCGTGATCGATCAGCGATGGCGGCACTTCCTCGTAGCTGCCGTCGAGGTCGACCGTCATGTAGATTCCCCAGCCGGCGCGGCGCATCAGCGCGGCCTCGATGAAGTCGTGGCTGAGAATATGCCCGCCGAATGGTTTTCGCCCGCGCAACTCCGGCAAGGCCGCGTCCTGCGCGAAGGCGGCGATGCGGATGATGGCGTTGTGGCCCCAGTAATTACCTTCCGCGCCGTACCACCAGGCATTGCCGGCGGCGATGACGGGTCCGTAGAGCCGGCCGGCGAATTGCTGCAATCGCGCGAACAGGCTGGTGCCGTTGACGATCACGGGCAGGGTCTGGATCAGCGCCGCCTGAGGGGCGTGCTCCATCGCATGCGCCAGCCGCACCACGGTCGCGCCGCTCATCAGGCTGTCGGCGTCGAGGATGATCATGTGATCATAGGCCGCGCCGAAGCGCCGCACCCACTCGGCGATGTTGCCCGCCTTGCGGGCGACATTGTCGGCGCGGTGCCGGTAGAACACGCGATCGGTGCCGCACGCCTCGCGCAGCGCCAGGAACGCGGCCTCCTCGCCGATCCAGATGTCGGGATCGGTGGTGTCGCTGAGCAGGAACCAGTCGAAGCGCTCGGCCTGGCCGGTCTCCGCCACGGACTCGATCATGGCGCGCAAGCGCACCATCACCGCGTGCGGATCCTCATTGTAGGTCGGCAGCAGCATCGCCGTGCGGCTCGAGAGTCCGGGCAGCGGACCTTCGACGTCGATCGCGATCGTATCGCGGCGGCGCGCGAACATCGCGCAGAAGCCGGCCAGCGCCGACACGAAAGCAAAGGCGATCCAGGCGAGCAGGATCGAGAACAGCACCAGCACCATGCCTTCCAGCACGGTCACGCCGCCGACATCGACCACCTCGTACATCCTGGTGCAGCCGGCCAGCGTCAGCGCGGCCGTGCCGGCGAAGATCAGCATGCGTCGGAACGCGATGCGTGGCCCGCTCGTGATCGCCTGCGTCGCCGCCGGAACATGATGGAGCGGCGACGGCTGCATCGCGAGCGGCGCTTCTGGGGGCAGCAGGCCGTTGATCTCCGCGCGACGAGGCGCGCGCATCGTCTCTGCGGCTACGGCGTCCATCGGTAGATCCAGCTTTCGGAGACGAGCTTGTCGTTGGCGGTCAGCTCCGCGCGCAACTCGACCGGTGCGCTATTGACGGCGCATTGGAAGCTCAGCCGCCATCCGCCCGTCTCGGGATTGGGCTGCGTGACGATGTTGGTCACCTCGGCCTTGTCGGCGCTCACCACGCCCTTGATCTGCGCCGGATCGAGCCCTTTCAGGGCGTCGCCTTCGAGCTCCAGCACGAACAGCCGGCCTTCGCCGTGAACGCCGACGCCGGTGCGGGTGAAGCGCGCCAGCGCGTGCGGCTTCGGCGCGTCCTGGCCCCAATGCAGGCGATAGGTCATGTTGTGCTCGCCCTTGGCGGCGAGCGGCGTCTTAGGCCGCCAGAATGCGGCGATGTTGTCGTGGATCTCCTGCTTGGTCGGAATCTCGAACAGCACCACGGCGCCTTCGCCCCAGTCGCCGATCGGCTCGATCCACAGGCTCGGCCGCCGTTCGAAATGCGATTCCAGATCCTGATAGGCGGCATAGCTGCGCTCGCGCTGCATCAGGCCGAAGCCGCGCGGATTGAGGTCGTTGAACACGCTGACTTGCAGGTCGCGCGGATTGCTCAAGGGACGCCACAGCTGCTCGCCCTTGCCGTTGAACATCGCAAGCCCGTCGGAATCATGCACCGCGGGTCGGAAGTCGTCGGCCTCGTTGCGGTCGTTCGGTCCGAAGAAGAACATGCTGGTCATCGGCGCCAGCCCGGCATGGCCGATCTCGACGCGCGGGTACAGCGAGGCCTCGACGTCGAACACGGTGGTCTCGCCGGGACGAATGGTGAAGCGGTAGGAACCGGTCGCGCTCTTGCTGTCGAGCAGCGCGTGCACCACCATTGCGGTGGCGCCCGGCGTCGGCTTCTCCAGCCAGAACGCCTTGAAGACGGGGAATTCCTCGCCCTTCGCCTCGCCGGTGTCGATGGAAAGTCCCCGCGCGGAGAGACCATAGATCTCACCCTTGGCCACCGCGCGAAAATAGCTCGCGCCGAGGAACACGCAGACCTCGTCATAGTAGTCCGGCCGGTTCATCGGCGCATGGATGCGGAAGCCGGCGAAGCCGAGGTCGGCCGCCGGGAACGCCGCGACCTGCTGGCCGAATGCGAAGTCCTCGGGACGATAGGCCACGGGCCTGGCCTGTCCGTCCGCAACCTCGTAGATGTCGACCCGGTCCTTGTAGATCGAGCCGCGATGGAAGAACTGCGCCTGGAACGGCAGGTCGTCGCCGCGCCACAGCGCGTGGTCCGGCAGGAAGCGGATCGAACGATAGGCATCGTAGTCGAGCTTCGCCAGCGCGTCCGGCAGCTTGTCGTCCGGCGCGGCGAATGGCTTGGCCGCGAGGGCGCGTGCGAGGTCGCGCACGGTGGCTGCACTGAACGGCTGAGCCGCAGGCGGCGCTGCGGACGCGCTCCGCGCCAGGGACGCGGCGACCGGGATCGCAGCCGCAGATTGAATGAACTGACGGCGATTCAACTTATTCTCACTCTGTTGCGTGGAACTGCGGAGCAACCCTTCTGGAGGCCTGCGGTTCCACCGCAAGCCAACAAGAGGCGGCTTTGGAGTTCCGACCTGCTGAATGCGCCGACGGCGATCCGTCCGGCGCGTGCAGAGCATGTGCGCGGCGTTCTGAACGCAGCGTGAGCGACGGTCCCGCGTGACGGACATGGAGCCGAGACGTGAGCATTCGACCTGCTCGCGTCAGCCACAGCAATTTTGCTTCTCGTGTCTTACGCCGGAAGGTGCGGGGCTACATCCAGGGCTGGATCTTCCACGTCCTGACTCGCACACGGCGGCTGCCGCAATGCCGACGATGGGTGCGCTCCTGCAACACGATTATTGATCCATCGCAACAAGGAGTCGTGCCGGGGCTCTACGAATCGATTGGTCTGCGGCAACCGATCAAGGCACGAAAAGGTACCATGATTGGTGACCCGAAAGGACGTCGAAGTCGGTCTAGCACTCCGCGCCGAGTTCATGCACCGAATCGAGCGAACGCCGGCGACAAAAATCTTACCGACTCCCGGGTCGGCAATGCCGCACCACGATCACCTGGAAGGGATTTGAATGCTTCGATTGCGTGCGCTGAACGCTCCGACGCCCTTTCTTTTTTTCACTGGCAAGGGCGGTGTAGGCAAGACGTCGCTCGCTTGTGCGACCGCCATCAGTCTCGCGGACCGTGGATTGCGTGTTCTTCTGGTCAGCACCGATCCTGCGTCGAACCTCGACGAGATGTTGGAAGTTGAACTAACTGACAGCCCGGTGCCGGTGCCGAACGCGGCAAGGCTCTTCGCGATGAATATCGACCCTGAGGCCGCAGCCGAGAGCTACCGATCTCGCGTGCTCGAACAGCTCGAGCCCACGGTGACGGATCAGGAGAGATCGACCATACGCGAGCAGCTTTCCGGCGCATGCACCACCGAGATTGCCGCATTCGACGAGTTCGTCGGATTGCTGGACGGGGACAGAGCGGGTTACGACCATATCATCTTCGATACGGCCCCGACCGGCCACACCTTGCGGCTTCTGAGCCTGCCGAAGGCTTGGACCGGTTTCCTGAAGGACAACGACCGCGGAGCATCGTGCCTCGGCCCACATTCGGGTTTGAAGATGCAGGAGGATCGTTTTCGACAAGCGCTTCAAGCGCTGGGCGATCCTCGGCGGACGACCGTGGTCCTGGTGACCCGCGCCGACCGGAGTGCAATCCGGGAGGCGGCGCGAACGTCGAGCGAACTTGATGCACTCAACCTCTCCAATCAGACACTCGTCGTGAACGGACGCTTTCACGCCACTGACCCTGCCGACGCGGTCGCAAGCGCACTCGAGCGGGATCAGGATGAGGCGCTCGCCTCGATGCCGGATTCGCTGCGAAAGCTGCCGCGGGACGACGTCCCATTGGTTGGGTTCGACATTGTGGGTCTCGCGGCGCTCAGGGCCGTGTTGTCGTCGTCCAGTCCACGGCTTGAGACGTCGACTGGCGAGCAAGTCGGAGTGCCGGTCGGCCTGCAGGGCCTCGACCGATTGGTCGATGACATTGCTCACCGCAATAGCGGCCTCATCATGGTCATGGGCAAGGGCGGCGTCGGGAAGACGACGGTTGCCGCTGCCATCGCTGTCGGCCTTGCGAGACGCGGACATGCCGTCCATCTCAGCACGACCGATCCAGCGGCCCACGTCACGGATGTCGTTGATGCCGCGATGCCCGGGCTGACGGTGGATCGGATCGATCCTCGGCGCGAGACGGAGCGCTATGTCGCGAAGATACTGGCGAGCCGTGGCCGCGACCTGGATGAGCAGGGCAAGGCGCTCCTGCTTGAGGACCTGGCTTCGCCCTGCACGGAGGAAGTCGCCGTTTTCCATGCCTTCTCGCACGTGGTTGCGGAAGCCCGGAGCGCCTTTGTGGTGCTCGATACGGCGCCGACCGGTCATACTCTGCTCCTGCTCGATGCGACCGGGGCCTATCATCGCCAGATGACGAGCCAATTGGAGCCGAGCGCCGCTGGCCGGCTGATCACGCCGCTGATGCGATTGCAGGATTCCAGCTACACGCAGATCATCCTGGTGACCCTGCCGGAAACGACGCCCGTTTCGGAGGCCGCCGCTCTCCAAGAGGACCTGCGGCGCGCCGGCATCGAGCCGTTCGGTTGGGTGATCAACAAATGCCTCGCCGCCTCCGGAACTCGCGATCCCCTGCTGCAAGCGCGGATTGCCAGAGAGCGGACCCAGATCGCTCGTGTTCAGGACGGCCTGGCCAAGCGCGCTTTCATCATGGGGTGGCGAAGCAGGCCTCCTGTCGGCATCGAGGAGCTGGAGGCCTTATCGATACCTAGTTCTTGATCACGTTCAGCTCCAGCGCGATCTGGTCTCCTCCCCTCGCGTCTCTTGTTACGCGACCCCCGCCCGCCCGTCGGGCAAATCGGCCGCGCATATTTGTTGGATTTGCGGCGCGCGCTACCGGCTCATGGCCTGTCGAGCTGTCAATTCCGTGTGCGCCGATGGACTGATTTCGTCAGCGAGTTCAGCTGGATCACTCGTGTCCAGTCCTATCGGCAAAAATATTGCTGTTTCCATTTTTCAGAATTTGATGTTCACTCCGCTTGTCCCGCCTCGATCTGAGGGGCGTTTCGCGGTCGTCACGAGCGTTGGGTGCGGGATGCGATGGGCGTATCGAACTGCAGCGCGAGCGATCGTGCCGACGAACGGTTCGATGCGCACGGTCAAGCCGTGTGGTCCTGATCTCCCGGTGCTGAGATCAAGTTTGCGCCTGCGATGGCGCTGATGACAGGGGCAAGACAGCCGGTCCCTGGGGAGAGCACGGAGTAAGCCGTAAAGCCATCGCGCGGGGAAGGCCGGGATGTCCCAGCCGAACCTGTGGTTCCTGCCCCGTGCATTTTTTCCGCACGGGGGCCATGGGGGCGGCGAGCTCCCGGTCTTCCCTGCGCCCTCTGTGTTCAAAGGGGGCAAACTAACAGAAAAGCTCGGGCGCAGATGCGCCGCGAGGAGGTGACTGCATGTCTCTCCGCACCGGATATCCGAGCTTCACGTGTCTCCGCGTGACGTGTGCTCGCGTCCGTGCGTTGTTTTTTCAGTGTCATTGCGAGAGCGGGGCTACACACTCCGCCCCCGGAATGACGGAGGCGAGAGTGGAGCCCTCACAACTCCCTCGCATTGCTGAACGCGAACGAGCTGACGCGCCGGGTGGTCTCATCCAAAATCAGCGTCCGCGTGATCGGCGGCTCGGCGCGCTGGGCGCAGTTCTCGCGCTCGCAGAGACGGCAGTTGACCCCGATCGGGGTGCCCTCGGCCGTCTCGAGATCCATGCCGGCGGCGTAGACGAGGCGCGACGCGTGGCGGATCTCGCAGCCCAGGCCGATCGCGAAGCGTGGCTGCGGCAGCGGATGCGGCGCCACCGGCCGGCGGACCATCTGGGCAATCGAGAAATAGCGCGAGCCGTCGGGCAGCTCGATGATCTGCTTCAGCAGCCGGTCCGGCGTGTCGAAGGTCGAGTGCACGTTCCACAGCGGGCAGGTGCCGCCGAACTTGGAGAACGGGAAGGTGCCCGACGAGAAGCGCTTGGAGACGTTGCCGGCATTGTCGACGCGCAGCATGAAGAACGGAATGCCGCGCGCGTTCGGGCGCGACAGCGTGGTGAGGCGGTGACAGACCTGCTCGAAGCCGGTGTTGAAGCGCTGCGCCAGCACGTTGATGTCGTAGCTGAGCGCCTCGGCAGCAGTGAGGAACGGTGCGTAGGGCATCATCACGGCGGCGGCGAAATAGCTCGCGAGTGTCATGCGGTAGAGCCGGCGCGAGGTGTCGTCGAGCGCGCCGGCGCGGCCGATGATGATCTCGAACTGTGGGAGGCATTCGGCCATGCCGAGTTGGACTGCGAGCTGGAAGGTGCGGCCGGGCCCGTCGACCAGCTCGGAGATCAGCAGCTGACGCCGATGGCGGTCGTAGCGGCGCAAGGTCTCGCGCATGACGTCGACCGGCATCACACGGGTCTGCACCGAATGTTTTTCGCGCAGCCGCGCGGCGAGCGCGGCATAGAGTCCTTCGGCCGGGACGTCGAGCGCGTCGCGCAAGGCTTCGGCCTGCTGCTCGAGCTCGGCGAAATAATTGCGGTTGGCCTCGATCAGGTCGCGCACCCGCTCGATCGGGTTGGCTTCGAAGCGGGCGCCGTCGTTGCGGTCGGCCATCTGCGCCGCCACCAGGGTCTCGCCGCGCCGGGCCTCGGCGTAGGCCGCGTACAGCCGCTGCAGCGCATGGGTGACGCCGGGGCAGAGCTCGGCAAGGTCGCGCAGCTCCTGCTTGGGCAGCTCGATCTGCCGGAACAGCGGATCGGAGAAGATCTCGTTGAGCTCGGCGAAGAAGCGGTCCTCGTCCGCGGTGGCGAGATCGCGCAGATCGAGATCATAGGCCTCGGCCAGCCGCAGCAGGATCTGGGCCGAGACCGGGCGCTGGTTGCGCTCGATCAGGTTGACATAGCTCGGCGAGATGCCGAGGCCCTCGGCGAGCTGGGTCTGGGACAGCCCGAGCTGCTGGCGGATGCGCCGGAAGCGGGGCCCGACGAACAGCTTCTTTCCGGACTCACCGGGCATCGCGATCCCCTCATGGCCGACCGGCCCTCGGATTGTGACAAAATTGACAAAATGACATTTATGACAAGTGATGATGTTACATGACATCACCATTCGAAAACAAGGCCTCTATACGAAGCTGCCAGTTTCGCGTTTATCTCCTGTCACGCAATTCGCAATGCACTGTCAAAGTTGTGACGGTTGAAGGAGAGGGTCTCATGACCAGCAATTTCTGGGTGATCGGCGGCGAGTTCGGCTCGATGAATTTCCACAAGCTGGTGGAAGGCTCGGCCCAGGTGAAGGGGCCGTTCAAGTCGCGCAAGGAGGCCGAGGACTGCTGGCGCGAGGTGTCCGAGGAGAACCGCCACAAGGCCGGCGTCCGCTTCTCGATCGTCGAGGAGCCGCAGCGCGCGCCGGCGGCCTGATCGCTGGGAAGGAATGCATTGCCGGGTATTTGATTAAGCTCGAGGAAAGAGCCCAAGGACGGGGCGGTCTCAGCCGGGTCATGCCGGAGGAGGCCGCCCACGTCCGTTTCGTGGTTACGCCAGCGTGCTTATAACCCATTGAAGATGAAAGGGGATTGCAGAATACTGGGTTACTGCTACGTTAACACGGTGGGAACCTGGCGAAACCAGGGCCGAACCGTGAAAGCGTGACCGATGTCCGAGGCCGCCGACAGCAGCACTGAAGCCCGCCCCGTGCGCCTGCGCGAGGCGCTGCGCCAGGCCCGGATCGAGGCCGCAGACCGAACGGGCGTGGTGGTCGACCTGCGCGACGCCGAGGTGGCGCGGCTCGAAATTCTCAACGACGCGCTGGACCCGCTGTTCGCGGAGATCCCGAGCCAGCTCGATCTGTTCGATCGCGGCATCAGCCAGGGCGAGACGCCGCGGCTGTGGATCGACGTCGTCGCCCACGTCGTGATGGGGCGTGACAAGCGGCAGTATCGCTTCGTGCAGGACACCCGAAACGGCCGCGTCGTGCTCGCCGAGTCGCACGACATCGCGGCGATCGTGAAGGCCGTCACCGACTACGTCGCCCGCCGCATGGTCGAGCGCGAGCGCGCCTTCAGCGTCGCAAGGGCTCAGGCGAAGACGAGCGCCGAGGCGCCGCGGCGGCGCGGTGGGGTCTGGCCGTTCGTGCTCGGCTTCGTGCTCGGCGCGCTGTCGCTGTTCGGCGTCGCATTCTATGCGAGCCTGCAGCAGATCTGACGGCGTGGCCGCGCCTCAAAGCAGGCGGACCTCGCGGATCTCGCGCACCCGCAGCGCCTCGTTGACCGCGCGCACGGTCATGTCGCAGCGCCAGTGGTTGCCGTCGCTGCTGATGGCAAACATGTTGTAGGCCGCGGCCGGATAGTGGCCATGCGCCATCGACGACGCCGAGGGCACGCCGACGACCGGGATCTTGCGCTCCGGGCCGTCGAGCCAGATCGTCGAATGCACGTGGTCGTGGCCGTGCAGGATCAGCTCGACGCCGTGGCGCGCGAGCAGCGCGATCAGCTTCCCGGCGTCGGTCAGCCGCTTCATCCGGTGGGCCGAGCGCAGCGGATGATGCACCAGCAGCACGCGGAACAGCTGCTCGTGGGCCAGCGATTCGAGCATCTGCTCCAGCGCGGCGAGCTGTGCGCTGCCGAGCCGTCCCGTCGCCATGAACGGCGCCGACGGCACGGCCGAGGACAGGCTGATCAACGCGAGCGGCCCGCGCCGGCGCAGCGACGGGAACGTAGCCGGTCCCTCGGCATCGCCGCCGAAATAGTCGGCAAAGCTCTCGGCGAAGCGCAGCCGCGTCGAGCGCACATAGGCGTCGTGATTGCCGGGAATCGCGGTGACCTTGTCCGGCGGCCCCACTGTCCGCAGCCAGGCCTGGGCGAGCGGGAATTCGGATTCGAGGGCGAAATTGACCAGATCGCCGGTGACGGCGATCTGGTCCGGCATCTGCGCGTGCAGGTCGGAGATGAGCAGATCGAGGATGTCGCGGCGGTGATATTTGTAGCGATTGCGCGTCCAGTTGAGATAGCCGAGCGCGCGCTTGCCGGCGAGCTCCGACAGGCGCGGCTTGTGCTGGGGAGCGAGGTGCGGGTCGGACAGGTGGGCGAGGGTGAAGGCAGCCATTACGCCCCTCGGTGCCGATGGCGGATGCAGGCGCGCCCAGATGTCATCTCGTGCTATCCCTCGTGATGCCCCGGCTCTCATGACAAGCCCCGCCAGCGAGCGCAAGAACAACCAGGACGACGACAGCGATGACGACACATCTGAGCCGGCTGCGGATCCGGTTCGAGCCTGTGCTCCGGCGCGGCTTCCACCTCTATTGGCGCTTCGCCCGCGGCATGACGCTCGGCGTCCGCGGCGTGGTGCTGGATGCCGAGAACCGCGTGTTCCTGGTCCGGCACGGCTATGTCTCGGGCTGGCACCTGCCGGGCGGCGGCGTCGAGGTCGGCGAGACGTTCATCGAGGCGTTGACGCGGGAGCTGTTCGAGGAGGGCCGGATCGCGCTCGCCGGCGAGCCGCAGCTGCACGGCATCTTCCTCAACAACCACGTCTCGCCGCGCGATCACGTTGCCGTCTTCGTTATCAAAAGGTTCACGCAGGACCGGCCGCCGGAGCCGAACCTCGAAATCGTGGAGACCGGCTTCTTCGCACGCGACGCGCTGCCGGAGGGAACCACGCTCGGCACGCAATCCCGCCTGCGGGAGGTGCTGGACGGCGTTAAGGTCATTCCCACCTGGCGGCCGGAACAGCGCGCTGTCGCCGGATCATTATGAATTTCTGCACCGAATGAGGGCAGTCTCCCGTCCCTGGGGGAGAGGGGTCGATGAGTTCAGCTTCGATGCGGATCGCCGTGCTGGTGCCCTGCTACAATGAGGAGGCCGCGGTCGCCACCGTGGTCCGCGATTTCAAGCAGGCGCTGCCGACGGCCACCGTCTACGTCTATGACAACAATTCCAAGGACCGCACCATTGAGGTCGCGCGCGCGGCCGGCGCCGAGGTGCGCAGCGAGCGGCGGCAGGGCAAGGGCCACGTCGTCCGGCGCATGTTCGCCGATGTCGATGCCGACATCTACGTGCTGGTCGATGGTGACGCGACCTATGACGCGCCGAGCGCGCCCGGCATGATCGCGCGTCTCGTGAGCGAGCGGCTCGACATGGTGGTGGGCCTGCGGGTCGACCAGGAGCAGGCCGCCTACCGCATGGGCCATCGCACCGGCAACTGGATGCTGACGAGCTTCCTTGCCGAGGTGTTCGGCCAGGCCTTCAAGGACATCCTGTCCGGCTACCGCGTGTTCTCGCGCCGCTTCGTCAAATCCTTCCCCGTCCTCTCCGACGGATTCGAGATCGAGACCGAGCTGACCGTGCATGCGCTGGAGCTGGCGCTGCCGGTCGCCGAGCTCGCGACGCCATACTACGCGCGGCCCGAAGGCTCTGTCTCCAAGCTCAACACCTGGCGCGACGGCTTCCGCATCCTCGGCACGATCCTGAAGCTCTATCGTTCGGAGAAGCCGCTGCGCTTCTTCAGTGCGATCGGCATCTTCCTCGCGCTGGTCTCGATCGGCTTCGCGATTCCCATCTTCGTCACCTATATCGAGACCGGGCTGGTGCCGCGGCTGCCGACCGCGGTGCTCTCGATGGGCCTGATGATCATGGCGCTGCTGTCGGCCTCCTCGGGCCTCGTGCTCGACACCGTCACCCGCGGCCGCCGCGAGATGAAGCTGCTGGCGTACCTGTCACACGCCCCGATCGAGGGCTGATGCGGGCGAGAGCTTGTGTCCATCCGCCGTTCCGGTCATGGTTCGGGCATCACCGTCCCGAACGAGAACACCGCCTCCATGCCCATCCTGAACAGCATCGCCGCGCTCACCGACGACATGGCCGCCTGGCGCCATGATTTCCATGAACATCCCGAGCTGATGTACGAGGTGCACCGCACCGCCGGCATCGTCGCCGAGCGCTTGCGCGAATTCGGTTGTGACGAGGTGGTGACCGGCATCGGACGCACCGGCGTGGTCGGTGTCATCCGCGGCCGTCGGACCAGCTCAGGTCGCACCATCGGCCTGCGCGCCGACATGGACGCGCTGCCGATCGAGGAAGCCTCGGGCGTGCCCTACGCGTCGAAGACGCCGGGCCTGATGCATGCCTGCGGCCATGACGGCCATACCGCGATGCTGCTGGGGGCCGCCAAGCATCTCGCGGACACGCGCAATTTCGACGGCACGGCGATCGTGATCTTCCAGCCGGCCGAGGAGGGCGGCGCCGGCGGCAAGGCGATGGTCGACGACGGGCTGATGACCCGCTGGGGCATCCAGGAGGTCTACGGCCTGCACAACGCGCCGGGCGTGCCCGAAGGCGTCTTCGCGCTGCGGCCGGGCCCGATGCTGGCGTCGTCGGACCAGCTCGAGATCACCGTCCGCGGCAAGGGCGGGCATGCCGGTGCCGGGGTCCACAAGGCGGTCGACAGCGTGCTGATCGCCGCGCACATCATCACCGCGCTGCAGTCGATCGTGTCGCGCAACGTCGATCCGATCAAGTCGGCGGTCATCTCGATCTGCGTCGTCGAGGCCGGCACGGCGATGAACGTCATTCCGGAGACCGTCGAACTGAAGGGGACCGTGCGCACGCTCGATCCCGAGGTGCAGGACCTGGTGGAGCGCCGCATTGCCGAGGTCGCCGACGGCATCGCCCGCACCTATGGCGGTGAGGCGACGACGAAATACACGCGGCTCTACCCGATCACGATGAACCATGCGCGCGAGACCGGGGTCGCCGCCGATGTCGCCCGCGACGTCGTCGGTGCGGAGCGGGTGGTCGACAATGCGCCGCCGCTGATGGGCGCCGAGGACTTCGCCTTCATGCTGCAGGCCCGCCCCGGCGCCTTCGTCTTCCTCGGCATGGGCGACGGCAAGGACTGCCACCATCCGGCCTATCGTTTCAACGACAACATCCTCGGCCATGGCGCCTCCTATTGGGTGCGGCTGGTCGAGAAGACGATGCCGGCAGATTGATGCCGGTGGCGCGGCTTTAGCTGCGAGCCGTCGCCTGCAATGACCGTTGGCGCCAATGCCGCGGGCTGCAGCCGGTCCAGCGCGAGAACGCGCGGGAGAAGGCTGAGGCTTCGGAATAGCCGAGCAGGAAGGCGACGTCGCCGAGCGGCAGATGCGCCTGGCGCAGATAGTGGCGGGCGAGGTCGAGCCGCGTCGCCTCGACCAGGTCGGAGAAGGTGGCGCCGAACTCGGCAAGCCGGCGCTGCAACGTCCACGACGTTGTCGACAGCGCATCGGCGACCTCCTCGAGATGAAGCGCGCCGGCCGACAACCGCCGCCGGATCTCGCCACGGACCAGATCGAGGAACGCCGGCGTGCCGCAGGAGCCGGCGACACCGGCAAGATCCGTCGTCAGCCGCTGCAGGCGTGGAAGATCCGCCCCCGGCATCGCCCGGTCCAGGCCGCGATCGCGAAACACCAGAGCATTGGTGCCTTGCGACCAGCCGACGTCGGCATCGAAGGCTGCCTCATGATCGCGCCAGGCCGCCGGCCGGGCGTGTTCGAACAGCACCATGTCAGGCGCCCAGCCCGATGGCAGGCACGCACGGAAGACGTTCGCGAACATGCCCATGGTCAATTCGGCATCCTGCCGGCGATCGACGATCGAGCCGTCGAGAATGCGATATTCGAGCCGCAGCAAGCCGTCGTGGCGCGTCAGGCGGGTTTCGGTCGCCTGCTGATGCCAGGGAAACCACAGCGCGAGATGCTCGATCGCCGAGCCCAGCGTCGGCGCCGCCAGCGCGATCTCGCCGATCAGGCCGAGCATCCGCGGCTGGTAGCGTTGGCCGAACCAAAGGCCGAAATTGTCGTTGCCGGTCTCCTGTGCGGCGTCTTCCATCATCGCGACATAGTCGGCGAGGTCGAGCGCGCGGCGGGTCTCGCCGAGGCAGCTGGCATCGATGCCGATCCGCTCGAACACCGCTTCCGGACGGCCGCCTGTCTGGGCGATGAAATCAGCGACGCCGGTGGCCGCGGCGGCCAGAATGTTGCGGCTCCGATCGCGCGGATGCTGGCTTTCGGCTGTCGGATGCTGTCCCATGAAATCCTCACCTTTGAGGAAATGCGCCGTTGTTTCACACCTCGTAGTTATGCAAGTCACGTGCCTGCCGGAGCGGCCATTCATGACCCCTCCGCGCGAGCACATGGCGCGGAGGGTCCTCGATCGAGACTGTCGCGATCCGGCCGGATCAGTCGGCCATGGCGCGGGCTTCGGTCAAGGCGATGTCGAGCAGGCTGTCGTTCGCCGCCATGCTGCGCTTGCCGGCGGTCAGACGATAGAGCAGCAGGCCGGCCGCGAACAGCACCACGAAGGCCGCGAACACCTGCAGATTGAACCAAATCATCGTGAGCAGCGAGAGCGTCGCACAGACCAGCGCCACGGCCGGAAGCACGGGATAGATTGGCGCCTTGAACGGCCTGATGAGATGGGGCTCGGTGGCCCGCAGGCGGAAGAGAGCGGCCATGCTCATGATGTACATCACGAGCGCGCCGAATACGCTCATCGTCACGATGTTCGCCGTCAGCGTCTGTCCGGCGAACTGGATGAGCTCGTCGGAGTAGATCGCGGCGATGCCGATCACGCCGCCGGCAAGGATGGCCCAATGCGGCGTGCGGCAGGTCGGGTGCAGCGCGGCGAGCTTGGCCGGCAGGAAGCCGGCGCGCGACAGCGCGAAGATCTGCCGCGAGTAGCCCATGATGATGCCGTGGAACGAGGCGATCAGTCCGAACAGGCCGATCCACACCAGCATGTGCAGCCAGCCGGAGTTCTCGCCGACCACGATCTTCATCGCCTGCGGCAGCGGATCATTGATGTTGGCGAGCTTCGACCAGTCGCCGACGCCGCCGGCCATGATCATGGTGCCGAAGGCGAGCACGACGAGCGTTAGAATCCCCGCGATGTAGGCGAGCGGAATCGTCTTGGTCGGATTCTTGGTCTCTTCCGCGGCCATGGCGGCGCCTTCGATCGCCAGGAAGAACCAGATCGCGAACGGGATCGCGGCGACGATGCCGCCGATGCTCGCCAGCGAGAATGAATTCTCGCCGGCCCAGCCGTTGGCGGCGAAATTGGCGAAGGAGAAGCCGGGCGACACGACGCCCATGAACACCAGGAGCTCGGCGATCGCCAGCACGGTGACGAACAGCTCGAATGTTGCGGCGATCGATACGCCTGCGATGTTGAGGGCCATGAACACCAGATAGGCGCCGAGCGCGGCGGTCTTGGGCGACAGCGCCGGAAACTGGACGTTGAGATAGGCGCCGATGGCGAGCGCGATGGCAGGCGGTGCGAACACGAACTCGATCAGCGTCGCGAAGCCGGCGACGAAGCCGCCGAGCGGGCCGAAGGCTCGGTAGGAATAGGCAAACGGACCGCCGGCATGGGGGATCGCGGTGGTGAGCTCGGTGAAGGAGAAGATGAAGGTCGTATACATCACCGCGATGAAGATCGTGGTGATGAGGAAGCCGAGCGTGCCGGCCTTGTCCCAGCCATAGCTCCAGCCGAAATATTCGCCGGAGATCACCAGCCCGACCGCGATGCCCCACAGATGGAGTCCGGTCAGGCTCTTCGAAAGCGTCGGCTTGGCCTCGTCACTCATGTCCATTCGCTCCTGTCGGCTTGTGATGGGTGATTTGTGTTGTTGGTTGTGTCGTCGCGATCGCGGCGTCCGGCGCCGCCTCCTTGAGGCCGATGCCGGTGACGCCGATCCGCAGCGCCTCGCGCACCAGCCAGGCCAGCTTGTCGGCGGCGCGCTCGGCGGAGAGCCCGTGGCCGTGAATGTTGGACATGCAGTTGCGGGCGCTGTCGCGCAGGCCCGGGGCCGGGTGCAGCGTCAGATACACACCGAGGGAATCCGCGGCCGACAGACCCGGACGCTCGCCGATCAGGACCGCCACGAGCCGGGCGCGCATCGCGGCACCGACATCGTCACCCAGCGCCACGCGCGCCTGCGAAGCCAGCACGATCGGTCCGATGGACAGGCCCGTCAGACGAGCCTCGGTGGCGATCACGACAGCGGCGGCATGGCTTTCGACCGCATCCGCCGACAGCCCGTCAGCAATGATGAAGACGAGATCGTATGGGCCTGATGGCAGCCGCGACGCTTCGCCTGTGGCGAGACGGCGGCCAAGATCTGGCCGGCGCAGATAGCTGGCGCGGTCCGGCGCTGCGCTCGCGACCTTGATCACCTCGCGCGGCGCGAGCGCGCCGGCGATGCCGTCGAAATCGACCTTGCCCCATACGGCATCGCGCGCGCGCGCATGCGCCATCTGGAATTCCAGCTTCGCCGCCGTCGGAAGCCCGTCGCCGGCGCGGCCGAGTGCGACGCGGGCACGCGTCATCCTGCGCAGCAGGTCGAACGGATCGTCCCTCATGCCCGCGCCCCCTGGCCGATCAGCCGGGCTACGGAAGGCGCGCTGCCCGGCAATGGCGGCACGCGGCCGCTGTGGTCGAGAAGACCCATCCGCGCCAGCCACGCCTCGAACTCCGGCGCCGGGCGGCGGCCGAGCAGATGCCGCAGCCGCATCACGTCGTGATGCGACAGGCTCTGATAGTTGAGCATGATGTCGTCGGCGCCGGGCACCGCGATCAGGAAGTTGACGTTCGCCGCCGCAAGCAGCAGCGCCAGGTCGTCCATGTCGTCCTGATCGGCTTCGGCATGGTTGGTGTAGCAGACATCGCAGCCCATCGGCACGCCGAGCAGCTTGGCGCAGAAATGATCCTCGAGGCCGGCGCGGATGATCTCCTTCGCGTCGTAGAGATATTCAGGACCGATGAAGCCGACGACGGTGTTGACCAGCAGTGGCGAGAAGGCGCGCGCGACGGCATAGGCGCGGGCCTCGACGGTCTGCTGATCGAGGCCGTGATGCGCATCGGCGGACAGGGCCGCGCCTTGGCCGGTCTCGAAATACATGACGTTGTTGCCGACCGTGCCGCGCTTCAGTGACAAGGCTGCGTCATGCGCCTCGGCCAGCAGCTTCAGGGTCACACCGAAGCCGGCATTGGCCGCCTCGGTGCCGGCGATCGACTGGAAGACGAGATCGAGCGGCGCGCCTTTCTCGATCGCCTGGATCGAGGTCGTGACGTGGCTCAGCACGCAGGACTGCGTCGGCACCTCGAATTTGAGCCTGAGATCATCGAGCATCGTGAGCAGGCGGATGCAGGCCTCGACATTGTCGGTCGCGGGATTGATGCCGATCACGGCATCGCCCATGCCGAACAGCAGGCCGTCGAGCGTGCCGGCGGCGATCGCCTGGGGATCGTCGGTCGGATCGTTCGGCTGCAGCCGTGACGACAGCCGCCCCTCCAGGCCGATCGTGGAGCGGAAGCGGGTCACGACCCGGCATTTGGCGGCGACGGCGACGAGATCGCCATTGCCGCAGAGCTTGGAGACCGCGGCCACCATCTCCGGCGTCAGTCCCGGCGCGAGGGCGGCCAGCCGGCCGGCATCCGCCTCCCAGGACATCAGCCATTCGCGCAATTCGCCGACGGTCAGCGATGCGACGGGCGCGAATGCGGCGGCATCGTGGCTGTCGAGGATGAGGCGCGTGACCTCGTCGCTCTCATAGGGAATCAGCGGCTCGTCGAGGAAACGCCGCAGCGGCACGTCGGCGAGCGCCATCCGCGCTGCAACCCGCCGCGCGGCACTGTCGGCTGCGATGCCAGCCAGCTCATCGCCGGACCGGAGCGGCGAGGCGCAGGCCAGCAGCGTCTTGAGATCATCGAACACATGAGTTTCGCCGCGATGGCGCGACCTGAACGCACCCGTCATCTTCGACCTGCTGCTCGTGCTGCGTCAGAGCGGTCCAAGCGGCCGCGACGGCGACCACAACGCTCATGACCTGGGACAGGTTAAGCGAGGGCAGCTCCGGAAACTTGACATCTTAGCACAATCTTCGGTCATGCCGCGCGAATGCTCAGAAAATTAGCATCGGTGCCCCCGGAGCGGGAGAATGCTGTCAACACGTGGACGGCCCGCCCATGGACCGCGCCGCTCCAGAATGCTATCTCGCCACCCCACATGAGTGACCTGTCCATTACGATCTCCGCCGAAAAGCCGGGCGACGCGCAGGCGATCGAGCGGCTGCATGAGCGCACCTTCGGCCCCGGCCGCTTCGTGCTGAGCGCCTACCGCTTACGCGAGCATGTCGATCATCTGCTCGCATTGTCGTTCACCGCTCATATCGGCACTTTGCTGGTCGGCTCGGTGCGGCAACTGCCGATCTGCGTCGGCGACACCAAGGCGCTGATGCTCGGGCCGCTGACGGTCGAGCCGCCGTTCCGCAAGCACGGCATCGGCCGCATGCTGATGGAGCGTTCGGTCGCGGACGCGCGGGCGCAGGGCCACCGCTTGATACTGCTGGTGGGGGACGCGGCCTACTACACGCGCGTCGGCTTCAAGCCGGTGCCGAAGGGCAGGGCGATCATGCCGGGACCGGTGGACTACAACCGGCTGCTGGTGAACGAGCTGATCGAGGGCGCGTTCGAGGGCGTCGAGGGCGCGATCCGGCCCGATTGGGATTACGCGCGCTGACGTTTTCCGTCATTGCGAGCGAAGCGACGCAACCCAGACTCCCGACGGAAATCTGGATTGCTTCGTCGCTTCGGTCCTCGCAATGACGAGGGGGAGCGCAGGTTGCTTTCCTCCACGCCCCACCGAATTCGCAATCAGAACTTCAGATTGGCAAAGATCCGCACGCCGATGCCGGGCAGCAGCACCTCGTCCTTGGTGTAGGAGACCGAGTTGCGGATCTTCTCGTTGAGCAGATTGTTGCCGACGAGGCCGACCAGCATCTCGCGCGCGCCGAACATGTTCGGGTTGAGCTTGGTCCGGTAGCTGACCTCGGCCTTGAGCAGGTTGTAGCCTGGCGTCGGCGTCTCCGCGATCGGCGCGATATCGTTCTGCGCGAAGGCGTGCAGCAGATTGATGCGGGTCAGCCAGTTGGCATCGCGCCAGAACAGGCCGCCGCCGACGCGCATCGGCGGAATCCGCGGCACATTGGTGCCGTCCGCGAAGGTGGCGCGGACGACGTCGAACTGGTTCTCGATGCCCCAGATGCCGGTGCCGAGCGAAGCGACATCGAACTGGCTCTGGAACTCGAAGCCGCGGAACAGCGCGTTGCGCTGCGAGTAGACCGCCTGGTTCAGCTCGGTGCCGGTGGTGCCGCAGGAGGCAAAATCGTCGCCGCACATCACGCCGGTCAGCCGCCGATAGATGAAGTTGCTGAACTGCGTGTAGTAGGCGGTGGCCTCGAAGCGGAAAGGGCCGGTGGCCTTGCGCAGTCCGGCCTCGACGGTTTTGGCCGTCTCGATGGTCAGGTTCGGATTGCCGATGTCGAAGGTTGCGGTCGCATCATGGCCGCCGCGCGAGAACAACTCGGCTGGCTTCGGCGCGCGCTCGACATATTGCGCGGTGACGCTCGCCACGAGATCGCCCGGCAGGTTCTGCAACAGGCCGACGCTCGCGCTCTTCGGCGTGTACGACGGATTGCGGGCGATGTTGGCCTGTGGCGTGCCGTCCGGCAGATAGTCGACCGGGAAGTTCGGCGTGGAGCCGTTCAATGAGACGTGCTCGATGCGGGCTGCGACCTGCGCCTTGGTCGCCGGTGTGAAGGCGAACTCGTTGAAGACGTAGCCGGCGACGCGGTTGTTGGTGTTGGGGCCGAACAGTCCGTTGAACACCGAGCCGGGATTGTCGGGGCTCGGCGCATTCAGCTCCTGGTGTCCGGCCTGCACGCCGTAGGCGGTCGTGAGCGTCGCGAAGCGCAGATTGACTGGCATCATCTGCATCTCGACGCGCGCTTCCTGCTCGCGATTGGTGAAGGTCTGCCGCACGCCGTCGGTGGTCGGATCGGTGACATCGGCGAGACCGATCTCGTTGTGCCGATAGTCGGTCGCACCGGCCCAGAAGCGGATGGCATCGATCGCCGCGGAGTCCGGGCGGTACTCGCCCTTGGCGGTGATCTTGGTCTGGTGCGCGTCGATCCGGGTCCGGCTGTCGGCGCCGTCGATGCCGGGGATATGGTAGAGCGCATCGGTCTGCGTGATCGCAGCGCCGACGAAGCCGCCTGAGAAGAAGTAGCTGCCGCCGAGCGAGGCGCCATCGTTCTGCACGGCGGAGTTCGGCTGCCGGCCGTTCACCGGGCGGGTCTGGTCGAACAGATAGGGGTAGCCGGGAATGGAGTAGTCGCCGGTCTTGCGGCCGTAGGCATCGGCATGGACAGCGAAATTGCCGCCGCCGGCATCGAGCAGCACGCCGCCCTCGACGCCGCGGTCGACCGAGCTGAACGAGGTGCGCGTTTCCGCGGTGACGCAAGGCGCGCTGCCCACGGCCGGCGCGCTCGCCGGCAGGCCATAGGTTTGGAACGGCGCTGTCGAACAGGTCGGCACCGCATTGGGAATGCGGTTGTTGGTGGCGCTCACGACGCCGCCGATCGAGGTCGAGCCGTAGCGCAGCGCCGCGGGGCCGCGGACGACCTCGATCTGGTCGCTGGTGAGCGGATCGATCGGCACGAAATGATCTTCGCCGAGATCGGACGCACCGCCGCCGCCGATGCCGTTCTCGACGATGCCGACGCGGTTGACGTCGAGGCCGCGGATGATCGGCCGGCTCGATGCGCCCGGCGCGAAGCTCGAGCCGGTGATGCCCGGCTTGGAATTCAGGAGATCGCCGAGCGTTGCCGCGCCGGAGCGGCGCAGCTCCTCGTTCGGCACCACCGTGACGGTCGCGAACTGGTCGGTGATGATGGGCGTCACGCCCTGCTGCGGCGGGGGCGGCGCGGTCTGTGCCTCGCGCGCGGGCGCCGGCGTGCGTGGGCCGCTGCGCGCCACGCGCGCGGTGGGATTGGGCCGCGGCACCACCGGCTTGCGGGCACGGATCGGGCTCGGTGCGGTCACTGTGACCTCGGGCAGTTCGGCCGCCGGCTTCGCCGGATCGTCAGCGCGCGCGGGCGCACTCAAAACGCACAACATGGCTGCGGCGCTGCAGCCCGACATCAAGGCTCTCGACAACATCTTTCAATTCCTGATCCTGATCAGGCGTCCCACGTCTTTCGTTGCTGGCGGGATGCGCCTGCCGTCGGGTTGCGACGGACCCATTCCTGCACGCGGCCGCCGTGCGCTCGCGCAGCGGGGCAGCGTTTCGAGCGGCTCAGATCAGGCGGTGGGAGGAGCGCGCGGCTGGAAGGCGGTGTCGACGACGACGGCCGCGACAGTGGCGGTGATCGCATCGGGCAGCCGGAATGCGACCGCTTCAGGAGGCGTCAGAACGGGCGCCGGTGACAGCAGGATCGACTGCGCCATCGCCATGACGGCGCAGATGGCGCAGCCGTCAGCGGATGGCTGCTGGTCGGGGTCCTGGCTTGCGGGAGAGGAGCCGGTATGGGCCTGCGCCGTCGTGAGACGGCCGCCGCCCAGCGCCTGCGCGGAGAGCCAATGAACGTGGCCGAACGCGAGCGCGAATTGCAGCACCAGCGCAAACAGCGCCAGCCGCGAGACATCCTTGATGTTCGCGCGAAACCAGCTCATCGCCAGCTCTGGCTCATGTAAATCGGCCTCATGTGAATAGGCCACCCCGTTCGGCTGGGAGGATGATCAGCCGTTGTTACAATGTAACATCGCAAGGGGGCTTCACACCTGTCAATCAGCGCACTGCGACGGCGGGTGGAATCCCCGTCGCTGTGCCCTTCGCGCCACGTCGCACGAGGCGGTGGCGCGTGCTCGTGTCGTTGTGTCAGCGACCCTCGCGCACCCAGGTGGCGGCGAGCGCGCCGAGCAGCAGCAACAGGCCGATCACGCCGGCGAACATCGGCAGCACGCCGACGCCCTTGACGACGCTGGCGTCGCGCATCCGCACGCCCATCCAGCCGTCGCCGCTGAACAGCGTCGATGACCTGACGGGGACGATGCGCGGCATGTCGATGCCGGATCCGTCGGCGATGCGGCGGGCGTCGCCGCCGGTGGCCTGTGCCAGCGGCTTCAGCGTCTCGGTGGTCGAAGTGACCTCGGAGAATTCCTTCGGATTGGTCGGGCCGACATTGATGAGCGCCTTCAAGGTGCCGTCCGTGGCCTGCCACAGGCCGAGCTCGTTGGCCGGCAAGGTCGCGCGCCATTCGCCGGGATCGCCCTGGCTCAACGTCAGCTCACGCGTCTGGCCGGACGGCGAAGTCACGGTGACCGGCGGCACGGTGTCGCCCATGGTCTGGCGGATGACGGCGAGATCCTTGCCCTGGATCTGGAGTCGCAGCGCCTCCTCATCCAGGTCAGGCTGCTGCATCAGCCAGTGCGACGTGCGTCGGAGCAGGTCGAGATGCGGACCGCCGCCCTCGTAGCCGCGCGCCCACAGCCAGATGTGGTCGGATAGCAGCAGCGCGACGCGGCCGGCGCCGAAGCGCGACAGCAGCAAGAGCGGCTTGCCGTCGGCGCCGGTCATCACCGGCGGGCTGACCGCATTGCGCGTCTCGACGGTGCGGAAGAAGCGGCTCCAGCGCGGCGGCTCGGAGCCCGAGCCTTCGAGGCCGCGCGTCACCGGATGCCGTTTGCCGGCGTCGGACAGATGCGCATAGAACGGCTTCTCGGTGACGCCGACCGGCTCGGCGGGCAGCACCGAGTCGAGCGGTGTGCGCCAGATGCTGGTGTTGGAGGCGTAGTCCGGGCCGGCCGAGACCAGCACCGCGCCGCCATTGCGCACGTAGCGCGCGATGTTGTCGAAATAGGCGACCGGCAGCACGCCCTGGCGGGCATAGCGGTCGAAGATGATCAGCTGGAATTCGTTGATCTTCTGCTGAAACAGCTCGCGGGTCGGAAACGCGATCAGCGACAGCTCGTTGATCGGGGTGCCGTCCTGCTTCTCCGGTGGCCGGAGGATCGTGAAGTGGACGAGATCGATGCTGGCGTCTGACTTCAACAGGTTGCGCCAGGTACGCTCGCCCGAATGCGGCTCGCCCGACACCAGCAGCACGCGCAGCTTGTCGCGGACGCCATCGATCGAGACCACCGCGCGGTTGTTGACGAGGGTCAGCTCGTTGTCGAGCGGCGAGGCTTCGATCTCGACGATGTTCTGACCTTCGTGCTTGACGTCGACGTCGACATTGGCAGCCTGGCCGCTGGTCAAGGTGCGCTCGCTGATGACCTCGCCGTCGCGGCGGATCACGACCTTCGCGCTGGCGCCCGCGATGCCCTGATCATCGAGCCGGAAGCTGATGGTCTGGGGCTGGCCGACGATGCCGAAACGAGGGGCCGCGGTGATCGCGACGCGGCGGTCACGCTCGGCCTTCTGGCCCGTGATCAGGGCCTGCAGCGGAGCCTGGAAGCCGAGCGCGGCGAGGTTGCCGGGAATGTCGTGCACGCGGCCATCAGTGATCATGAAGGCGCCCGCGACCCGATCGACGGGGACGTCCGACAGGGCCGATGTCAGCGCGCTGAACAGATGCGTGCCGTCGGTCTCGCCGTCCGCCTGGCCGGCATCGACCACGCGGACCTCGAGGCCTTTGATCTTCTTCAGGCTGTCGACCAGCGACTCCTGGGCCGCCTGGGTCTGCTTGTTGCGGTCACCGAAATTCTGGCTCGGGCTCTTGTCGATCACGACGGCGGCGACCGAGCTCAGCGGCTCGCGGTCCTCGCGCGTGAACTGCGGATTGGCCAGCGCGAGCGCGATCAAGGCCAGCGCGGTGACGCGGATCCAGGCCGAACGCGAGCGGCCGAGCAACAGCAGCGCCGCGATGACGACGATCGCGCCGATCGCGAGCCACAGCACGATCGGCGGGACCAGAGGTGTGAACGCGATGCCGTAATTCATGAGGCAAACTCGCTGGCTTCGTCATGGCCGGGCTTGTCCCGGCCATCCACGTCGAGCCGCATGAAAGGTTGGACGTGGATGCCCGGGCCTTCGCCGCGCCGAAGCGGCTTCGGCCGCGCAGGCGGGACAAGCCCGGGCATGATGGTGGAGGTTTTGGCGCGATCAACGCGCATAACTGGCATCATTGCCCGAGCCGTTCGATCAGCGCCGGTGCGTGCACTTGATCAGCCTTGTAGTTGCCGGTCAGCGTGTACATCACGATGTTGACGCCGGCGCGGAAGGCGAATTCGCGCTGCCGCGGCTCGCCCGGAACCATCGGCAGCATGGCCTGGCCGTCGGGGCGGATGGCCCAGGCACCGGCCAGATCGTTGGAGGTGATGATGATCGGCGAGACACCGTCGCCGCCGCGCGCCGGGCGCGAGGCGCTGTCCTCGTCCTCGTCCTTCGGCAGCGCCTCGACCCAGGTCTGTCCTGTGGTGAAGCGGCCGGGGAAGTCGCGCAGCAGGTAGAACGTCTTGGTCAGCACGTGCTCGCGCGGCACCGGCTCGAGCTCGGGCACGTCGAGCGACGACAGGATCTCGCGCAGCGACTGCATGCCCGGGGTCTGCTGCGCGCCGTTCTCGCCGGGGGGCGCCTCGACCGCGTCGCGGGTATCGAAGATCACTGTGCCGCCCTGCTTCATGTAGGCATCGATCTTGTTGATCGCGTCCTGCGGCGGCTTCGGCACGCCCGGCACGATCGGCCAGTAGATCAGCGGGAAGAAGGCAAGCTCGTCATGGGCGGGATCGACGCCGACGGGATCGCCGGCTTCGAGCGCAGTCCGCTGCGCCAGGAACAAGGTCAGTCCGGTCAGCCCGGCCTTGACGATGGAATCGACGTCGGCATTGCCGGTCACGACATAGGCAAGCCGCGTCTGCGACACCGCGCGCATCGCGAAATCATCGCTTGCCGCATCGGCGCGCGCGGTGGTCGGCATTGCGACGGCGAGCAGGGCGCCGGTTGCAAGCACCGCAAGCGCGATGGACGCGGGTGCTGCACGTCGCCGCCGTGCGAGCGAGGCCAGCGCGCCGCCGAGGAGAGCGACGATGACCGCGTCGATCAGGAAAAGCAGCAGTGCGGTCGACAGCAGGATGCCCCGGAGATCGCGCGGCTCGGCGGTGGTGTAGCTGGCGCGGTTGGCGCGCAGCGCCGACGTGTCGAGCTGAAGAATGCGATCGGCGGGGCTCAGCGTGTTCACTGCGGTGGGTCCCTCGGCTGGGCCATAGAATCCGGGCGGATGATCCAGCGAAGCCCGGTCGTTGAAATCGGCCGGCAGCGGCTTGGCGGTCGAAGGCGGCGGTCCGAAGGCGCCGAAGCCGTCGAGGATGTGCAGCGGTGCCAGCGTGGCCTTGGCGGTCTCGCCGGCGGGACCCGGTCCCGGCGTCGAGGTGTAGCCGGACATGTCGACGATGCGGCGGAGCATCTCGACCATCGCGCCGGACATCGGCAGATCGGACCAGCGCATGTCCGCGCTGACGTGGAACAGCGCGATCACGCCTTTGCCGCGATGCTCGCCGGTGACGAGTGGCGTGCCGTCCTCGAGCGAGGCCCAGCTCTTGGTCGCCAGCACGGCGTCGGGCTCGGCGAGGACCTGGCGGTTGACGGTGACGTCCTTCGGGACGGTGATGCCGGCGAACGGACCGTCGGCGGCGAACGCGGCCAGGTGCTGCGGCTTCTCCCATGTCAGGCTGCCACCCAGGGTGCGGCCGCCGCGGCGCAGCTTCACCGGCACGAGGTCGTCGTCGCCCTGCGCCAGGCGCGGGCCGGCGAAGCGCACCAGCACGCCGCCATTCTCGATCCAGTCGTTGAGACGGTCGCGCAGCTCGGGCGACAGCGTGCCGACGTCGGCCATCACGATCATCGGCACCTTCTGGTCGAGGAACTGCGTGATGACCTGCTGCGGGGCGCCGCGATCGCCGAGCCTGAGATCGGCGAACGGCGACAGCGCCCGGGTGAGATAGAAGGTCGGGGCGAGCAGCGGCTGCGCGGTGTCGCTGGTGGCGCCGGAGACGATGCCGACGGCGCGGCGACGCCAGCGCTTGTCGAGCAACTGCACGGCGCCGGCCGAGCGCTCGCCCGCGATCTCGAGCCGGGTGATGTCGTTGCGCAGCTCGACGGGAAGGTCGAAGCTCGCCTCGGCGTCGTGCGCGCCGGCGGCAAAGCTGAATTGTGCCTCGCCGAGCGGCGAGCCCTTGGCATCGAGCGCGCGGACGATGCCGCCGGGAACGGAGAGATCGGCGCGCAGCACCTTCACGGTCATCTTGGCGGCGGCGTTCTCGGCACCGGCGAGCGCCAGCGGCGAGGGCGTGCCGCCTTCGAACACGGTCAGGCTGCGGTCGCCGATGGTCTTGGCGAGACCGGTCACGAATTCGCTGCCGCGGCCGGGATCGACGCCGTCTGAGAACCACATGATCTCGGCATCGCCGGTCGCTTTCAGGAAGCGATCGAGCTGCGGCAGCGCATCGGCGCGCTCGGTCGTGTAGGCCTTGGGCGCGATCTGGCGCAGCGCGACGCGCGCCGCCCCGGCCGGCATCAAGGTGAGATCACGCGCGGGCTCCGACAGCGGCAGCAGCGCGACGCCGCGGCGGTCGGCATCGGCATTGGCGATGATCTCGTCGGCGGCCCTGATGCGGGTGTCCCAGCTTGCGGCCGCGCTCCAGCTGTCGTCCAGCAGCAGCACCAGCGGCGCCTTGCTGCCGACGGCCTCGGTGCGCGGATTCCAGATCGGGCCGGCCGCGGCGAAGATCACCAGCGCCGCCGCGATCAGCCGCAGCAGGGTCAGCCACCAGGGCGAGCGCGACGGCGTCTCTTCCTTCGGCGTGATATCGAACAGCAGGCGGGTCGGCGGAAACTCGATCCGGCGCGGCCGCGGCGGCATCACCCGCAGCAGCCACCACAGCACCGGCAGGCTGACGAGGCCGGTCAGCAGCAGCGGTTCGGCGAACGACAGCGGCAGGCCCATCATGCGCCGAGCCCTCCGGGGCCAGCGCCCACTTTGACGCTGCCGCGCGCGCTGCCTTTGGCCGTGGTCATGCCGGCATGCAGGAACAGCAGCAGCTCGGCGGCCGAGCGGCTGGTGGTGTGGGTTGTGAACAGCCAGTCGAGCCTGCCGGTTTCGGCGCGGATCTGGTCGCGATGCAGCGCCACGCGGGCGACGTAGTCCTGCGCCCAGCTCTCGGCGCGGCCGGCGGTGATCACCTCGCCGCCTTCCGGTTCGACGAACTCGACGCGGCCGGAATAGGGGAAGGTCTCCTCGGCGGGATCGACCACCTGCACCATCGTGCCGTGTGCGCCCGATGCAGACAGGCCGGCCAGCATGGTGCTGATCTCCGAGATCGGCGACCAGAAGTCGGACAGCACGACGATCTCGGCGAGCGCCGAGGGGACGAAGGAGGGCGGCAGGCTGGGCCGCGCCGTCTCATCGTGCAGCATCGCCTGCGCGATGCGGTCGATCACGTTGCGGCTCGCGGTCGGATTGATCAGGCCGGGAATGCCGACGCGTTCGCCGCCGGCGACCAGCAGTTCGGCCAGGGCGAAGGTCACGATGAGGGCGCGCTCGAGCTTGCTGTCGCGCGCGCCTTTCGACGCAAACGCCATCGAGGGCGAGCGGTCGGGCCAGATCCACACCGTGTGCGCGGCCTCCCATTCCTGCTCGCGGACGTAGAGATGATCGTCGCGCGCGGAGCGGCGCCAGTCGACGCGCTGCGACGGCTCGCCGGAAACGAAGCGGCGATATTGCCAGAAGCTTTCGCCGGAGCCGGCACGCCGCCGTCCATGCAGGCCGTGGATCACATTGGCGGCGATCTGGCGCGCTTCCAGCACCAGGCGCGGCAGCGACGATGCAAGCGTCCGGCTTTCGCCATCGGCACGCCGTATCGCGAGAATCTCCTTGTCGGCGTGCCCTGTCGCTGCGGCCATCAGCCAATCCGGCTCTTCAGTTGCCGGATCACGTCCGGAATGGTGCGTCCCTCGGCGCGCGCCGGGAAGGTCAGCGCCATGCGGTGCTTCAGCACGGGCTCGGCGAGATCGAGCACGTCGTCGATCGAGGGCGCGAGACGGCCGTCGAGCAGCGCGCGCGCGCGCACCGCGAGCATCAGCGATTGGCTGGCGCGCGGACCGGGGCCCCAGGCGATCAGCTTGCCGGCCTCGCCGGCCTCCGGACCGGGACGCGCCGAGCGGACCAGCGACAGGATCGCCTCGACGACGGAATCGCCGACCGGCAGCCGCCGCACCAGCCGCTGCGCCGCAATCAGTGCGTCCGCCGTCATCGCGCCCTTGGCGGCACTCTCCTCGGCGCCGGTGGTCTCGAACAGGATGCGGCGCTCGGCGTCACGATCGGGATAGTCGACGTCGATCTCCATCAGGAAGCGGTCGAGCTGAGCCTCGGGCAGCGGATAGGTTCCTTCCTGCTCCAGCGGATTCTGGGTCGCGAGGACGTGGAAGGGCTTGGGCAGGTCATGGCGGGCGCCTGCAACCGTGATGTGCTGCTCCTGCATGGCTTGCAGCAACGCCGACTGCGTGCGCGGGCTGGCGCGGTTGATCTCGTCCGCCATCAGGAGTTGCGCGAACACCGGGCCGGCGATGAAGCGGAACGAGCGCTTGCCGCCGGCACTCTCGTCGAGCACCTCGGCGCCGAGGATGTCCGATGGCATCAGGTCGGGCGTGAACTGGATGCGCTTGGCATCGAGGCCGAGCGTGACGCCCAGGGTCTCGACCAGCTTGGTCTTGGCGAGGCCGGGGACGCCGATCAGCAGCGCGTGGCCGCCGGACAGGATGGTCACCAGCGTGTTTTCCACCACGCGGTCCTGGCCGAAGATGACGCTGGAGATCGCATCCTTTGCCGCTCGGATCTGGCCGGAGACCTGTTCGGCCGACCGGACGATCGCATCCTCGAGCTTCTCGGCACTCTCAGCCATTTCCGTCGCTCCTTCTGCCCCGCATCTTGAACTTTCGGACGGACGTTCCGCTCCAGTTTGCCGGGGAAGCGGATGCCAATCTATGCGAAGGCGCTGTATTCGTTGAGTTAAACTATCCCCATATTATCGGCATTACGGGGTATTGACGGCATCACGTTATGGCGACCTTACCTGACCTGCAGGGCCGCCAGGAACTTTTGCACAGACGACGGCGATGGAATCTTGCACCAATCGTGCCAAGGTGGACGCAAACTCAAGGCAAACCATGGCGAAGCAAGGGCAGACCACCGACAACGGACTCGACACCGCCAACGGACTCGATCGGCTGACGTCGGCGGCAACGCAGGCCGGCACGTCCGCAAAGGGATTGCCGCCGGTGCATTTGTGGAATCCGCCATTCTGCGGCGATCTCGACATGCGAATCGCCGGTGATGGTAGCTGGTACTACATGGGCACGCCAATCGGGCGGCAGGCGCTGGTGCGGCTGTTCTCGACCATCCTCAAGCGTGAAGGTGACCGCTATTTCCTGGTCACGCCGGTGGAGAAGGTCGGCATCCGCGTCGATGACGCTCCCTTCACGGCCGTAGAAATGCGGACGGAGAGCGATGCGCGCGGACCGCTGCTGCGATTCCGCACCAATGTCGATGATTGGGTCGCATGCGATGCCGCGCACCGGCTGCGCTTCGAGCCCGGCGACAGCGGCGGCCTGACGCCCTATCTGCATGTGCGGGCCGATCTCTGGGCCAAGGTGACCCGGGCGCTGTACTACGAGCTTGTTGACATGGGCGAGGAGCGGATGATCGATGGGCGTGTCATGTTCGGCGTGGGGTCCGGCGGCGCGTTCTTCCCCATGGCCGATGCAGAAGAGGTGAGGGCGGCGCTTTGAACCAGCCCATGGTGAGGAACGGGGCCGCCGCTGTGGTCAATTCAGCGGATTTCTTCGCGCGGGGCCGCGCGCGGCTGGGCTTCGACGTTCCGCAGGCCCTGCTCGATCCCGATGTCATTCCGGCCAGCGGAGATTCCGGCACCGACCGCATGCTCGAGATCATCTCCCGCGAGCAGCCGATCCGCCCCGCGGCAGTGCTGATCCCGGTGGTCGACCATCCCGAGCCGACGGTCCTTTTGACCCAGCGCTCGCCGAACCTCTCGAGCCATGCCGGACAAATCGCCTTTCCCGGCGGCAAGATCGACGTCACCGATGCCTCGCCGCTCGATGCCGCCCTGCGCGAGGCCGAGGAGGAGGTCGGGCTCGACCGCAGCTTCGTCGACCCGATCGGCTATCTCGACGTCTACGGCACCGCGTTCGGCTTCCGCATCCTGCCCACGGTGGCGCGGGTGCGGCCCGGATTCACGCTCAAGATCAACGCCGGCGAGGTCGACGACGCCTTCGAGGTGCCGCTGGCCTTCCTGATGGACCCCGCCAATCATCAGCTGCATTCCAAGGAGTTTCGCGGCATGGAGCGCTCGTATTACGCGATGCCGTTCGCCGAGCGCTACATATGGGGCGCCACAGCCGGCATCCTTCGGGTCTTGTACGAACGGATATGTCGGCCATGATCCGTGGCGTGTTGACGGAAATCGGAATTTTCCTCATTCCTTTTGCGGTTTATGTGTTGTTCTTGCTCGCGACCAAATCGGGGCTGTTGGTGCCGGCCAGCTGGCCCTTTCATCTGATCACAAAATTGACGGTGGCGGCGCTGGTGTTGGTGATTGCAAGTCTGGTCCTGCTCGCCGAGTTCTCCGGCGCGCCGCCGCGTTCGACCTACGTCCCCGCTCATGTCGAGAACGGCAGGCTCGTTCCAGGGGTCGAGAAATGATCGACGCGCGGGTGCTGCACGCGCCCTGGCTCTCGTCCGGTCCCGCCGCGCGCGTGCTCGCGCTGCTCAATTGCGACGGAGAGGAGGCGCGGGTGGTCGGCGGCGCCGTGCGCAATGCGCTGCTCGGCATCGCCATCGGCGACATCGACATCGCGACCACGGCGCTGCCGGCGGAGGTGGTCCGGCGTGCCAAGGCGGCGTCGATCAAGAGCGTTCCGACCGGCATCGACCACGGCACCGTGACCCTCGTGCTCGAGGGGCATCCGTTCGAGGTCACGACGCTGCGCGAGGATACCGAGACCTTCGGCCGCAAGGCCAAAGTCGAGTTCGGCCGCGACTGGGTCGGCGACGCGCACCGGCGCGACTTCACCATCAACGCGCTCTCCGTCGGGCCGGACGGCGTGGTGCATGATCACGTCGGCGGTCTCGCCGACATCGCCCAACGCCGCGTGCGCTTCATCGGCGATCCCGCCCAGCGCATCGCCGAGGATTATCTGCGCATCCTGCGCTTCTTCCGCATCCATGCGGCATTCGGGCATGGCGCCCCTGATCGCGAGGGCTATCTGGCCTGCATCGCCGGCCGTGGCGGGCTTGCGACGCTGTCAGCCGAGCGCGTGCGCATGGAGATGCTGAAGCTGCTCGTCACCGACGGCGCGGTCGGCGCCGTCGCGGCGATGGCGGATGGCGGGTTGCTGACGGCGATCCTCGGCGGCGTCGCCTATCTCGGTCCGTTCGCCGCGATGATCGGCATCGAGCGCGAGCTGGAGCTGCCGCCGAGCGCGGTCCGCCGTCTTGCCGCGCTCGCGGTCGCCGTGACCGAGGATGCGCGCCGGCTCGGCGTCAGGCTGAAGCTCTCCAATGCCGAGACCAAGGCGCTCGACGGCATGGGCCATCGCTGGTGGCGGTTCGCTTCCGCCGACGAGGCGCGGGTCCGGCGTCTGCTGTATCGTCTCGGCGAGACCGTCTACCGCGACCGCCTGATGCTCGGCTGGGCGCGGGCGCGCGATCGCGGCGACCGGCGATGGCGCGAGCGTGCGCTGTTGCCGCAGCGCTTCACGCCGCCGAAATTGCCGTTGAAGGCGGCCGATTTCATCGCGCGTGGGGTTGCGGAGGGACCGCTTCTCGGTCATGTGCTCACCCTCGCAGAGGATGCCTGGTTGGCTGCGGACTTTCCGCTCGACGAGGCATCGCTGAACGCGATCGCCGACCAGGCGGCGGCGCGCGTCAATCGCGACGGACGTTCATGAATTTTCTGGCAGGCTTTGCCGACATCTCGCTCTCGCAACTCCTGCTCGTCGCCGCCGTCGCCCTGTTCGCTTCCATCATCGGCGGTCTTGCCGGCTACGGCACCGGCGCTCTCATGCCGCTCGTACTGGTGCCGATGGTCGGCGCCGAACCGGTAGTGCCGATCATCGCGATCTCCGCGATCCTCACCAACCTCAGCCGTGTCGTTGCCTATATCAGCCACGCCGACCGTGCGCGCGCCGGAATCGTCATCGCGGCGGCAGCGCTCACGACCGCGCTCGGCGCCTACGGCTACACGCGACTGACCAATGCCGGCGCGGCGTTCGTGATCGGCACGATGCTCATGATGAGCGTTCCGCTGCGGCGGATCCTGCGCAAGCGCGAGGTCCGGATCGGCAATGGCGGGCTTGCCGCCGGCGCGGTCGGTTATGGCGTGCTGGTCGGCGGCACCTCTGGCTCCGGCGTCATCCTGCTGTCGCTGCTGATGGCCGCGGGCCTGGAAGGCGCCGCGGTCATCGCCACCGATGCGATGATCTCGGTGGCGACGGGCGTCATCAAGATCTCGGTGTTCGGCCTCGCAGGCGTGGTCACGGCGCAGGTGCTGGCCTTCGCCCTGCTGATCGGCGCGGTCGCGGTGCCCGGCGCGTTCCTCGCCAAGGCCTTCGTCGCGCGCATGCCGGTGCACATCCACGCCGTCATCCTCGACGCCGCCGTGATCACCGGCGGCGGCGTGATGATCGCGTCGGCGCTGCGACACCTGCTGCTGGCGGGGTAGCTTTCCGGCGTCAGGCCACCTGCTGGCCCGTCTCCCGATCGGATGGCGTGATGGTGTCGGTCTCCGCACGTGCCACGATGGCATCGAGCGCGGCGACGGCCCGGTTCGTCACCTCGTCGATCGGCGGGACCATGCCGCCGGAGGCGAGCTCGACCCGGTTGCGGCCCTTGTGCTTGGCGCGGTACAGCGCGCCGTCGGCGACGCGCAGGATCTCCGTCAGGTCGAGGCCGGCCTCGGGATAGGCGGCGACGCCGACCGAGATCGTCACCCGCGGCAGCATGCCCTCGCCATAGCTGATGTTGAGCGCCTCGACGCGGGCGCGCAGCTCCTCCGCGCGCAGCGCGGCCTCCTCGATTCCGCAGTTCGGCAGCATGACGACGAACTCCTCGCCGCCGAGGCGGCAGGGCACGTCGTCGCCGCGGAACGTGGCCTTGAGGATCTCTCCGACATGGCGCAGCACGGTGTCGCCGGCTTCGTGACCGTGATTGTCGTTGAACGATTTGAAGTGGTCGATGTCCAAGGTCACCACGCTCAGCGGCGTCTGATTGCGCGCGGCGCGCAGCAGTTCGCGGCGTGCCGTCTCGATCAGATAGCGCCGATTGTTCAGCCCGGTCAGCGTATCGCGTAGCGACTGGTCACGCAGGCCTTCGCGCAGCTTCATGTTGGCGATGGCAATCGACAGGTGCTCGGCGCAGGCGAGCGCGAGGCGGGCCCGATCGGCGAAGCGCGCCTTGGCCTCGGCCGCGGTGTCGCGGTCGTCGAAATTGTAGGCGACGTGCAGCAGTCCGACAGTCTCGCCATGGGCCAGGATCGGGATGCAGCAGTAGTTCTCATTGGTCTCGTGGTGCACGTGGTCGCAGCGGAATTCGACCTCGCTCGTGCCATGGACGTAGACATGGCCGCGGCGCAGGCTCCAGCAATCGTCGGGGTGCAGGGTCCGGGTGGGCAGCGTGCCGTTCCATTCGGCGGCCAGTTCGAGCACGTCGCGGCTGTCGGCGTAGATGTAGAGCGCGCCCGTGCATTCCGGCATCAGTCCGCCGAGCACGGTCGAGATCATCCCGTAGAGCTCGCTCTCGGACTTGGCCGACTGCAGCCATTCGCTGAGCTCCGAGAGGGTTCGTGTCGCCGCGTTCAGGCGTTCGTTCTCGACCAGGCTCTTGCGGAACACGGCCAGCGCCCGCGCCATCATGCCGAGCTCGTTGCTGTGGCCGGCATAGGGAATCTCGGTCTGCAGCTCGCCCCTGGCGATCGCCTCCATGCTGCGGGTGATGCGGAAGATCGGCATCGAGACATCGTGGACGACGAACAGCAGCGTCGCCAGCCCGATCAGCACGCTGACGCCGTTGACCGACCACAGCACCAGGCGAAACACCTGGGCATCCAGCGTCGCGCTCTCGATCGCGCTGTCGGCGCGATGGTCGGCGAGCCTGATGCCGTGTCCGATTGCATCGACCACGGCCTGGAAGACCGGCGGCGTTTCGATGTTGACGACATGCTCCAGGCGGTCGCGGCTCGCCCCGACCTCCGGCTCGAGCATCACCGCCTGCTGCTTCTGGTACAGGTCCCATTTGTTGACGAACTCGTCGAACGCCATCTTCAACGGCGCGTCGGTGCCGATCGTGTCCTGGAAGCGCGCGATCTTCGCATCGACGTCGGTGGTGCGGCGTCTCAGCTCCTGCTCGGACGCGGCGCGTGGCTCGGCCGCGGTGGAGAGGGCTGCGCGGATCGCGACGAGATGGGTGTGGGCGATGCTGACGTTGAGATCGCCCAGGGTGTGAATCTTCGGCAGCCGGTCGCGGTTGATGTTCTCGATCGCGTCCTGCAGCGCCGACAGCCGCATCGTCGCCATGACCGACACGCCGGCGAGGATCGCCAGCAGCAGGAAGACGGACGTCAGGAGCGAGTTCTTGATCGACACGCCCAGGGAGATCTGCGGCAGATTGAGAGCCATGACACCGACGCTGCTCGAACCGGCTTGCGATCGGTCGAAGCGGCGCGCAAGGACTGGCGCCTATTCCCCTCCAAGCCCCGCAGCGAATAGACGCTTGTGCGAATTTCGATTCGGTTACGGGCAGGCCGCAGGTCACCGGGGGAGGGCACGAACGGCGCGCGCGGTTAAAGGCGCGTGTCCCGTCAAGGTGAACGACGGGCTAACGCTCAGGCCGGCACCAGCTCGGTCAGCGAGCGGATGATGCGGTCGGGCTTGACGTCGGTGCCTTCGGGCAGGCCGTCGCCATGGACGTCGATCCAGATCGAGTAGATGCCGAGCCGCTGCGGCGCGACGATCTCCCATTCGAGATTGTCGCCGATCATCCAGGTGTCGTCCGGACCGACGCCGAGCCGCTCCATCGCGTGCCAATAGGCGCGCTCCTCGGGCTTGCCGAAGCCGTGCTCGCCCTCGATCTGGATGTGGTCGAAGCGATGCGCCAGCGCGAAGCGCTCGATCTTGGCGCGCTGCTGGCCGGCCTCGCCGTTGGTGACGAGCGCCAGCCTAACGCCGCGCGCCTTGAACGCGTCGATCGCCTCGTGGGCGCCGGGGAAGACGAACATCTGCTCGTCGCGGTAGGCGGTGAAGCGGTCGGCGATGCGGATCGCGAGCTCCATTGGTAGGGCGGCGCCGGCGCTGGTCAGCGCCGCGAAGCCGCCCTTCACCACCTCCTGCCGCGCCTGGATCAGCTTCATCCGCCACTCCGCGCCCGCGACCGACCAGAAGCTGCGGGCCGAGGCCAGGATCGCGGCGGCCACCGCCTGCGGCGTATGCGGCGCGAGTTCGTCGGCGAACTCGGTGGCGACGATGTTCCAGGCGATCTCGGGACGGCCATAGGCCGACAGGATGGTGTCATCCATGTCGATCAGCATGGCGCGGGGCAGGGCGGCGGTCATAATGAGCTTACGGGTCAATCAAACAAGGGTTTCAGGGCCATTTCACTTCAGGCGGCATCGACGACAGAATGGACTCCACATTGCCGCCGGTTTTCAGCCCAAATGTGGTGCCGCGGTCATAAAGCAGGTTGAATTCCACATAGCGGCCGCGCCGGATCAGCTGCTCCTCGCGGTCTGCCTCGGTCCAGGGGGCGGCAAAATTGCGGCGGACCAGCTCGGGATAGATGGCGAGAAAGGCGCGGCCGACGTCCTGGGTGAAGGCCAGGTCGGCCTCCCAGTCGCCGGAATCGTGATGGTCGTAGAAGATGCCGCCGATGCCGCGCGGCTCCTTGCGGTGGGGCAGGTAGAAGTACTCGTCGCACCAGCGCTTGTACTTGTCATAGGAGGCGACAGCCGCGTGCGCGTCGCAGGCACCTTTCATCGCGGCGTGGAAGGCGACCGTGTCAGAGTCCTCCTGGGTGCGGCGGCGGTCCAGCACCGGCGTCAGATCGGCGCCGCCGCCGAACCAGGCTTTTGTCGTGACGACGAAGCGCGTGTTCATGTGCACCGCCGGCACGTGCGGCGACCACAGATGCGCGATCAGCGAGATGCCGGAGGCCCAGAACCGCGGGTCTTCCGAGGCGCCGGGAATCTGGCTGCGGAATTCCGGGGCGAACTCGCCATGCACGGTCGAGCAGTGCACGCCGACCTTCTCGAACAGCCGGCCGTGCATCATGCTCATGACGCCGCCGCCGCCATGCCCGCCGCCATGGTCGGTGCGCTCCCACGGCGTGCGCACGAACCGGCTCGGTGCGCGCGGATAGAGCGCAGCCGGCGCCTCGTCCTCGAGCCGCTCGAACGCCGCGCAGATCTGGTCGCGCAGGCTCTCGAACCAGGCGCGGGCGCGGGCCTTGCGATCCTCGATGGCGGCGATGGTCATGGACGCTCCCCCCCTGGCACATTGGCGGTCACCCCGCCGTCAAGAGTCCATGACAGCCGGAGGTGACAGTGCTGTTGTCGCTACGGTTCGGTCCTACCACAATCGATCAGGCCTGCGGACCGAAATAGGTGCAGGTCTCGCGGCAGCTGTCGCGGTGGACGCTGACCTTGGTGACATGGCCGATGGAGCGGACGCGCTCATAGATGAAGCGCGACAGGTTCTCCAGCGTCGGCAGCCCGATCGCCTCGATCTTGTTCAGGAACTTGTGGTCGAGCATGGTCTGGATCTCGCCCAGGCGCTGCGTCAGCACGCCGAAATCCACCACCATGCCGGTCTCGGGATTGGTCGCATCGCCCCGCACCGTCACCTCGGCGCGGAAGGAGTGGCCGTGGATCTCCTGGCTGGCTTCGCCGAGCGTCGTGATCGGCAGCGTATGCGCGGCCTCGAAGGTGAACGACTTGGTCAATTCCCACATCGTGTCAGTCACAATCCTATCTGATGCCGATCATCTTGTGCGTCTGCAGGCTGAGCCGCCATTGCGGATGATGCTGGCAGTAATCGATGGCGCGCGCCGTGTTCGCGGCCGCCTCGGGCCCGTCCATCGGCTGCAGCGAGAAGCGCTCGAAGGCGAGGCCGTCGAACCGCTCCGGCTCGGCTCCCTGCTGCGGATAGACCAGCTTCAGCTCGTGGCCCTGCCGCAGGTTCAGCTCGGCGCCGGCCTTCGGGCTGACGCAGATCCAGTCGATCCCGTCAGGCGGAATGAGCGTACCGTTGGTTTCGACCCCGACCGCGAAGCCGCGGGCGTGGAGCGCTTCGATCAGGTCGGCATCGACCTGCAGCAGCGGCTCCCCGCCGGTGAGGATCGTATAGCGGTCGGCCGCCCCGCCTGTCCATTGCCCGGCGATGGCCGCGGCCAGGTCGGCGGCATTGGCGTAACGGCCGCCTAGCGTGCCGTCGGTGCCGACGAAATCGGTGTCACAGAACCGGCACGTCGCGGTTGCGCGGTCGGCCTCGCGGCCGCTCCACAGGTTGCAGCCGGCGAAGCGGCAGAACACGGCGGCACGGCCCGCCTGGGCGCCTTCGCCCTGCAGGGTCATGAAGATTTCCTTCACCGCGTAGCTCACGCTCCGGCTCCTTGTGACTGCAATTGGACGAATTGTCCGGTCTGGCGCAGCGCCTCGCCGGTGGCGATCGCCGCCGCCATCGCCACGTTCAGCGAGCGCAGTCCGGGCTTGAGCGGAATCCGCAACCGCGCATCGGCCGCTGCCGCCACGCCGTCCGGCACGCCGGCGCTCTCGCGCCCGAGCAGCAGGATGTCGTCCGGCCGGTAGTTGACGTCGAGATAGCAGGTCGCGGCCCTGGTCGTCAGCAGCAGCAGGCGATGGCCCGCTCCGGACCGCCAGGCCTCGAACGCGCTCCAGGAATCGTGCCGCCGCCAATTCAGCTGGTCCAGATAGTCCATGCCGGCGCGGCGGAACTGGCGGTCGGACACCGGAAAGCCCGCCGGCTCGATGATGTGGGCCGCGAGCCCGAGGCAGGCGCAGAGGCGCAGAATCGTTCCGGTGTTCTGCGGAATGTCGGGCTGATAGAGCGCGATCTGCATGCGAATTGGTCTTAAGACTGAGGCTGAAAGTCCGCTTCCGAAGCGGGAATTGGTGCATGGCGTGCTGCAGGGCCGATAGCGGGCTTGCGCTCGTATCGCAAGGGTGCCAATAGAACGATTCTGGACGGCTTGTTCCCCAGGGGCGGTGGAGCGAGCCGTTTTCTGCCGCCGCGGGGGACGCGGGCGCCGGCAGGATCTCCCGGTCACGTGATCTCCCAGGTCGAGATCGTCAGACGTCGAGCGGGGCGGTTCCACCGGCTGCAACGAAGAAAGGGTTGGAATCGTGACAGCGTCTACTGCGGATCATCCGACACGCCGGGATTTTCTTTTCGTCGCCACGGGCGCTACCGCGGCAGTCGGCGGTGTGCTCGCCCTGTGGCCCTTCATCTCCCAGATGAACCCCGATGCCTCGACCATCGCGGCCGGTGCGCCGATCGAGGTCGATCTCGCGCCCGTCGCCGAAGGACAGGACATCAAGGTGTTCTGGCGCGGCAAGCCGATCTACATCTCCCACCGCACCAAGAAGCAGGTCGAGGAAGTGCGCGCGGTGCCGGTGTCGAGCCTGCCGGATCCGGCGACCGACCAGTCCCGCACCAAGGACGGCCACGAGCAGTGGCTGGTCGTGATCGGCATCTGCACCCATCTCGGCTGCATCCCGATCGCGCATGAAGGCAATTACGACGGCTTCTTCTGCCCGTGCCACGGCTCGCAGTACGACGCTTCCGGCCGCGTGCGCCAGGGACCGGCGCCGCTCAACCTTCCCGTCCCGCCCTATCAGTTCGTTTCCGACACCAAGATCCAGATCGGCTGAGCAGACGTTTGTCTTGAGCTCACGCTCGATCGTGCAAGATAATTTCTTCAGGAACGCATCATGAGTGGACCTTCTGACTACCAGCCGAGCCACCCCGCCTTGAAGTGGCTCGAGCAACGACTTCCGATCATCGGCCTGGTCCACTCGTCCTTCGTTGCCTATCCGACGCCGCGGAACCTGAACTACTGGTGGACGTTCGGCGCCATCCTTTCGATCATGCTGGGCGTGCAGATCGTCACCGGCGTCATCCTGGCGATGCACTACACGCCGCACGCCGACATGGCCTTCAAGTCGGTCGAGCTGATCGTGCGCGACGTGAACTACGGCTGGCTGCTGCGCAACATGCATGCCTCCGGCGCGTCGATGTTTTTCCTTGCCGTCTACATCCACATGTTCCGCGGCCTGTATTACGGGTCATACAAGGCGCCGCGCGAGGTGCTCTGGATCCTCGGCGTCATCATTTATCTCCTGATGATGGCAACGGGCTTCATGGGCTACGTGCTGCCGTGGGGCCAGATGAGCTTCTGGGGCGCCACCGTCATCACCAATTTGTTCTCGGCGGTGCCCTATTTCGGCGAGAGCATCGTGACCCTGCTGTGGGGCGGCTACTCCGTCGGCAATCCCACCCTGAACCGCTTCTTCGCGCTCCACTACCTGCTGCCGTTCCTGATCGCCGGCGTGGTCGTGCTGCACGTCTGGGCGCTGCACGTGGTCGGCCAGAACAATCCGGCCGGCGTCGAGCCGAAGACCGAGAAGGACATGGTGCCGTTCACGCCCTATGCCACGATCAAGGACTTCTTCGGCGTCGCCTGCTTCCTGATCTTCTATTCCTGGTTCATCTTCTACATGCCGAACTATCTCGGCGACGCCGACAACTACATCCCGGCCAACCCGGCGGTGACCCCGGCGCACATCGTGCCCGAATGGTACTACCTGCCGTTCTACGCCATCCTGCGCTCGGTGCCGAACAAGCTCGCCGGCGTGATCGCGATGTTCGCGGCGATCATCGTGCTGGTGTTCCTGCCCTGGCTCGACTCGGCCAAGACCCGCTCGAACAAGTACCGTCCGCTCGGCAAGCAGTTCTTCTGGATCTTTGTCGTCGTCTGCGTCGGCCTCGGCTATCTCGGCGCGCAGCCGCCGGAGGGCGTCTACGTCGTGCTCGGCCGTATCCTGACCGTGCTGTACTTCGCCTACTTCCTGATCGTGCTGCCGCTGCTCGCCCGCATCGAGCGGCCGCGGCCGCTGCCGAACTCGATCGCCGACGACGTGCTGGCGAAGTCCGGCCGCAAGGCGGCGCCGATGGTCTCGACCGTGATCGCGCTGGTCGCCGCGGTGTCGCTGCTCGCCGGCAGCATGGGCGATGCCCGTGCCAGCGAAGGCCAGGAGAACCCGCCGTCGGTGAAGTGGTCGTTTGCGGGTCCGTTCGGCACCTTCGATCGCGGCGCCGTGCAGCGAGGCCTCAAGGTCTACAAGGAAGTCTGCTCGAACTGCCATTCGCTGAACTATGTGGCGTTCCGCAACCTGGCCGAGCCCGGCGGTCCCGGCTACTCGCCCGCCCAGGCGGCCGCCTTCGCCGCCGAGTACAAGATCAAGGATGGTCCGAACGACGCCGGCGACATGTTCGAGCGCCCGGGCCGCCCCGCCGACTACTTCCCGGCGCCGTTCCCGAACGAGCAGGCCGCGCGGGCCGCCAATGGCGGCGCGGCTCCGCCGGACCTGTCGCTGATCGCCAAGGCGCGCTCCTACAAGCGCGGCTTCCCCTGGTTCCTGATCGACTTCTTCACCCAGTTCCAGGAGCAGGGCCCGAACTACGTCAACGCACTGCTGCAGGGCTATGAAGAGACCCCGCCGCACGGCGTGACCATCCCGGACGGCTCGTACTACAACAAGTACTTCCCCGGCCACGCGATCAAGATGCCGCCGCCGCTGTCCGACGGCCAGGTGACGTTCGACGACGGCTCGCCGGCCACCGTGAAGCAGTATGCCCACGACGTCGCGACCTTCCTGATGTGGACCGCCGAGCCGCACATGGAAGCACGCAAGCGCCTCGGCTATCAGGTGTTCATCTTCCTGATCATCTTCGCCGGGCTGATGTACTTCACCAAGAAGCGGGTCTGGGCTGCCGCGCATTGAGCGGAGCCCGAGCCATCGCCGCATGCGATTGAAAAAGCCCCCTCTGGGGGCTTTTTTTCTTTTGGCCGCTCTGGCCGTCGTAGCATTGGCGAGGCACGGCAGAGGAGGGGACGCAATGACGTCATTGTTGGCCTTCGCAGGCGCCGCCGTGCTCGAGATCGGCGGCTGCTTTGCGTTCTGGGCTTGGCTGCGGCTCGGCCATTCGCCGCTATGGCTGTTGCCGGGGATGGTCGCGCTTGCCGGCTTCGCCTATCTGCTGACCCTCGCCGACAGCCCGCTCTCCGGCCGCGCCTACGCCGCCTATGGCGGCATCTACATCACGTCGGCGCTGCTGTGGGGCTGGCTGGTCGAAGACCATCGCCCCGATCTGTGGGACGCCGCCGGCGCCCTGATCTGCCTCGCCGGCATGGCCGTGATCCTGTTCGCGCCACGGTCGCTGCCGGTGTAGCGCGGCGACCCGTGGCCGAGCGTGGCGACATCCGGCTACGAAGGCGGTCACGTTGAAGCGAACCCGATCCCCTCCCGTCGCGCCGGACGCGCATTTGCGGTAAACCGCATTCCCAACGTCCCAAACAGAAATTGCGGAGGACCATCATGGGCACACTCATCAGCTTCAAGCGCCCCGACGGCCAGGAGGCCAAGGGCTATCTCGCCAAGGCGGCGCAGGGCAATGCGCCGGGCGTCGTCGTCATCCAGGAATGGTGGGGCCTGCAGGATCAGATCAAGGGCATGTGCGACCGGTTCGCGCTGGCCGGCTTCAACGCGCTGGCGCCGGATCTCTACAAGGGCACGGTGGTGCCGTATCACGACACGGATGCGGCAGGCCGCGAGATGAACTCGCTCGATTTCATGGACGCGACCACGCAGACGGTGCGCGGCGCCGCGCAATATCTCGCCCGTAACGGCGCCAAGGTCGGCCTCACCGGCTTCTGTCTCGGCGGCGCGGTGACGATCATCGGCGCCACCCGGATCGCTGAGCTGACCGCCGGCGTCGTGTTCTACGGCATTCCGCCGGAGCAGGCAGCCAAGCCCGCCGACGTCAAGATTCCGCTGCAGGCCCATTTCGCCAACAAGGACGATTGGTGCACGCCGGCGCTGGTGGACGGCTTCGAGGCGGCAATGAAGGCCGCCGGCAAGTCGCTCGAGCTCTACCGCTACGACGCCGAGCATGCCTTCGTGAACGAGCAGCGCATGACCGTGCACGACCGCGCGGCCGCCGAGCTCGCCTGGGGCCGCGCCACGGCGTTCTTCCACAAGCATCTCGGCTGAGCTGAGGGCAGGGGCGCACCGGTCCGAAGCGGTGCCGCGCGGACTTTACACCGCGCGGACGGCCTTGATCTCGGCCGACGTCTGTTCGGCCTCGTCGCGGGACGAGGCGTCGTCGGTCGGCTCCAAGGGACGGGCGGGATCGATGCTGGTCGCCGCGTCGGCGGAGCGCCGTCGACGCTTCGTCCTCTTCGCCTGCGCTTCCAGGAAGCAATCGAGCAGCGTCTGCTGCTTCGGAAGCGCATGCGACACAGAAGGCTGTTTGCCGCGAGCCATGTTAACCAAGGTAATTCAATATGGTTAACCAATCATTGCCATACTATGGCAGATAGACAACAGGTGTTGCCCTCACGCACGGTCAAGTTATGTAACTTTTTGCGGTTGTGACAACCGCCGATCGACAGGAGAGGCCTCATGCACGCGCGCAACATGAGGTTGTGACGGGCCGCACAGCCGCCGGCTGCAGCCTTCCGCCGCCTGGCGCTGCGAGGTTTCCGCGAATCACCGTTGTTTCGCCGGGATATGAGCGTTGATCATGTTCGAAACGCGTCGCTTCGTTCGATGTTCGAATTCGCCGCGTCTCGTCGCCGGTTGCGTCGCAGAAACAATCTGAGGTAGCATTCCCCGATCCCTCTGCTGATGGAGAAAGCCGTGCGTGTGGCCTTTGCGCTGGCCGGGCTGGGCGGCTTGAACGCCCATGGCGCCGGCTTCCTCGATACGGCCCGCGCCTGGGGCGTGACGCCGGATCTCGTCACCGCGACATCCGGCCAGATCCTGGTGCTGTCGGCGTGGCTTCAGGGTCTCGATCTGCGCAACGAGCTGATGTCCTCCGACCGCCACCGGGATCCGGCGTCGCAGTTGCGCACGGTGATGTTCGGCTATCCCGGGGTGTTCCGTCCCGCCTATGCCGAGGCGCTGGCGCGCCTCGTCTCCTGGCCGGATTGGCGCGACGGCCCGTTCAACGCCCTCGCCGACCGGCTGTGGCCGGCGCAGCAATATGTCCCGGTGCGCAGCGAGGCCGACTTCGCGCACGCGGCGGAGACGCTCAACGCCACGCCGATCGGCGTCGTGTTCAACACCTATGATCCCGAGACCGGCACCGGCTATCTCTACGGCAACGAGGCGGCGCGGGCGCTGCTGCCGTCGGAGAAGTCGGTTCCCAATGCTCATGCCGTCAAGGCGCGGCAATCGGCGGCGAAGCGCGACCTGCGCTACGCCTCCGAGGTGCTGGCCGAGCGCGCCATCCGCCCGATCACGCCGGAGGCGGTCAAGGCGGCGCTGTGGCTGTCGCTCTACGGCTTCACCAAGCTGCCGCAGGGACAGATGGACGGCGCCTATCACCGTGCCAGCATCATCTCCGAGCTGCACGGTTTCGACCGCGTCTTCGCCGTCCGCCCGCTCGCACAGGGGTGGCAGGGCCAGGCGCCGGCCAATTGGTTCGAGGTGCAGGACTGGACCACCGAGATGTGGTTCTCGGTCGGCTACAAGGCCGAGGTCGATGCGCTCAAGCGCATCAACGACCTGATCGCGAGCGGCGCCATCACCGATCCCAAATACAAGACCGTGGAGCTGGTCGAGATCCAGCCGGAGACGCCGGCCGGCTACTTCAACTACTTCGTCGAGCGCGGCGAGGTGTATGAGAACGCGGTGGTGGCCACGGAGCAGAAGTTCGCGGAGCTCGGGCTGGTGAAGCCGGTGACGTGAGCGGTCGGCATTCAGTCACGGCCGCCGCCGCGCGATGCGGTAGCGGCCGCGATGGCCGTGGTCAGCCTGCGGTGATGGCTCCCACAAGCGCTTCGTTGGTCATCGGCCTGCCGTGCAGATTCCAGGTGCCGTCGACGGCATGGACGCCGTTGGACCAGATCCGGTCCCTCGCCAGCGCGCCGCCGGAGAGGTCATGCAGAATGTCGGTGGCTTCGCCGAAGAACGCCGTCTGGATGTCGCGGCTGGCGAGCGCAAAGGACGGCGTCTTGGTCTCGATCCAGGCGCCATCGACCGGTTGGCCGCCGGCGAAGGTCTGGCCCTTCGGCAGGATGTTCAGATGGGCCGTGACGTTCGCCGTCATGATCCTGTTTCCCGCGAGACCATGATGTCTCAGGAACGCTTCCGTGATCCGCGCGACCGCGATCGGCGCCTTGTCGGCAGCGATGACGCCTTCGGTGAGTGTGAGACTGATCGGCATGAGTCCTCCTGTGCCCGCCCTATGGCGGTTGTCCGGGGAATGGCGGTCATTATATAACGACCGTGATGTATATATAGAATAACGATCGTTATGAGTCAATCGTGAAATAACGATCGCTATGAAAGGCGCCAGATGCGGTATCAGGCCGAACATAAGCTGGAAGCAAAGGCAAAACTGTTGGAGGCCGCAGGCCGCGGATTTCGCCGGCTCGGCTATGGCGGGATCGGCGTCGATGGTCTGGCCAAGGAGGCCGGGGTCACCTCCGGCGCATTCTACGGTCATTTCAAGTCGAAGGACGCCGCGTTCGAATCCGCCGCCTTGGCCGGACTCGAGGAACTCAGAGCCGGCATTGCAGCCCTTCAGGCGGAGCAGGGCGCCCGCTGGGCCGAGACGTTCGTCGCCTTCTATCTCGGTGAGCGCCTCACTTGCGCGCTGGATGCGAGCTGCGGCCTGCAGAGCCTGACCCCGGACGTCACGCGCGCCAGCGCGGCCATCAAGGCCAGCTACGGCGCGGCGCTCGAACGGGTCGCCCGGCAGATCGCGAAAGGGTTGCAGGGAAAGACCGACGAGGCGCGGCTGCAAAAGGCCTGGGCATTGATGGCGCTTCTCTCGGGCGGCGTGACCATGGCGCGCAGCGTCGCCTCACCCGAAGCCCGCGACGCCATCGCCGCCCATCTCAAGCAAGCCGCGCGCGGGCTGCTGTAGGGCAATTGCCGCGCGAGTACTCAGCTTCGCAAGTTGTGAGTTGCCGCTCGCCCAACAGCGGTGAGCCCCGCTCCCTGCAAGGGGCACTCCAGGGCAGGGCTGTCGCATATGGAGATGCGGAGCTATCCCAGCGAACTATCCTGCCGACTAGTTGCTCCGTCATGCCCGGGCTTGTCCCGGGCATCCACATCGTTCTCAGCATGCCGGACGACGTGGATGGCCGGGACAAGCCCACGGCTGTCCGGTTCAGACAGACTGGACATGGTGCATGGCGTGGATTCTTCTGCGGTCTTGAGCATCGCCAAATGTTCGAGACACACCAGGAAGGTCCCGCCATGCCGCATCAGAATACAGTATTCCGAGACATTCTGAAGTTGGTCCCCTGGCATCGCTTCGAGGCGCTTGTGGACGAGCATGGCACGGACGCGCGGATTCGACGGCTTTCCACCAAAGACCAATTTGTGGCGCTGCTGTACGGCCAGCTTTCGGGGGCTTCCAGTCTGCGTGAGATTGTCACCGGGCTGTCGAGCCACACCGCGCGGCTTTATCACCTGGGTGGGGGCCCTGTCCGCCGCTCGACTTTCGCGGACGCCAATATGAATCGGCCTGCGGAGATGTTTGCCGCCCTGTTGGCCATCATGATGAAGCAGGCCCATCGCCGGTTACGCCGCAAGCTTGCCGAGACGACGTATTTGATTGATTCGACCAGCGTACGGCTGACAGAAGCCAGCGCTGGCTGGGCACGGTTCTCTACCGGTGTCTGCGGTGCCAAGGTGCATGTGATCTATGATGCCGACGCCGACCGGCCGATTTATGCGGCAATCAGCGGAGCCAACGTCAACGACAATACTGCAGCGCATCAGATGCCCATCGAGCCGGGAGCAACCTACGTCTTCGATCTCGGCTATTATGAATATGCTTGGTGGGCTCAACTGGACGCCGCCGGTTGTCGAATCGTGACCCGGTTCAAATCCAATACGCCGCTGCGGGTCGTGGAGGAGTTGCCTGTCATCGCGGATGGCAACATCCTCTCCGACCGCATCGGCTTCCTTCCACAACGCCAAGCCTACAGCCGCCGCAATCCAATGCAGACTGCGGTGCGCGAAGTGCGCGTCACCTTGGAAACGGGAAAGATCCTGCGCATCCTGTCGAACGACCTCGATGCCAGCGCTCAAGAGATCGCCGACCTCTATCGTCGCCGCTGGGCCATCGAGTTGTTCTTTCGTTGGGTCAAGCAGACCCTCAAGATCACCAGGTTCCTCGGGACTTCTGAGAACGCCGTTCGTATCCAGATCGCCGTTGCCCTGATCGCCTTCCTCTTGCTTCGCCTCGCGCAAGACCTTCAGAAGGCAATCCAAAGCCCCTTGGTCTTTGCCAGATTGGTCCGCACCAACCTCATGCATCGCCGCCCCATCGATCAATTGCTCACGGGGCCACCCCAACTTGCCAAAAACCCACAACAGTTGAGCCTCGCAATATGCGGAAGCTGAACCGGACAGCCGTGGGTCAAGCCCGGCCATCCACGCCGTGCGGCGCCCTCGGAAAAACGTGGATGCCCGGGACAAGCCCACGGCTGTCCGGTTCAGGCAGGCTGGACAAGGCGCATGGCGTGGATTCTTCTGCGGTCTTGAGCATCGCCAAATGTTCGAGACACACCAGGAAGGTCCCGCCATGCCGCATCAGAATACAGTATTCCGAGACATTCTGAAGTTGGTCCCCTGGCATCGCTTCGAGGCGCTTGTGGACGAGCATGGCACGGACGCGCGGATTCGACGGCTTTCCACCAAAGACCAATTTGTGGCGCTGCTGTACGGCCAGCTTTCGGGGGCTTCCAGTCTGCGTGAGATTGTCACCGGGCTGTCGAGCCACACCGCGCGGCTTTATCACCTGGGTGGGGGCCCTGTCCGCCGCTCGACTTTCGCGGACGCCAATATGAATCGGCCTGCGGAGATGTTTGCCGCCCTGTTGGCCATCATGATGAAGCAGGCCCATCGCCGGTTACGCCGCAAGCTTGCCGAGACGACGTATTTGATTGATTCGACCAGCGTACGGCTGACAGAAGCCAGCGCTGGCTGGGCACGGTTCTCTACCGGTGTCTGCGGTGCCAAGGTGCATGTGATCTATGATGCCGACGCCGACCGGCCGATTTATGCGGCAATCAGCGGAGCCAACGTCAACGACAATACTGCAGCGCATCAGATGCCCATCGAGCCGGGAGCAACCTACGTCTTCGATCTCGGCTATTATGAATATGCTTGGTGGGCTCAACTGGACGCCGCCGGTTGTCGAATCGTGACCCGGTTCAAATCCAATACGCCGCTGCGGGTCGTGGAGGAGTTGCCTGTCATCGCGGATGGCAACATCCTCTCCGACCGCATCGGCTTCCTTCCACAACGCCAAGCCTACAGCCGCCGCAATCCAATGCAGACTGCGGTGCGCGAAGTGCGCGTCACCTTGGAAACGGGAAAGATCCTGCGCATCCTGTCGAACGACCTCGATGCCAGCGCTCAAGAGATCGCCGACCTCTATCGTCGCCGCTGGGCCATCGAGTTGTTCTTTCGTTGGGTCAAGCAGACCCTCAAGATCACCAGGTTCCTCGGGACTTCTGAGAACGCCGTTCGTATCCAGATCGCCGTTGCCCTGATCGCCTTCCTCTTGCTTCGCCTCGCGCAAGACCTTCAGAAGGCAATCCAAAGCCCCTTGGTCTTTGCCAGATTGGTCCGCACCAACCTCATGCATCGCCGCCCCATCGATCAATTGCTCACGGGGCCACCCCAACTTGCCAAAAACCCACAACAGTTGAGCCTCGCAATATGCGGAAGCTGAACCGGACAGCCGTGGGACAAGCCCGGCCATGACGAGGTGGAGAAAGACGCGCACACGTAAGCGCCACCCCCACCTGTGTCCCCGCCGCCCCTTGACCCCGCCCGCCGCCCGTGGTCAGTTCCGCCGCATGAGCACCCTTGTCCGCCCAGCCCGTCTCTGGTGGCGCACCTTGTAAGAGGTGGCCGGTGCGATTCATTTGACATTCGATCGCAGAGGGGCCGCCACGCAGCGGCGGCTTCCGGTTGGTCCTGTGTGGCGTTTCCTCGGCAAATTCCGTAAGAGGACGCCCAAGAGGACCCCATGAACAGGACCGTTTTCGCCCTTCCGGCCCGCAGCGACTACCGCACCTCCAGCGGGCTCGCGATCACGCGCGCCGTCGAGCAGTTTTCCGGCAATGCCAGCCGGCTCGACGACCTGATCGACCTGCTCGACCGCCGCCGCGGCGTGGTGCTGTCCTCGGGCACGACCGTGCCCGGCCGCTACGAGAGTTTTGACCTCGGCTTCGCCGACCCACCGCTGGTGCTGGAAACCAAGGGCACCGACTTCACCCTGCAGGCGCTCAACCGCCGCGGCGAGGTGCTGATCGCGTTCCTGAAGGACACGTTGCGCGAGCCCTGCGTGGTCATTACTGCGGCTTCGCCGGCGCGGCTGGCCGGACACATCGTCCGCGGGCCTGCCCCGGTCGAGGAGGACCAACGCACCCGCCGCGCCAGCGTGATGTCGCTGGTGCGGGCGATGATCGCCGCGCTGTCCGCCAATGACGATCCGCTGCTCGGCCTGTTCGGCGCCTTCGCCTACGACCTCGTCTTCCAGATCGAGGACCTCGTGCAGAAGCGGCCGCGCGAAAAGGACCAGCGCGACATCGTGCTCTACGTGCCCGATCGCCTCCTGGCCTATGACCGCGCCACCGGCCGCGGCGTCGTGCTGTCTTATGATTTCTCCTGGAACGGCCAGTCGACATCAGGCCTGCCGCGCGACACCGACGCCAGCGTCTATCTGAAGGAGCCGCGCCAGGGCTTTGCCGACCACGCGCCGGGCGAGTACCAGGCCACGGTCGAGAAGGCCCGCGCCGCCTTTGCCCGCGGCGACCTGTTCGAGGCGGTGCCCGGCCAGTTGTTTGCCGAGCCGTGCGAGCGCTCGCCGGCGGAAGTGTTCCAGCGGCTCTGCCGGATCAACCCGTCGCCCTATGGCGCGCTGATGAATCTCGGCGACGGCGAGTTCCTGGTGTCGGCGTCGCCCGAGATGTTCGTCCGCTCCGACGGCCGCCGCGTCGAGACCTGCCCGATCTCCGGCACCATCGCGCGCGGCCGCGACGCCATCGGCGATGCCGAGCAGATCCGTCAGCTCCTGAACTCGGAGAAGGACGAGTTCGAGCTCAACATGTGCACCGACGTCGACCGCAACGACAAGGCGCGCATCTGCGTGCCCGGCACCATCAAGGTGCTGGCGCGCCGCCAGATCGAGACCTACTCGAAGCTGTTCCACACCGTCGACCACGTCGAGGGCATGCTGCGGCCGGGCTTCGACGCGCTCGACGCGTTCCTGACCCACGCCTGGGCCGTGACCGTCACCGGCGCGCCAAAGCTGTGGGCGATGCAGTTCGTCGAGGACAATGAGCGCTCGCCGCGGCGCTGGTACGCCGGCGCGATCGGCGCCGTGAATTTCGACGGCTCGATCAACACCGGCCTCACCATCCGCACCATCCGCATGAAGGACGGGCTCGCCGAGGTGCGCGTTGGCGCCACCTGTTTGTTCGATTCGGACCCCGCGGCCGAGGATCGCGAGTGCCAGGTCAAGGCGGCGGCGCTGTTCCAGGCGCTGCGCGGCGATCCGCCGAAGCCGCTGTCGTCGACGGCGCCGGACGCGACAGGCTCCGGCAAGAACGTGCTGCTGATCGATCATGACGACTCGTTCGTGCACATGCTGGCCGACTATTTCCGCCAGGTCGGCGCCAACGTCACGGTGGTGCGTTATGTCCATGCACTGAAGATGCTGGCCGAGCGCAGCTGGGATCTGATCGTGCTCTCGCCGGGGCCGGGCCGTCCCGAGGACTTCAAGATCTCGACCACCATCGATGCCGCGCTTCAAAAGAAGCTGCCGATCTTCGGCGTCTGTCTCGGCGTGCAGGCGATGGGAGAGTATTTCGGCGGCCAGCTCGGCCAGCTCGCCCAGCCGGCGCATGGAAGGCCCTCGCGGGTCCAGGTGCGCGGCGGCCGCCTGATGCAGGGGCTGCCGAATGAGATCGTGATCGGCCGCTATCACTCGCTGTTCGTCGAGCGCGACAGCATGCCCGAGGTGCTGACGGTGACGGCGGCAACCGAGGACGGCGTGGCGATGGCGATCGAGCACAAGACGCTGCCGGTCGGCGGCGTGCAGTTCCATCCGGAATCGCTGATGTCGCTCGGCGATGCCGTCGGTTTGCGGATCGTGGAGAATGCATTCCGGCTGAAGCAGCCGGCGTAACAGGTGGTCGCCGTCATCGCGAGGAGCGTAGCGACGAAGCGATCCAGAGTTGTTTTCGCGGCCCTGGATTGCTTCGCTTCGCTCGCAATGACGAATTCCTCGCGGTCACGGCAAAACAAGGTAGCGAGAGCACGATGACGTTCGATCTGGACATCAAGAACACGGTCCGCACCATTCCGGACTATCCGAAGCCCGGCATCCTGTTCCGGGACATCACGACGCTGTTGGCGGACGCGCGCGCGTTCCGCCGCGCGGTGGACGAGCTGGTGCATCCCTGGGCCGGATCGAAGATCGACAAGGTCGCCGGCATCGAGGCCCGCGGCTTCATCCTCGGCGGCGCGGTCGCGCATCAGCTCTCGGCCGGGTTCGTGCCGATCCGCAAGAAGGGCAAGCTGCCGCACAAGACGGTCAGCATGTCCTACGCGCTGGAATACGGCACCGACGAGATGGAGATGCATGTCGACGCGGTGCAGCCCGGCGAGCGCGTGATCCTGGTCGACGACCTCATCGCCACCGGCGGCACGGCCGAGGGCGCGGTGAAGCTGCTGCGCCAGATCGGCGCGACCGTGGTGGCGGCCTGCTTCATCATCGACCTGCCGGATCTCGGCGGCGCCGCCAAGCTGCGCGCGCTCGACGTGCCCGTGCGCACGCTGATCTCGTTCGAAGGGCACTGAAACGCGCGCGGCGGCGTCAGGACCGCTGCATCAGGAGCTCGTTCTCGATCTCGCGCAGCGCATAATAGTTGCGCCGGATCCATTGATAGAGCTCGGTGGAGGGGTCCTTCTCCTGGCGCAGATAGCCGGTGAAGGAGAACGAGAAGCGCTCGATGTAGGTTCGGAGGAAGGCGGGCAGGGCGGCAATGCGCAGATGCTTGCTGCGGCTGTAGAGGTCGGGGAGCTCCTCGCGCAGCACGTGGTCGTTCTCGACCACGATCAGCTGTGCCTTCGGGATCTGCCGCCGCAGGGCGTCATAGGCGCGCATCGAGACGCGGTCGCCCTCGGCGCAGTACAGCACGATCGGGACCACGTTCCGCCGTGCGGCCTCCTTCAAAAAGCCGATCTGTTCGGACATTTTGAAGAACTCGTCGAACGAGTAGTAGCCGAGGTCGATCACCTTGGGGATACCGTCGTTGAGGATCACCCGGTCCATCAATTGGATCTTGCCGTAGGTGTCCTCGATCGTCGCGGTTTCCGTGATCTGCGGCAGGAAGTCGAGCAGCGACGGCTCGCGCAGGGTGACGTCGAAGGCGAGCACCTGGCCGTTCTTGAGCAGCAGGAACTCGCTCAGGACCCGCGCAAGCAGCGTCTTCCCGGATTGCGGCCGGGGCGAGCAGACGATGTAGACGGGCGTCGCGGGCATCCGACCTATATCAGGTCAAATGCGGTTGCGATAAAGTCCCATCAGTCACGGGAATGCTATTTTTCCCCGGCCGGCCGCGGCGCCGCCGCCTTGGTCGAGCCGACGATGTCGGTCAGCTTGATGCGGTCGTACTCGCTCCAGACGTTGGCGAGCCAATGCCGGACATAGCCGCGCAGCACGAAGGAGTAGTTGGCGGCCTCGTCGCGCGGCCCCTTGTTGGCGACGAATTTGAGGAACGGCACCGACGCCACCTCGACCTGCTCGAACGCCATCTCGTTGAGCTTCGGGATGGTCAGCTCGGTCGCGTCCTTGATGCGGTGGAAGTAGGAATTGTAGGTCGACTGGTCCCACTCGAAGAAGCTGGTGTTGTTGATGAAGTTCTTCACCAGGAAATATTTCGCCCCGATCATGTAGCTCGCGGTCTCGGCGATCTCGTCGAGCGAGGCGATCGACGAGCCCAGGATGTGGAACACCGCGAAGGTGATCTGGCCGGAGCGGGCGGCGTCGAGGAAGCCGATGTCGCGCAAGGCGGCCAGTGTCGGCGACATCAGGCCGGCGCGGACGTCGATCACGGTCACTGACGGCGCCACCGCGCTCAATGTGTCGAAGATCTTCATCTGGTCCGGCGTCGAATTCATGTCGACGATCTCGGTGATCTCCGGGTGGAAGCGCTTCAGGGTGCCGCGCGGATGCTCGGTGTCGAACGCCCGGGTGGGGACGTTGTTGGCGCTGAAATAATCGAGCAACGTCCGCGACACCGTGGTCTTGCCGACCCCGCCCTTGTCCGCGCCCACCACAACCACTGCCGGTTTCGCCATGGAAAGTCCTTCAGCCCTGAGGCCGGCCAGGGGGCCGGCGCATTGCATTCTGCTTTGGGCGCGAACATGGCAGAAACGCTGGAGAATTCAAATTCATTGCAGCACGGGACCGGGGAAATTTGCGCCTTCGCCGCCGCGGGCCGGAGCAATCGGAGGCATTCCGGCCAAACGTTCGTGCCGGCGCGGAAGCACTTGCAAGCGAGTGGCAGCACGATTGCCCGTCGCACGGCATTCGCCCCCGATTCCGCTGCGAAGGAGGGGTCTAGTGCCGGCCCCAGGGACCGGTTGCGGGTGTGCTCCAAGGTCCCTCGGGAGCGGCTTGTCCCTGGCCGGATGGCGTAGGCGGGCCATCGGCCTGGCCCCAGGGACCGCCGGACGGCAGCGGTGGCGGAGCGTCGCTTTCGGTCGCGTTGGCGCCGGTGTCGTCCGGCTGTGCCTCGTCCGTGGGCAGTGCCAGCGGGCCCGGATCGTGGCCGCCGGCGAACTTGATCAGCGCCTGGACCCGGGCATCGACGGAAGGGTGGGTGGCGAACAGGTCGGCAAAGCCCTCGCGCGGATTGTCGACGCACAACTCCATGACGGCGGAGGTGGCGCCGGGCAGCTCGCCGCGCCCTTCGATCTTGCGCAGAGCGCTGATCATGGCGTCCGGATTCTTGGTCAACTCGACCGACCCGGCATCGGCGAGGTATTCGCGGGTGCGCGACAGCGCCAGCTTGACCACCTGGGACAACAGCCAGGCCACCACGATCAGCACGACCGCGATGATCACGACGATGATCGCCCCGCCGCCGGAGCCCTTGCGGTCGGAGTCGGATGAGGAGGAGGACGACGACGAGCGGCCCCAGCCGCCGCCCCAGCTCATGTTGGTGAACAGGCGGAAGAACAATTCGCCGAAGAAGCCAACCACGCCGGCGATGATGACGGCCACCACCATCAGCTGCACGTCGCCGTTGCGGATGTGGGTGAGCTCGTGACCCAGCACCGCCTCGATCTCCTTGTCATCGAGCGCAGCGAGCAGGCCGGTCGTGACGGTGACGGCGTATTGCCGCTGATTGAGGCCGGTGGCGAAGGCATTCAGGGCCGGGCTGTCCATGATCTTCAGCTTCGGCATGGTGATGCCGCGCGAGATGCAGAGGTTCTCGAGCAGATTGTACAGCCGCGGCTGCTCCTGACGGGTGACCGCGGTGCCCCCGGTCACGGCGTCGATCATCGTCTGGTGAAAGAAATAGGCGATCACGATCCAGGCCGCCGCGCCCAGCGTGGCCCAGGGCAGCGCCTTGATCAGGTCGCGGGTGGCGGCGTTCATGTAATAGGCGACGCTGCCATTGCCGTTGATCATGACCTCCGCGATCAGCGCGCCGGCGAACACCAGCACATAGATCAGCAGGAACAGGCCGCCGAGCAGCAGCACCGAACGGGTCTTGTTCGATGCGATGTGGGTGTAGAGACCGTAGGCGGCCATGGCGTCGGACCCTTCAGCGCGGAAGGCGCGGGATCAGAACTTGACGCTCGGCGCGGCCTCGACGTCGGCCCGGCTGGCGCCGAGATCGAAGAACTCCTTGCGGGTGAAGCCGAAGGTGCCGGCGAACAGTGCGGCGGGCATCTGCTGGATGCCGGTGTTGTATTCCTGCACAGCGTTGTTGAAGAAGCGGCGGCTGGCGGCGATCTTGTTCTCGATGTCGGACAGCTCGCTGGCGAGCTGCTGGAAGTTCGCATTGGCCTTCAGATCCGGATAGGCCTCGGACAGCGCGATCAGCCGGCCGAGCGCACCGGAGAGCTGGCCTTCGGCCGCCGAGACCTGGGCCGGTCCCTGCGCCGACATGGCCGCATTGCGGGCCTTGATCACCTCGTCCAGCGTACCGCGCTCATGCGCGGCATAGCCCTTCACGGTCTCGACCAGGTTCGGGATCAGATCGTGGCGCTGCTTGAGCTGGACGTCGATGTCGGCAAAGGCCTGGCCGACCCGCTGGCTGAGGGCGACCAGCCGGTTGTAGGCGCCAAGGGCGAACAGCACGAGAATGACGATGATGCCGAGGACGATCCAGCCGGACATGACGGGCTCCGAGGGAGGGGGCGGGAGGACGAGGCGGCCGACACGCGACGGCGCCGCCGGTCCGCAGGTGGACCGGCGTGCATTGGTCGCATCAGGATGGAGGCCCGTTCAAGTCGTTTTAGCCTGACCGGTCCGTTCGATGGACGCCCAGGCGGCCGAGTTGGCGCCGGAGGCAACGACGCGCAAGGCTCAATAGGGACGGGCGACCCGCCATTGCTGCGTGGGGTCGTTGCCCTTGATATCGCCGGGGGCGCTGTCGAGCTGCGAGGTGTAGAGCGGCCGGTAGCGGTAGGCCCACATCTTCTTGCCGTCGCTGCGGGTGATGACGGTGAAATCGCCGGTCGCGACCGCGTTGTCGGGCGCCGCCAGCGGGGGGCGCTTCTGGGCGCAATCGCCGTCGCAGGTCGACTTGTTCCCGGTCGTGTCGCGCTCGGTATAGTACAGCGTCATGCCTTTCGGGTCCGTCAGAACTGGCCCGTTCTTGCCGATCACCGCCTTGGCCGGCGGGCCTTCCTGCTTGGGGGCTGGCGGCGGCGCTGAGGACTCACCGCCATGGCCGCCCGCGAAGGCGGTCCCTGCCGAAGCCAGCAGCATCGCAGCGATCGTCATCGTCCTGAACATCGAAATGCATTCCCTTGTGAGCAGCGCATGTCAGCGCCCGTTGCAGCTCACCGTAGCAAACGCGGATTTCTCGCCGGTTTCGCGAGATCGCGAAAATGAGAGACAAACTCGACCGGACGTTAACCATGGGCGGCCGGGCAGGTATTCAGCGGCGCGGCGGCGGCTCCACGCCGTCGCCCCAGTCCCACCGGCGGGCGGCGGCGAAGGCGGGCTTGTCACGGCGCGGGATGCTGACGACGCGGGCAGCGCCATCCGCCTGGCACAGCTTCGCGGCTGTCGCGACCTTGGTGACCGACGGCGGCGCGAGCACGCGTGCGGCGGGCCGATGCGTTGCCGGCTTGCGAGTGAGGGCAATGAAGCTGAACTTCTCGTCCTCGAACGGGACGTCGGCGCCCTTCAGCTCGCGATGCGCCCGGGACCGCGCCAGCCGCTGCGCGAAGTGGCACCAGTCCGGTGCGACCAGCGGGCAGGGGGCTGCGTGCGGGCAGGGCGCCGCGACATGAGCCCCGGCCGCGATCAGGCGGTCGCGCGCCGCGATGATGCGCTGATAGCCGGCGGGCGTGCCGGGCTCGACGATGAGGAGCGTATCGCCGGTCGTCGCCCACAGCGCGTCCACGATCGCGGAGCGTTCAGCGTCCGCCAACTCGCCGATCATGTAGCTGGCGATGACGAGATCGGCACGTCCGGCACGATCGAGCAGCGCTCGCGCCGGTCCCAGCGCATAAGAGAGGTCGCGCAGGCGCATCGTGTCGTCAGCGAGCGTCAGCGCCAGCCCGCGCAACGCTGCATTGGAATCGACGGCGTTGAACGAGGTCAGCGGCGGAAACGCTTCCGCCGCAGCGAAGCTCGCGGTCGCCGGCCCGGCACCGACGTCCAGCAGCGAGGCCGGTGCGAAGTCCGGGCAGGCCTGCATCACGGCGTTCAGGCTGGCTGCGACGGCCGCATAGGTCGCCGGCATCCGCACGGTGGCATAGGCGATGGCGTCGGCGTCGCTCGTGATCGTTCCGGAATTGCCGCCGCTGCGATAGGCGGCCGAGATGCGGGCCGCTCGGGCGGCTGCATCCTGCCGCGACTGCCCGTGCAGCCTGGCTTCGAGGGACGCCTTCAGCGCGGCGGGCAGATCGGGAGAGATCATCGGTCCTCTCCACGCGTCAGTCCGGGCGCCGCCGACGCGGCGATCCGGAATGACGCAGCACGATCACGCCACCTGCTGGTCGAGGATCTTCACGGCCTCGTCGAGCGCGACCGAGACGAGCTGCGAGACGCCGCGCTCCGCCATGGTGACGCCGAACAGCCGGTTCATGCGCGCCATGGTGATCGGGTTGTGGGTGATGATGATGAAGCGGGTCTCGGTCGAGCCCTTCATCTCGTGCAGCAGGTTGCAGAACCGTTCGACGTTGTGGTCGTCGAGCGGCGCGTCGACCTCGTCCAGCACGCAGATCGGCGAGGGGTTGGTGAGGAACACCGCGAAGATCAGCGCCATCGCGGTCAGCGCCTGCTCGCCGCCCGACAAGAGCGACAGCGTCTGCGGCTTCTTGCCCGGCGGCTTGGCGATGATCTCGAGGCCGGCCTCGAGCGGATCGTCGCTCTCGATCAGATGCAGCGCCGCCTCGCCGCCGCCGAACAGCTCGGTGAACAGGCGCTTGAAGTGGTCGTTGACGGTCTCGAACGAGGATTGCAGGCGCTCGCGCGCCTCCTTGTTGAGGCTCTGGATGCCCTGGCGCAGCCGCTTGATGGCTTCGACCAGGTCGTCGCGCTCGGTGGTCAGCGCGGTGTGCGAGCCCTCGACCTCGGTCAGCTCCTCCTCGGCGCGCAGGTTGACGGCGCCGAGCCGCTCGCGGTCGCGGCGCAGCTTCTCCAAGGTCTCTTCGATCTCGTGCAGCGGCGGCAGTTGCGTGTCCGGACCGATCTCGGCCATCGCCGCGACGGCCTGCGGCTCGCATTCGAGCATGTCGTGGATCTCGCGCTCGACGTCGCCGATGCGGCGCTTGGCGCTCTCCAGCCGCTCCTCGGCGCGCGCAGCCGCCTCGCGCGACTTCGACAACGCTTCCAGCGACGCCTTGGCGGCGCGGTCGGTGTCGCCCATCGCGGTCTCGGCCTCGGCCAGCGCGTCGGCCGCGACCTGGCGCTCCTCCTCGGCAATCGCAAGCTCGTCGATCAGCGCGCTGCGCTTCTCGGCAAAGATCTCCGGCGCGTTGTCGAGCTCGGCGCGCTCGTCCCGGACCTCGGCGATGCGCGCCTCGATGGTGGCGATCTGCGAGCCGGCGCCGCGGATGCGGTTGAACCAGTCGTTGCGCTCGCTGATGATCGCCTGCACGCGGCGATCGGCGAGCTCGGCCTCGCGGGCCAGCGCCTGGGCCTCGGCGCGCACCTGCGCGGCGGCGCGGCGCTTGGTCTCGATCTCGGCGCGCACGGCGGCCAGCCGGCCGTCGGCCTCGGTGGTCGCCGGCAGCTCCTCGATCGCCTCCAGCGCATTCTGGTGCAGCTCGGCGATCTCGGCGCGGTCGTGGGCGAGACGCGTGGACGCCTCGACCAGCGCCGATTTGCGCGCCGAATGGCGGTTGATTTCGCGCTCGGCGTTGGCGTGGCGCTCGCGCGCGGAGTTCACCTCGCGCTGCGCGGCGCGCCAGGCTTCGCGTGCGGCGCTCTCGGCGGCGGTCGCAGCCTTCACCTCGGCCTCGGCGCTCTCCAGCGCCTGGCGCTTGTTCGTGGCATCGATGCGCGCCTGCTCCAGCTCGGCCTCGATGTCGATCAGGCGGGCGCGCTCGGCGAGCCGGCGGGCCGCGCCGGTCGGCGCATGCGCGGCGGCGATGAAGCCGTCCCAGCGCCAGACGTCGCCTTCCGGCGACACCAGCCGCTGGCCGGTGCGCAGCTGCGACACCAGCTGGGCACCGCGGTCGCGCGACACCACGCCGATCTGGGCGAGACGGCGCGACAGCTCCGGCGGCGCCTGCACATAGGCGGCGAGCGGCTCGACGCCGTCGGGTAGCGCGGGGTCGGTGACCTCGGCGCCGGCGACGGTCCAGTGCATCGGCGCGGACGCATCGACCGGGGCATCGAGATCGTCGCCGAGCACGGCGCCGAGCGCCTTCTCAAAGCCCTTGGCAACGGTGACGCCGTCGATGATCGGCGGCCACAGGTTCTTGGTCTCGCTGTTGACCATCTTGGAGATGGTGCGCGCCTCGGTCTCGAGCCGCTGCACGCGTTTCTCGGCTTCGGCGAGCGGGGCGCGCGAGGCTTCGAGCTTCTGCCGCGCATTGGCCTGCGCCGACTCGTTGGTCTGCACGGCGGCCTCGGCCTGCGCCTCGGATTCCTCCGCCGCTTCGAGCGAAGCGGCGAGCGTGTCGAGATCGCCGAGATGGGCGGTCTCCTGCGCCAGCCGTTCCTCGTCGGCGCGGACATTGGCGATGTCCTGGTCGAGCCTGGCGAGACGGTCGCGATGGCTGCGGACGTTGGCCTCGAGCTGGTTGCGGCGGGCGGTGAGATCGGCGAGCTGCGTCGTCAGCTCGGTGAACTGGCGCTCGGTCTCGGCCAGATCAGCCTCGGCTTCGGCGACGCGCTCGTCGACGCCGCTGCGCATCTCGACGCGCGCCTTGATCTCTTCCTTCAGCTCCGCGTCTTCAGTCTCCAGGCGCTGCAGCGCGACCTGCGCATCCTGGTTCTGCTGCTGCTCGCGCGCAACGTCGGCGGTGAGCTGCATCAGGCGGCGGTCGAGCTCGCCGACGCGCTCCTTGGCGCGCACCTCCTCGCGGTCGAGCAGGTCGCGGGCGTTCTTCAGCCGCTGCATCGTCGCGGCGGCGCGGGCCTCGGCCTCGCGCAGCGCCGGCAGGTGCGACGAGCGGATCGCCTGGATGCGGGCGGATTCGGCCTGCTCGCGGGTCCGCTCGGCCATCTCGCGCACCGCGACATCGTGCACATGCGCGGCGTCGTTGAGGTCGGCATGCGCGCCCATCCAGCGCAGATGATAGAGCGTCGCTTCGGCCTTGCGCACCTTGGCCGCGACCTCGCGATAGCGGATCGCCTGCCGCGCCTGCTTGCGCAGGCCTTCCATCTGGCCGGAGAGCTGGCCGATGACGTCCTCGACGCGCAGCAGATTGGTCTCGGCCGCCTTCAGCCGCAGCTCGGCCTCGTGGCGGCGCGCATGCAGGCCGGCGACGCCGGCGGCGTCTTCCAGCACGCGGCGGCGCTGCTCGGGTTTCGCTTGAATGATTTCGCCGATCTTGCCCTGGTGGACGAGGGCCGGCGAGCGAGCGCCTGTGGCGGCGTCGGCGAACAGGATCTGCACGTCGCGGGCGCGCACGTCGCGGCCGTTGATGCGATACACCGAGCCGGCCTCGCGCTCGATGCGGCGCGAGATCTCGAGAATGTCGCGGTCGTTCACGGCAGCCGGCGCGGTGCGATCGCTGTTGTCGATCGTCATCACCACTTCGGCGTGGTTGCGCGAGGGCCGCGTGTTCGAGCCGGAGAAGATCACGGCGTCCATGTCGGCCGCGCGCAGCGATTTGTGCGAGGTCTCGCCCATCGCCCAGCGCAGCGCCTCGACCAGATTCGACTTGCCGCAGCCGTTCGGACCGACGACGCCGGTGAGACCGGGTTCGATCACGAAGTCAGTCGGTTCGACGAACGTCTTGAAACCGTGAAGACGAAGACGCGTGAGTTTCATGCACAGATTCTCTGTTGGCGGGAGACGAATCTCCCAACCCCGACAATACCATGGAAGGCAATGTCAATGTGGACTGAGTCGCCTTCGCGCCCCATTCTAGGGGCCGGACAATGGCGATGGCCGCCCGCGAGGGCAACCCGGCGGCCCCGCTTTTCCAAGGCTTTCTCGCGGCGAACGGCCCACGAATCAGAAGCGGCCCCACGAAGGGGCCGCGCTGTGTCTTGTCGGACTCAGTCTCTCGAATCAGCTCTTCAGAAGCGGGTTGATCTTCTTCTGAAACTCCTCGATCGAAGCCTCGCCCTTGATCTTCTCGCCGTTGATGAAGAAGGTCGGCGTCGAATCGACCTTGAGAATGTCGCTCGCGTATTTCTGGTCGGCGGCGATCTTGTCGAGCAGCGCCTGGTCCTTGAGGCAGGCCTCGACCTGCTGCTGGCTGAGGCCGGCCTGCTTGCCGATCCGCGTCAGGGTCTCCGTGGTGTTCTTCACCACCCAGTCGTTCTGCGAGCGGAACAGCATGTCGGTGACGGCAAAATACTTCTGTGCGTCGCCATTGGCGATGCAGCGCGTCAGCATCGAGCCCGCGGCGGCTTTGATGTCGAGCGGGAACTCGCGGAAGATGTAGCGGATCTTGCCGGTATCGATGTATTCGGCCTTCAGCTTCGGGAACACGGTGGCGTTGAACGCCGCGCAATGCGGGCAGGTCATGGAGGCGTATTCGGTGATGGTCACCGCGGCGTCTGCCGGCCCGATCGCCATGTCGGGCAAGGACTGGGGCTTGGCGACATCGGCGGCGCTCTGCGCCATCGCGTCCGAGATCAGCCGCAGCGGGGACAGGCCCGCCAGGGCGGCGAGGCCGGTCAGCGACAAGGCTGCGGTGAAGGCGCGGCGGGTGATGATCAAGGCTCTGCTCCGAAATGGGCGCATCTCGCGCCTGAAACACTCGTGACGTGGCTTTTCGCTAGCTTGAAACCCAGTTGGAGGCAATGCCGGCGCTCAAGCCGGGATCAAACGGCGAACGTCAATTTCGCTTGATGGCCGCGCCCAGCCGGGCCAGCGCGTCACGCAGCGCGTCGTCCTCGATCGCGGTCAGGGTCTGCGCGACTTTCGCCACCGTCTTCGGATCGGGCGGGGCCGGGCGGCGCTTCACCGGCGGCCGGGTCAACGGGCCCTGGCGCAGCGCCAGCTTGCCGACGGCATGCCAGCCGAAGAAGCGGTTGACCCGCTCCAGGATCACATCCGAGGAATGCTGGATCTCCAGCGCCATCGGCCCCTCGACGCGCAGGATCAAGGTGGCCGGCTCCTGCGGCTGGCCCTCGACCGGCCGCGGCCATTGCATCTTCAACGGCTGGGCATGCTCGGCGATGTCGCGGCCCGCGATCTCCGGCCAGCGTGTCACGAGTTCACGTGCGGCAAACCCCTGCTTGGCATAGGCGGCCGTCAGCACGTCGCCCATCATCAGCGAGAGAGGCTTTGCGGTGAGACGGCCGGGCTTTGCCATGATCAATGCTCGCAACGGCGCGGGCGTCAGGCCGCACGCGGCCGGATGGCCTTCAGGTCCGGCGCAATCTCGCGGCGCCGCTGCATGAGATCATAATCCATCTGGAGACCGAGGAAAAAGCCCTCCGAGATCCGGAAATAACGGGCAAGGCGCAGGTCGGTGTCGGCAGTGATGTCGCGCTTGCCCAGCACGATTTCATTGATCCGCCGGGGCGGCACGTGAACGGCACGCGCCAGCGCGTTCTGGCTCAGCCCCATCGGCTTGAGGAACTCTTCCAGCAGGATTTCGCCGGGATGGGGATTGTGCAGCAGGTTGCTTCTAGCGGTGGTAGTCGACGATTTCGACATGCGCCGGTCCTCTATCATCCCAGACGAAGCAAATTCGCCATTGATCGTTGATCCTGATCGAATGCTGGCCGACGCGGTCAGCCTTCAAGGCTTCGAGACGGTTGCCCGGCGGCACGCGGAGATCGTCGAGAACCCGCGCCTGATTCAAAAGACGAAGTTTGCGAAGCGCGACATCCTGGATGTCGGACGGCAATCTCCGGCTCCGTCGGCCGCTCCATATCAGCTCCGTCTCGCGATCCGCGAAGCTCTGGATCATCCGGAACTTATAACGCGGGACGTTATAGAATGCGAGCGCATTCTATTTGGCTCTGCCACGAGTTGGGGACTTCCGGATCAGGGTTCTGGTCTCGTTGCTCGTTTCCTCGTATGGAGGAGGGGTGGCTCAACTCAAGGCTTCTCGCAAACATGATATCGCTGTCGGGGAAGCAGGGCGTCCCGCACAGCTTCTCGCCTGGTACGACCGCCATCGCCGGCGGCTGCCATGGCGTGCGCCAGCCGGACAGCGCTCCGATCCGTATCGGGTCTGGTTGTCGGAGATCATGCTGCAGCAGACCACGGTGAAGGCGGTCGGGCCGTATTTCGAGAAGTTTGTCGCCCGCTGGCCTGATGTCACTGCGCTCGGCAGCGCCGATCTCGACGACGTGCTGCGGATGTGGGCGGGGCTCGGCTATTATTCGCGGGCGCGCAACCTGCATGCCTGCGCCGTCACCGTGATGCGCGAGCATGACGGCGCCTTCCCGGACACGGAGGAGGGCTTGCGCGCGCTGCCCGGCATCGGTCCCTATACTGCCGCGGCCATCGCCGCGATCGCGTTCGATCGCCTGACCATGCCGGTCGACGGCAACATCGAGCGCGTCGTCTCGCGGCTATTCGCCGTGGAGGAGGCATTGCCGCAGGCCAAGCCGCAGATCCAGGCGCTAGCCGCCACCTTGCTCGGACCGTCCCGCGCCGGCGACAGCGCGCAGGCGCTGATGGACCTCGGCGCCACCATCTGCACGCCGAAGAAGCCGGCCTGCGCGCTGTGCCCGCTGAACGACGACTGCGCAGCGCGCGAGCGCGGTGACCAGGAGACGTTCCCGCGCAAAGGCGCCAAGAAGACCGGCGCGCTGCGGCGTGGCGCCGCCTTCGTCGTCGTCAGGGGCGATGAGCTGCTGGTGCGCTCGCGTCCCTCGAAGGGCCTGCTCGGCGGGATGACCGAGGTCCCCGGCTCGGAGTGGCGCGCCGGCCAGGACGACGCCGACGCGCTGGCGCAGGCGCCAGAGTTGGCCGGTGTGAAAGGCTGGCACCGCAAGCTCGGCGTCGTCACACATGTCTTCACGCATTTTCCGCTGGAGCTCGTGGTCTACGCGGCCCGCGTGCCGGCCCGCACGCGCGCGCCAGACGGCATGCGCTGGGTGCCGATCGCGACGCTCGACGGCGAGGCGCTGCCCAACGTGATGCGGAAGGTCGTGGCGCATGGGTTGGGGGAGTGAACGATGCCAGTTGCGCGAATCTACATTCTACCTTAACAGGAATTACCCAATTATACTCTTTTTTGTTGTTCGGCGAAATTTGTGCCGGTGACGTCGGAAGATTTCAGAGCACCCTAACTAATGCGCTTCAGTTTCATCCACGCCGCCGATTTGCATATCGACAGTCCGCTGATCGGGCTGAAACTCAAAAATCCGGCGGTCGCGGAGCGTTTTTCTCACGCCGGCCGCCGCGCCGTCGATGCATTGATCGTAGAGACAATTGCCAGCAAGGCGGCGTTCCTGATCATCGCAGGGGACGTGTTCGATGGCAGTTGGAAAGACGTCACCACGGGGCACTTCTTTGTCAACGCCGTCAGCAGGCTGCACCGCGAGGGCATTCCGACCTTCATCGTCAAGGGCAATCACGATGCCGAGAGCGTCGTATCGCGGGATTTGCCCTATCCAGGCCTGGTGAAGGTGTTTCCCTCGAACAGAGCGGACAGCTTTGTGCTGGATGCTCATCGCGTCGTGCTGCATGGCCGCAGCTTCCCGAACCGGCAAATTGACGAGTTCGTTGCGACCTATCCGGCACGCCGCGACGGCTGGCTCAACATCGGCGTGCTGCATACCTCGTTGGATGGAAGACCGGGGCACGTCGGCTATGCCCCGTGCAGCGAAGATGACCTCAAGCGCTTCGGCTACGACTATTGGGCTCTTGGTCATGTTCACGCAGCCGAAATCGTGCATCGTGACCCCTGGATCGTGTTTCCCGGCAATCTGCAGGGCCGCAATATCCGCGAGACTGGTGCCAAGGGCGCGATGCGCGTGACCGTGGAAGATGGCAAGATCGTCGAGGTGACGCCAGTGACGCTCGACGGGGCGCGCTGGGCGCACTTCACCGTCGACGTCGCCAATGTCGGCAGCGAGAACGATATCGTTGCGCGAATCTCCGCAGCGATTGCCCTCATGCACGGCCAAGCGGATGGCCGTCCGCTGGCGATCCGTTTGACGTTGACCGGCTCTACTCCGCTGCACAATCAACTCGTCGCCCGGCGTGAGATGATCGAGGACGACATACGCGCTCTCGCCCTTCAGTTCGGCGAAGACTGCTGGATTGAACGGCTCAAAGTGAAGACCCAATTGCCTCCACGGCCTGTGGCGTCACTATCACCTGCGGAAAGCCTCGAAATCGATCAACTGCTGGAGGTCGTCGTCAAGGATCCGGACTTCGCATCGATGCTGGCTGAGTTGGTCGAGACGGTGAAAGCCAAATTGCCAAGGGAGCTGCACGAGGAGTTGCTGGAGGGCGACCTCCATCAAGCTCTTGCAGATGAAGCCCGCGCGTTTCTGTCCGGAGAGATCTCGTGAAGATCGAGCGTCTCGGTCTGGAACGCTACGGCATCTTCACCGACCGTAACTTGGCGTTTCGGCAGGATGCCGCCTTGCATGTCGTGCTGGGCCCCAACGAGGGCGGCAAGACCTCGGCCCTGTCTGCGATCGGCGACCTGCTGTTCGGTTTCGGCGGGCGCACTGACTACGACTTCCGCCATGAGAGCAAGAACCTGCGCATCGGTGGTACCTTTCGTCATTCCGATGGGACGCTGATCTCGGCGCGCCGGCGCAAGGGCAACAAGAATACGCTCATCGACGCGGACGAGCAGGCGCTGCCCGACGATATTCTGGTTCCATTGCTAAGCGGCGTGTCGCGCGAGACGTTCAGCCGCGAGTTCGGGCTCACCGCGCAAGCGCTGCGCGAGGGTGGACAAGAGCTGTTCAAGGCCGGGGGCCGTCTTGCTGAAACGCTGGCGGCAAGTTCGGCCGGCATGACCGCGCTATCGCAGGTTCGGGAAAAGCTGCAGCGCGAAGCCGAGGATCTGTTCACCCCGCGCAAATCTGCCGGTAAGCCGTTCTATGTCGCTGCTGATTGGCGGGACAGGGCGGACAAGGCCTTGCGGGACGCGATCGTGACGCGCGAAGCGGTGCGAGATCTCGAAGCCGCGGTTGCGGATGCGCGTGTGAGGCTGGACGAGCTGAATGACGCGCACGCCCGCAGCGGCGGCGAGCTGTCGAGCTGGCAGCGGACGCTGCGCGTCCGCTCGAAGCTATCGCGGCTGGAAAGCGTCGCGGCTGAACTGATCGGATTCGCCGATCTACCGCCGGTTCCGCCGCAGTTGCTGGTCGCATGGCGCAGCGCATTCGACGCCGACGTCGGCCTGCTCCGCAAAATTTCCGAGCTCGACGCGACTGACGCCGTCGAGGCTGCCGAAATCGCGGCCATGGCCATCGATGACGGAGTGCTTGCGGAAGCCTCAGCTATCGACGCATTGCGCGAGCGGCTCGGCGCAGTTCGCGAGTGGGTCAATGATCTTCCAAAACGCCGCCAGGCGCGCGACGAGGCGGAACGAAGCCTCACCGAGTTGGCTCGACGGCTCGGTCTCGGCTCCGTTGACCTTCTGTTGCAGCGCCAGCCGACCGATGCCGCTGTGGCGCGTGCCCGCGACGCGATTGCCCAGCTTGGGCGCGCCACGCAGGCGCTGGCGGAGGCCGAGGCGCGGCAGGTGCGGACCCAGGGCGAGCGCAACATATTCGCGACCGAAGCGGGGCCGCATCAGGCCGCGCTCGATGTCGAACAGATCCGTCAGCGCTTCGATGCGCTCGGCGACATTCTCGCGCAGGTGGATCGTCATCGGCGCGATCTGGCGGTGCAGACCGGCGAGATCGAGAGTCTGGAGTGCGCCGTCGCAGCCCTCGATCCCGCCCCCGCCGGTTTGGAGCAGTTGCGCGGCCTACCGTTGCCGGATGTCGCGGTGATTGCTGAGTTTACCCATGACATCGCAGTCTGTGAGAACGAGATCGAGCGGCTCGGCGACACGCTTGCGACGACCGGGCAATCGCTCGCCGACACCGAAGCTGAACTGGCGCGTCTGCGTGCTGGCGGGACGGTGCCGCGCCGGACTGATCTGCTCGGTGTGAGGCAGCTCCGCGACATTCAGCTCGACGCATTGGGCGCGGCGCTGGATGGCGATAGGGAGGCGCGGAAGTCGCATTTTGCCGAGGTCGTGCAGTCCTCTCATGCTATCGACGATATGACTGACGCGCTGCTGACCGACACCCAGCGCGCCGCCCTCCATGAGGATGCGCTGCTGCGTCTTGCTGCTCTTCGCTCGAAGTCTGATGGCGAGGCTGTGAAGTTGCAGAGCCTGCAGGCGAGCTTGACGACGCTAACCTCTGCCTGGAGCGCGAGGTGGGCACCCGCGGGTGTCGTGCCGCGCAGCCCTGCGGAGATGCAGTCATGGCGCAGTAAAGTCGAGGAGATCCTTGGCCGGCTCGGCAGGCTGGATGCGCACAAGGTCAATCTCGATGTTCTGGCCGCTGAGATCGGCGCCGGCAGGACGGCATTGATCGGCTTCCTCGCCAGCTTGGGCGCATCGCCGGATACTACGCTGCCGTCCGAGATCTTGTTTCGTGAAGCCAAGGCTCGCGTCGACGCCCTGCAGACGGCATGGGCAGATGCGAAGGCGCGCGAAGTCAAGCAGCAGCAGCTCGAGCGTGACCTCTCCGAGGCAGCAGCCGCGCTGGCCAAGGCACAGGCAATGTTGACCGCGCAACGTGACGTCTGGCCCGCTGCCATGACCGGAATCGGTCTGGCTGAATCCGCAATCCCGGCGGAAGCCGAGGCGGCGCTCGGAGTTTGGCAGTTGGTGCCAGTGCCGAAAACCACGCGTGAGGGTGAAGGACATCGCGTCGAGACGATGGAATCGAACCTGAGGGCGTTCGATGCCGACGTGTTCCGCCTGGTTGATCGCGTCGCGCCGCAGTTCAGGAGCGACTCTGCGCAGGAGTCGTTGGCGAAGCTGTCGGCGGCCCTTGCGGACGCGCGCAAATCCAGCGAAACCCGCGTGCGGCTTAGCCGGAACGCCGAGCAGCGCGTCGTCACGCGTCAGACACTGACAGCGCAGCGACAGGCCGGGGACGGATTGCTCGACGAAGCCTGCCGCACCTTTGGCGTCGACCGCGAAGGTTTGTCCGATGCCATTGCACGGCTGGTGGCGCGTCACGAAATGGAGCGCGAGCAGGTCGCGCTGCGACGGGACGTGCACGAGATCGCCGACGGACGCGACGAAGATGCGCTGCGTCGAGAGCGCGAAGGGCTCGATTTCGACCTGCTGCCGGGTGATATCGCTCGCGGGGAACTGCGCCAGAGCCAACTGCTGAAGGATATCGCTGAAGCTTCCGTCATTCTCCACGAGAAGGAGCGTCTGCTTGGTGCGCTGCTGAAGGGACGGAACGCGCCTGCCTTGGCGGCTGAGCGGGCCGAGGCCGGTGCCGAGCTCGTTTCAATCGCGGAACGCTGGCTGTTGCGCGCCGCGGCGGCTCGACTGGCCTCGCGCGCCATCGAACGGCATCGAGCCCTGGTGCAAGATCCCCTGATCGCACGCGCGAGTACGTTGTTCTCAATGGCCACCAACGACGCCTTCGCAGGGCTGGTCATCGCCTATGGCGATGACGACCAACCGGTGCTGGTGGCGAAGCGGCAGGACGGCGAACGTGTCCCCGTGGCCGGCCTCAGCGAGGGCACGCGAGACCAGTTGTTTTTGGCGCTGCGTCTCGCGCTGCTTGAGCGCCGCAGTTCGGAAGCGTTGCCGTTCATTGGGGATGATTTGCTGGCGAGTTTCGACGACGCGCGTGCGCTGGCCACTCTTCGGCTATTGGCGACGGCCGGACAGCAGCGGCAAATTATCTTGTTTACGCATCATCGTCATATCGCTGATCTCGCGCGCTCGCTGAATGAGCAAGAGATCGATGTGATTTGTCTCTGAGCGGACAGACGGAACGTCCTCAACTACGGCGTAGAATGCCCCGACTTGCGCGCCATCTTGCTCCATCGCTGCGTTCCGTTCCAGGGTGCTGATTCCGTTTTTCAGAATCTTTCTTGACTCCACCCCCAAATCAGGTATCTTATCTGCCCGTTCCGTCCCGGCAAGACGGGGCGTACCCGTCGTCATGAGACGCGTGCCGACAATGCAGGCCTTATGCTGCGCTCTCGCGCGCGCCGTGCCCACCATTTCGGTGAACTAAGTGCTGTCACCCCTCATCACCAGAATCACGGTCACCGTCATCCTGGCGGGTCGCGACCCTGCCGCGTGGACGCTTCGTGTGCGCGACGGCAAGCTGTTGGGCAGCAAGGGGAGGGCGATACGCCACGCTCGTCAAATTGGGGGTAGGGAAATCTGTAGGTGGTCAAAGCGAAGCGTGCCCATCATCGCCATTATCAAGCTCTCAAGCACGATCTCGAGCTTCTCGTCCCTCACCAGAATGACCTCAGCGCCGCGCCCATGGCGGCCCTCGTAGCTACCCGATCAATCGAATCTGGACCCTGGACGGAGCGTCCTTGAGCACGCTGGCCGCGGTCGCGCCAAAGGTTGCCTTGAAGGCGTGGCTGAAATGGCTGGAGCTCGCAAAGCCTGCATCGAGGGCCGCCGACGTGATGGAGTCGCCGCCTCCCACACGCTCCACAGCGTGCCGGAAACGAATCCAAATCCTGAACGTCCTGAATGGCACCCCAATCTCTTGGACGAACAGATGCTGCAGGCGGCTGGGGGAAAGGTCGACTCGCCGGGCCAGCTCCTGGATCGAGTGATTGCGGGCGATGTCAGCCCTTATGATCGATACGATATGTTCGACCCGCGCATCGACTCGTGGTGGACGTGGTTCGATCCCCAATGCCTGTCCAGCCGCGAAATCGAAATCGTCGAAGCGTAGTCTATGACCGGCCTGATGCAACGCGTAGAGATTCCGCACAGCGACGATAAGCGAGCTTTCGATGTCAGGGTCCAGTGAGCTTAGGCCACATCCCTGATGGGGCGAGAGGCGCCGATAGTAAGGATCGTCAGGATCGTTGTATATCACGGCGACCGGCGCCCCGCTTGGATCAAGGGTATGCGACAAGCCTGCGGGGACGATGGCCGTGAGGCAGGTCAGGCTTTCCCCGGCCATTCTGGTGCCGATCCGCAGAGGCGCCTGAAGCGCCACCAGGCAGACCGATATTGGATGCCGGTGCAGCGGCAGCGCACCTGGACGCCCGATGAACATCATTCGCTGAGGCCAGAGGCACAACAAAGCTCTCTCGTCGAAGTTGGTAGCCGATTCTGGCAAGCGACCATTCCTCCACACGTCTATGCTGCGAGAAGATTCACGCCGACGCAATCCAGCGACCTGGGCGCGCAAGCTCTTGTCGTACGCGGCGTCCATAGCGGAAAGATCTGTTTGGGGAAATGATGTCCAACGCCCTCTTGATTGCGACTGTTGAGTTGTGGCGGCTTCTTGCCGTGGCCGGCATCTGGAAATGCCGCCTACACGGTATAGCCCGCTTGCAACACGCACCCGGTCAGCCTCGGCCAGACTAAGAGACGACGGTCCGTGTCACGCGCGCCGCGCCCGGCATGCGAGACCCCCTCAGCGATTGCGCCGCCGTGCCGCGGACCACGCGTCCTCGGCCGATGGAGCGCCGCGCCGTCACACAAAACGCCCCACCGCAGCCTCTCCCATCCTCCGGAGCACCAGATGACCCTCACCGCCCCCTACGACCCCAACAACATCTTTGGCCGAATCCTTCGCGGCGAAGTCCCCGCCGCCAAGGTCTGGGAGGACGATCACGTCCTCGCGTTCATGGACGCCTTTCCGCAGTCGGAGGGGCACATCCTGGTGATCTCGAAGACCTCGACCTCCCGCACCCTGCTGGACGTGGAGCCGGACGTGCTCGCTCGGATGGCCGTAGCCACCCGACGCACCGCCCGGGCCGTGGTCAAGGCGCTCGCACCCGAGGGTTTCCTGATCGTGCAGTTGAACGGGGCTGCCAGCGGTCAGACCGTCTTCCACCTGCATTTCCACATCATACCTCGCTGGGCTGACGTGCCGATGAAGGGCCACGGGGAGGCGCCGATGGGTAAACCAGAAACCCTGCTCGCCCTCGCCGACCGCATCGCCGCTGCGCTCGATTGACCGCAGCCCGGCATGCGGTCCGCTGTCGCTCAAATACCAATCGGAATAGCTCGGATGTGGCAGCACGAAGACGATGTGGTCATGCCTTGCGGCGACGCGCCGTCGCCCTGCGGGGTCTCACCGGAGGCTTCAGGCACTGGGAGCTTGTCCGAAGTCCTGCTCAGCAACGGCACCTGGGAAGCTCAGCAAGGATTCTCACATGTTTCGTTCACTTAGCATTGTCATCACCGGGGGAACGACAGGCCTGGGCTTTGCGATAGCGAACGCGCTTACCCCTCAAGGCGCTCGGCTGACGCTCCTCTCGCGGCGGACCGATAATCTGGACCTCGCGGCTCACGAACTTCGTCGGCGACACGCCGGCGCCGATATCGAGGTTCAGGCCGTCGATGTTGGCGATCCAATTGCGACGTTCCAGGCCATCGGGGAGGTTGCTCGTCGCCGAGGCGGGATCGACATGGTGTTCAACAATGCCGGCGTGATGCGCGAGGGGCGGTTCGAGACCCTCACCGACAATGACTTCCGGGACGTGATGCAAACCAATTTCTTTGGTGTGGTGAACGTCACCAGGGCTGCTTTACCCCATCTGGGCGCCACTGGCGGGCGGTTGATCAATATAGCATCGATCGCTGGTTTAACCGGCATTTTCGGTTTCACCGCCTATGGATCTACGAAACATGCCTTGGTCGGCTTCACCGAATGCCTGCACTACGAGCTGCTGCGCCAAGGTATCAAGGTTCATCTCGTCTGCCCGGGAGAGTTCGAGACGCCGATGGTCGCGGAGCTCGATTCCTATCGGACACCGGAGAACCGGAGACATACGCTGACCATCCCGAGAACTCCCTTGGACCTCGTGGTTGCGGATACATTGCGGGGAATCCAGCGCGATCGGCATTTCATCGTTCCGGGTGGGCGTGCCCGGCTGGCCGTCCTCGGCCTTCGGCTCTTCCCATCGATTGCGCGTAGGCTTGGCGCGCGCATGGTCGCGAAGCTTGAGCGGAAGCGCCGGCGTGAGGGGCCCGGGTGAGAGAGAGCGGATTCACGCCTCGAACAACGACCTGGATCAGCGCCCGACAGCCGCGCCTGGATAGCGCTCGTCGATGGCGACTTCGGCTGCTGACACAGGGCTGGCAGCAGCGGACATTTAGAACTTGGGCGCACCGAGGAGGCACCCATGATCGCAACCGCAATCGACACGCTCGCTTCGCCGCCCTGCGCCGTGTTGCTCGGCTGGCGGCTGATCGACGGCCGCCCGGCTGAGGGCTGGATCAAGATCGGCTTCGACGGCAAGCCGGAGTTCTGCAACCCGGCCGGATTCATCCAGGGTGGCATCCTCGCATCGATGCTCGACGATACGATGGGACCTGCGGTCTTCATCAAGACCGAGGGCCAGCTCTACACGGCGACCGTCAGCATGACCGTCAACTTTCTTGCGCCGGCAAAACCTGGACCGATCGTCGGCGAGGCGCGGGTGCTCCAACTCGGCAAGACGATAGCCTTCATGGAGGCACGCCTCACTGGCGATGCCGGTGTATTGCTCGCCACCGCAAGCGCGAGTGCACGGCTGGTCGAGGCGGCGAAGGCGCTCGCCAAATAACCTCAAGCTTGCCGGACACGCAGGACGTTCCGAGATATCTTGCTCCGGCGACCGTACCGACACGCTCCGCCGTCGTTCCGGCGAACGCCGGCATCCATGCCCCCAGGGAGCGGATTGGAGAGTTACAGAGCTACGGTGACGCTGCATAAAACCTGCTCCGACGAGCGGGAGGCGGCGAGGCAACTGCAGCGGGCCAACCCTGGCAGTCATCCAGACGCAAGTTCCGTTTTTCGGAATTCCTCTTGACTCTCCCCCCAAATCAGGTGTCTTATCCACCCGTTCCGTCCCGGCAGGAGGGGCGTACGCGTCGTCACGACACGCGGGGCGGGATGCGGTGGCTGCGACGGCGTCGTCCGACGAACGACGTCGACCGGTCTCGTGCAGCGCTGCGTCGGCTCGCCGGCGTGAAGCGGGTGCGGGGTCTTTCGCGGACGTTGAAATCGTGTGGTCCTGGCATCCCGGTGCTGATGCCAAGCGGGCGGTGATAATGATCCGCCGGTGACGGGGGCAAGACAGCCGGTCCCCGGGGAGATCACGTATAAGACGGAAGCCCATCGCGCAGGGAATGCCGGATGACCGGCTGGACCTGTGGTGACTGCCGCCTGCTTTCTTTGTTGCAGGCGGGCCATGGGTTGCGGCCAGCACCCGGCATTCCCTGCGCCCTCCTCTTTGCGAGGGTCCTTCTCGGCAACAGCTCGGGCGCTTCGCGCCGCGAGACGGCGAGGTCGCGTCTGTCGTGTTTCGCCATCGATCGACAGGAACACTGTTTCTCAATGGCAGGGGCGTGCCTGACTCGCATAGCCAGACATCCGATCCGCGCCGATGGACCCTGCGTCGCGTCGCCTGGAACGATCATTCTGCAAGCAACCGCCGATGCTGCGCCAAGTTTCGCGGCTGCAGCGCTTTCGCTTGGCTTGTCTTTTACGTTGCGACTGCATTGCAGATGTAGATAATCTTAGATTGTGTTTGATGGTCATGCTCTTCGAGCGCGCAGACGTGTTCCGAGCTGCTGCGCCCCACCCTGAGGAGTCCGCCGCAGGCGGGCGTCTCGAAGGGCGAGGCCACCCTGGGGCCTCATGGTTCTCCCGGCGATGCGTAGCATCGTCCGGAGACGGCGCTGCGCGCTTCCTCACCATGAGGGTTGAGCGCGGAAACCGGTGCTGCACATGACCATGAGCGGCGTGCTCATCGAGAACGGGCGTGCTGATCGAGAAGGGGAAAGCGTCGGCACCTTGTTGAAGTGACAACGTCATGATCGGCAGCTCGGACCAACGCGAGCAAGGAATAAGATCGATTTGGGGAGGCAAAGATGACAAAGCTAACAGGATTTTCGCGTCGTTCGATGCTGGGCCTTGGCGCTGCGGCCGGGCTGTACGGTCTCACGAGTCCCGTCCTGGCCAAGGGGCCGTTCCTGAACACGCAGGCGCCGACGTTCTTCCGCTTCAAGCTCGGCTCGGCCGAGGCCACCATCATCTCCGATGGCGTGCTGCCGCTTGGCGATCCCCATGCGGCGTTCCTCGGCATTTCTCCCGGTGACCTCGATGCGATGCTGACGAGCAACTTTCTGCCGACAGGCGCCGCGACCCTCGAGCAGAACATCCTGGTGCTCAACACGGGAGACAAGATCATCATCTTCGACAACGGCATGGGTGTCTCGAAGCTGTTCGGTGACACCACCGGCAAGATGCTGACGACCCTGAAGCAGGCGGGCATCGAGGCCAAGGACGTCGATGCGCTGGTCATGACGCATGCCCATATCGATCATTGCGGCGGCGTCATCGGCCCGGACGGCAAGCCGAGCTTCCCCAATGCCGAGCTGTTCATCTCCGAAGCCGACTTCACCTTCTGGACCGACGAGGCCAAGGTCGGCCCCAACTACAAGGCGTTCTACGAGCAGGCGGTGCGCAATCTCGTTCCTGTCAAGGACCGCATCACCTTCTTCAAGGACGGCCAGGAGTTCCTGCCGGGCGTCCAGGCGATGTTCACGCCGGGCCACACCGTCGGGCATACGATCTTCCTGATCCAGTCGGGCAAGGATCAGCTCGCCTATATCGGCGACATCTCCCATCATCCGGTGCTGCTGATCGAAAAGCCGCTGATCGAGTTCGCCTATGACACCGACCCGAAACAGGCCGCCAAGACCCGCGTCCGCGTGCTCGACATGCTCGCCGCCAACCGCACGCGGATTCTCGGTTATCACTTCCCATGGCCGGGCATCGGGCACATCGGCAAGGCCGGTGACGGCTTCCGCTACTTCCCGACGGCGGTCCACACGATGGATGTGGCGCCGCTGTGACCTGAGGCCGCCTTGCCGTTTGCCCGACCGCCGGCGCATGCTGGCTGCGCAGACGTGTTCCCTCGACAGCGGGTGGACGGCCGATGCCGCCGCCGCTAGGTTCGCGTCTCGTCTTGTCAGGGATCACCATGCTCAAGCTCTATGTGGCGCCAGGCACCTGCGCGCTCGCTTCACACATCGCGCTGGCCGAGACCGGCGCCGACTACGTCGCCGAGAAGCTCAGCTTCAAGACCAACCAGCAGAAAAGCCCGGACTATCTCGCGATCAATCCCAAGGGGCGCGTTCCGGCGCTGGTGACCGAGCAGGGGGTTCTGACCGAGACGCCGGCGATGCTCGCCTATATCGCGCAGCGCTTCCCGGAGGCTCGTCTTGCACCGCTCGACGATGTCTTCGCCTTCGCGGAGGTGCAGTCGTTCACCAGCTATCTCTGCTCGACGGTCCACATCGCCCACGCGCACAAGATGCGCGGCTATCGCTGGGCGACCGAAGACTCCTCTTTCGCCGACATGAAGAAGAAGGTGCCGGAGACGATGGGTGCCTGCTTCGCGCTGATCGAGCAGAAGATGTTGCGCGGTCCCTGGGTGATGGGCGAGCAGTACACGATCTGCGATCCCTATCTGTTCACGATCGCGCAATGGCTCGAGGGCGACGGCGTCGACATCAACGCCTTCCCGAAGGTCGCCGCTCATTTCAAGCGCATGGCTGAACGGCCGGCGGTGAAGAAGGCGCTTGCCGAGGTCTCGGCCTGACGGCCGCGGACACACGCGCCGGGCGGCGCCCGCACCGCCGGCTCATCCCTTCGTCGCGCGTGGAGGCGCGCCGCCCAGCTCGCGGCCGGTCTCCAGCATCAGCGTGCGCAGCCAGATCGAGCCCGGCTCGACCTGGGCCCGCGTCGGATAGAACATGAATTGCTCGTCGATGCCGGGATCGAGCGGCGGCGTCACGGTCGCCAGCGACAACGGCCGCGCCAGCGCTGATATCAGGCGGCGCGGCACGAAGGCGACGAGGTCGGTGCGCGCGGCGACGTGCAGCGCCTCGATGTAGCTCGGCACCACCAGCGCGATCCGCCGCTCCCAGCCCTTGCTGCGCAGCCAGCTGTCGATCAGGTCCTCGCTCTGGCCGCGCAGCACCACGGCGACGTGGCGCGCCGAGAGAAACCTCTCGCGCTTCGCCAGACCTGATCCGGCGGGGTGACCGCGGCGCACGGCGAGCGCATCGCTGTCGGTGTAGAGCAGTTGGCGGTGAAAGCCCTTGAAGGCGTTGCCGATCGAAATCACCATGTCGATGGTGCGCGCGAATTCGGCATGGAAGATCGCAGGTCCCCGCCACGGCACGACGTCGATGCGGACATTGGGTGCGGCGCGCGTCACCTTGGCCATCAAGGACGGCATCAGCAACTCGACCGCGAGATCGGGCATCATCAGCCGAAACTGACGCTCGCTGCTGATGGCGTCGAAGACATCAGGCGCGAGCAGGCCGCGCACTTGGTCCAGCGCCTGCGCGAGCGGCGCCTGCAGCGCGAGCGCCCGCGGCGTGAGCTCCATTCGCGCGCCGGTCCGCACCAGCAGGGGATCACCGAGCAGATCGCGCAGCCGCTGCAGCGCGTGGCTGGTCGCCGGCTGGGACAGGCCGATGCGCAATGCGGCCCGGCTGACGCTGCTCTCGCGGAGCAGCGCATCGAGCGCCACCAGCAGGTTGAGATCGAGTGCGGCCAAATTCATCAGGCGAATTGATATCATATTCAATATCGATTGGAAGAATGCAGGACCGTGCCGCATGCTTCCCCCTGTCGCACGAGGAATTCGGGAGGAACGATGTCATGACCGCCAGCGCCAACAAGCAATTGATGCAGGAGCTGCTCGCGAAAACCGCCGCCGGCGACCGCGCCGCCTACGTCGCGGCCATCGCCGACGACGTCACCATGGTGATCACCGGGCAATATTCATGGTCGCAGACGATCAGGGGCAAGGAGGCGCTGCTGCGCGATCTCCACGGTCACCTCGCCAGCCTTCTGGCCGAGGGACGCCGCACGCTTCCGCTGCGCTTCATCGCCGAGGACGACCTCGTCGTGGTCGAAGCCAAGGGCGAGATGCGCACCAGGGCCGGGCGGGCTTACGACAACGACTACTGCCTGATCTTCCGATTGCGTGAGGGACGCATCGTGGAAATCCGCGAATATTGCGACTCGGCGCTGACAGAGGCGGTGCTGGGACCGTTCCCGGCTTCGCTCCGGCAGGCCAGCTGATGCGACGATCATCGAATTCAAGGGAGAACCACCGATGAGCGCCGGGGACACCCTAAGTCACCACAACAAGCAGATCGTGCAGCACGTGTTCGACGAGCTGGCCAAGAGCAACCCGCAGCCGCTGCTGGCGCATCTGTCGGACGATTTCCGCTTCGTCATCATGGGCAGCGGATCGTGGTCGCGCAGCTACGACGGCAAAGAGACCGTTCTCGCCGAGCTGTTCGCGCCGCTGCGAGCGCGGCTCGGCCGCATCACCACCATTCCGGTGCGGCTGATCGCGGAAGGCGATCACGTCGTGGTCCAGGCGCGAGGCCGCAATACGACCGCCGATGGGCGCGCCTACGACAACAGCTATTGCAACGTGCTCCGGCTCGACAATGGCCGCATCACCGAATGGGTCGAATATTGCGATACGCTGCTGATCGAAATCGTGCTGGGTCCGCCAGCGGCTGTGGTGCCTGCGGACCGCTGACGTGCCCAGCGCGACGGGAACCGAGGGGAACTCGGCTGTGGGACCGGGGAGCCGGACCATGGTGGCGGAAAAAGAGAGCTGGAGCGGGAACTCACCCGTTCCAGTGACGTTGCATGAGGCCGTGGCGCGCCGTGCGGCCCCATCTCCTTTTTCTGAGCCCCTTGATGTCGCTGGCTGCCATTTCCGATGATCCAATTCCCGCTGACGGCACCGAGGGCATTCGCGACAGATTGAAGGCCGCCACGTCGGCGGCTCATCATGCCCTCGACGAGCGCCTCAGCCGCTTCGACCTGACCACAACGGCGCATTATCGCCGCTTCCTGCAGGCGAGCGCGGCCGTGCTGTTGCCGCTGGAACAGATGCTCGACCGTGCCGGCGCCGACGCGATGCTCGGCGACTGGACCCGGCGGCGGCGCACGGATGCGATCCGCGCCGATCTTGCCGATCTCAACGGCCGTATCGTTCCCATGGAGCTGCCGGCGCGGCCGCTCGATCGTGCCTTCGTCTTCGGCACGCTCTATGTCCTGGAAGGCTCGCGTCTCGGGGCGGCCTATCTGCTGCGCATCGTCGCGGCCTCGGCCGACCCCCGCGTGCGACGGGCAACGCGCTATCTGCGTCACGGCGCGGGGCAGGGGCTGTGGCGCAGCTTCCTGTCACAGCTTGCGGAAGAGCCGCTTCCTCCCGGCGACGATGTCAGAGTGATCATGAGTGCACGCGAAGCGTTCGCGATGTTTGCGAAGGCGATGGCAGCAGCATGAACGAGCCGGTCAACCTCACCAATTGCGATCGCGAGCCGATCCATGTTCCCGGGACGGTTCAGCCGTTCGGATTCCTGCTGGCGCTGGTGTCGGACTTCACCATATGCATGGCCTCGGAGAACGCGCCGGACTTTCTCGGCGGCGACCTCGGATGGCTGCTGCAGCAGCCGCTCGACGCCGTGCTCTCGGAGGCGGCCGCGGCCGCGATCCGTGCCAGGGTCGACTATCTCAGCGGCCCGGATGCGGTCGAGCGCGTGTTCGGCGTCGATCTGCAGGGTCGTGGCAAGCTTTTCGACCTCGCCATCCACTTTTCCGGTGCGTATCTCGTCGTCGAGGCCGAGCCCAGTCTGATCGAGCCCGGCGTCAATTCCGGCGAACTGGTGCGGCTGATGCTCGGCCGCATCCGCAAGACGACGGGGATGATGGATCTGGCGCAGGAGGCGGCGCGCCAGCTCAAGCTGTTGACCGGCTTCGATCGGGTGATGGTGTATCGGTTTCATCCCGACGGCTCGGGCGAGGTGATCGCCGAGGTCGCGGGCTCCGGCCTGGAGCCGTTCCTCGGGCTGCATTATCCGGCCTCGGACATTCCCAAGCAGGCGCGGCAGCTCTATCAGCGCAACTGGCTCCGGATCATCGCCGACATCAACGCCGCGCCTGCGCCGCTGCAGTCGACGCCTACGCACAATGCCGGACTGCTCGACCTGTCGATGAGCGTGCTGCGCGCGGTCTCGCCCATTCACATCGAGTATCTCCGCAACATGGGCGTCGCCGCGTCGATGTCGGTCTCGATTCTGCGCGAAGGCAAGCTGTGGGGCCTGTTCGCCTGCCATCACTATGCGCCGCATCATCTGTCGTTCGAGAAGCGTACCGCGGCCGAGCTGTTCGGCCAGATGTACTCCTGGCTGCTCGAGGCGCGCGAGCGCGAGACCGACGTCGCCTATGAGGCGCGTGCGCATCAGATCCAGGAACGGCTGATCGAGCGCGCGGCTGCGCAGGCGCACAGCAAGCGCGCGATCCTCGACCTTGTCGCCGACTATCGGCAGATGATCGAGTGCGACGGCATCGCCGTGTGGTCCGACGACGAGATCACGCTCGAGGGCGAGACGCCGACCGAAGAGGAGGTGCAGGACCTCATCGGCTTCATCAACCGGACCTCCCCCGGCCGCATCTGCGCCAGCGCCGAGATTGCCAAGGTGTACGCGGCCGGCGAGGTATTCCGCGATCGCGCCGCCGGCTTCCTCGCCGTCCCGATCTCGCGCACGCCGCGCGACTGCCTGATCTTCTTCCGCCGCGAGGTGTTGCGCTCGGTCAACTGGGCGGGCGATCCGAACAAGACCTATGCCGAGGGGCCGCTCGGGCCGCGCCTGACGCCGCGCAAGAGCTTCGAGCTGTGGCAGCAGACGGTGGCCGGCCAGTCGAAGCCATGGTCTTCGGCGGACCTGCGCATCGCCGAGGGCCTGCGCATCACTCTGCTTGAAGTGATTCTGCAGCTTTCGGAGCTCGCCGCGCGCGAGCGCCGCGGCGCACAGGAGCGGCAGGAGCTGATGATCGCGGAGCTGAATCACCGCGTCCGCAACATCCTCAGCCTCGTGCGCGGCCTGGTCGCGCACAGCAAGGAGACCTCGAGCTCTGTCGAGGAGTTCGCTTCCGTGCTCGGCGGTCGCATTCAGTCGCTGGCGCGCGCCCACGACCAGATCACCAATCTCAATTGGGCGCCGGTCGCGTTGCGCGCGCTGCTCGAATCGGAAGCGGGGGCCTATCTCGGTTCGCGGGCAGGGCGGGTGCTGATGGAAGGGCCGGATGTCGCGCTCGACCCCAAGGCGTTCGCAACGCTCGCGCTCGTCGTGCACGAGATGATGACCAACTCGGCGAAATACGGCGCGCTGGCCGACTCCACCGGACAGGTGCAGGTGATCTGGCGGCTCGATCCCGGCTCGAGCCTGGTCATCGACTGGAAGGAGAGCGGCGGCCCGCCTGTGCAGCCGCCGTCGCGGCGCGGCTTCGGCACCACCATCATCGAGCGTTCGGTGCCGTTCGACCTCAAGGGCGACGCCGAGATCCGCTTCGACCTGCTCGGCGTGCAGGCGCGTTTCGTGATCCCTGCCAATTTCGTCCAGATGGTGCCGGCGATGACAGGCGCTCCCTCCCGTCATCAGTTCAAGGAAGAGGACACGCCGCGGCTGTCCGGTACGGTGCTGATCGTCGAGGACAATCTGATCATCGCGATGGGCGCCGAAGTGATTCTGCTCGAGCTGGGTGCGCGGCACATCGACACCGCGGCCTCCGTCAATCAGGCGTTGAAGTCGATCGAGCGCGCGGTGCCGAGCTTCGCGCTGCTCGACATCAACCTTGGCGCGGAGAGCAGCCTGCCGGTCGGGCACCGGTTGAAGGAACTCGGCGTGCCCTTCATGTTCGCGACCGGCTATGGCGAGCGTGCGCCGATTCCTGCGGAGCTGTCCGACATGCCGGTGATTCAGAAGCCGTACACGCGCGAAGTCGTCGAGAAGGCATTGATGAAGATCAAATGAGTCGCACGCGCATCAAAGTCGGCTTTGCGCGTCGCGGTGATTGGCATTCATGATTGCAGTCTTGGGTTTTCTCACATCCGCGTGTTTGTCGTGAGCGACATAACGCACGATGGGAGACACAGCATCGACTATCCCACTGTTGCTGCGACAAAACAGCCCGAAAATATTAGAACGCATCCAAAGGACACCGCTGTTCTAACATTGTTTCGACAAATGGAACCTCCGCAGCCTTATTCCGAACGAAGTCATCGCCGAAACGGCGCAACGGGGGCGCGTTGAATCGTCGGAGGTCTGATGACGAATCGAACGACGAGTTTGTTGCCGTGCGTTGCTATCGCCGTGCTGGCGGGAGCGGCTGCGACGACAATCGAGTTTACACCGGCATCGGCTGCAGACGAATGCCTTGCAAAGCCTGCGGGGACGCCGGCGGGGAAGCACTGGTTCTATCGCATCGATCGCGCGACCAAGAAGCAGTGCTGGTATCTGCGCGATGACGATCGCGAAGCGAAGGGCGCGTCGCTGGTCACGCGCAAGCTCGCCTCGCAGAAGGAGCGGGCTCAGCTCTCGTCGACCGCGGCCAATGCACGTGCCGAGATCCAATCGTCGTCCAAGGACGCCGCCGATGAGGTGAAGGTCGTGTCCTCGACGCCGACCGCTGCGGCGTCTGTGCCAGCGACGTCTGCGTTTCCGTCGGTTGCTGCATTTCCGGCCGCGCCTGCACCGGTCGCCGCGCCGGCGCCCGTCGCGTCAGCGTCGGCGGGTGCGCCCGACCCGGTCGGCGCGGCTGTGAACGAATCTGCTGTTGCGACGCGTTGGCCCGACCAGTCCGGCACGCTGCAGGCAGCGGCGGAGCCCGGCGCGCCGCGCGCATCCTCCTACACGCTCGCTGCCGCCAGCGACACCAGCGCCGCGGAAGCGGCTGCTCCCGCGACGCCGGCGCTGGCCGCTGCGGATGCGTCGCCGGCCGTGACGATCGGCATGTCCGGGGACGATGCGTCCAAGACGCGGATGTTCGCTTTCCTCGGCGCAGTCGCGATTGCGGGCTTCTCGATCAGCGTGCTGTTTGCGCGCGCCCGGGGCAGGCGGCAGCTCCGCATCGAGCCGGCGGCCGCCCGGCGCGTCACGCGTTGGCCGGCGGAGCCTGAGCTCGATCGCATGCAGCTGCCGCCGGTGGACAGCTACTATCCGGCCCTGGCGGGACGCAGGGGTAAATCGTCGCAGTCGACTGCGCAGGTCTCGGTCGTGCCGCGCGACGACGCTCGCTACGATGAGCAGTACGAGGTCGAAGACCTGCTGGCGCGTTATTCCGGACAGGAACGCCGGAATTCGTGAGCGTCAGGCGACGGACATCTCGGAGCGAATCTCGGCGCGCAATTCGTCGATCAGCCTGAGGCCGCCCTTCGTCTCGACATGCCAGAAGGTCCAGCCGTTGCAGGCCGGCAGACCTTGCGCCACCGCGCCGATGCGGTGGATCGAGCCGACCTTGTCGCCCAGCATGATGGCCCCATCGGCGCGCACCAGCGCGCCGTGGCGGCGCTTGGAGTCGACGAGCTTGGTGCCGGGCGCGATCATGCCGCGTTCGATCAGCTCCGAGAAGGCGACGCGCGGCGCTTCGCGGGCCGTCATGAACGGTGCGAGCGTGGCCTCCGGCAGCGGCTCGACCGCGGCGATGCGCCGCTCTGCCGCCTTCGCATAGACCTTGTCGCGCTCGAAACCGATGTAGCGGCGGCCGAGGCGTTTTGCCACGGCCCCGGTCGTGCCGGTGCCGTTGAACGGATCGATCACGAGATCGCCGGGCTTCGATGACGACAGCAGCACCCGCGCCAGCAGGCCCTCCGGCTTCTGCGTCGGATGAACCTTCTTGCCGTCGGCGTCCTTCAGCCGCTCCTCGCCGGTGCACAACGGAATCAGCCAGTCCGAGCGCGCCTGAACGTCCTCGTTGGCGGCCTTCAGCACTTCGTAGTTGAACGTGTAGCCCTTCGCCTTCTCGTCACGCGCGGCCCAGATCATGGTCTCGTGCGCGTTGGTGAAGCGGCGGCCGCGGAAGTTCGGCATCGGGTTGGACTTGCGCCAGACGATGTCGTTGAGGATCCAGAAGCCGAGATCCTGCATGATCGCGCCGACGCGGAAGATGTTGTGATAGGAGCCGATCACCCAGATCGTCGCGCTCGGCTTCATCGCGCGGCGCGCGGCGAGCAGCCAGGCGCGGGTGAAGTCGTCATAGGCGGCGAACGAGGAGAACTTGTCCCAATCGTCGTTGACGGCATCGACCTGCGATTCGTCGGGACGCTTGAGCTCGCCCTTGAGCTGCAGATTGTAGGGAGGATCCGCGAACACCAGGTCGACGGATGCGGCCTGCAGTTTCGACATCTCGGCGACGCAGTCGCCGACGATGATTCGTTGCTCTTCAAGCGGCTGAAATTTAGTGCGGGGCGCCTTTGCAGACGCCCCGCGACGCGACTCTACCATGACTCAAGAACTCTGACTCAGGCGACGCTGTCGGCGACGCGGGACCTAACAACCGACTGCCCACACATTGACGTGGCAAAGTAAAAATGGACTTAATCGGGAAAATTTTTCGCATCGATGCGCACGCGTTCATCACGCGCACCGACGATGATGAGCCGTTCGTCGATGCGCGATGATCTCTGCGCAACGTGGCGATTGCGATGGGCTTTTTCGCTTCGCGCGCACGCCGCCGCCCGGCGAGGGGAGGTTGCACATGCCGGATTTTTCGGCTCGCGCTAGGCAAAATTTGCCGGCCGGGTTATTGATTAACACAGTGGAAATTTTACCTGTTTGCCGCGTTAGGCATTTCGCGCAGAGCCGCGCAAGGACAGTGAGGAAAGGCCGCCATGCGTTACGATGATTTCCGTCGCAGCGACGACATCGACGACCGTCGCGACGAAGGCGGCGGGATGGGCGGCGGTATGGGTCTGCCGATCGGCGGCGGCGGGCTCGGCATTGGCACCATCATCGTGCTCGGCCTGATCGGCTACGCCTTCGGCATCGACCCGCGTATCCTGATCGGCGGCGCCGAGATGATCACCCGTGGCGGCGCGCCGATGGAGCAGGCCGACCGGCGGTCGCCCGGCAAGACCGGCGCGCCGAAGGACGAGATGGGTGACATGATCTCCGGCGTGCTCGGCGAGATCGACGACCGCTGGAGCGAGATCTTCCAGGCCAGCGGCCAGAATTATACCGGGCCCAAGATCGTGCTGTTTCGCAACAGCACCAATGGCGGCCGCTGCGGCATGGCGCAGTCGGCGATGGGGCCGTTCTACTGTCCGCCGGACCGGCAGATCTTCCTCGACACCAACTTCTTCCGCGAGGTCGAGACGCGCTTCCGGGGCTGCTCGGGCAGCGCCTGCAAGTTCACCGCGGCCTACATCATTGCCCACGAGGCGGGACACCACGTCCAGAACCTGCTCGGCATCTTGCCGCGCGTCACGCGGATGCAGCAGCAGTCGGACAACAAGGCCGAAGCCAACGCGCTGCAGGTCAAGGTCGAGCTGCAGGCCGATTGCCTGTCCGGGGTGTGGGTCAATCGTGAGGCCAAGAAGCGTCCGGGCTTCCTCGAGGATGGCGACATCGACGCCGCGCTGACGACGGCCTCGGCGATCGGCGACGACACCCTGCAGCGGAAGGCGACCGGACGCGTGGTGCCGGATTCGTTCACCCATGGCTCTGCCGCGCAGCGCAAGCGCTGGTTCATGGTCGGCTATCAGCAGGGCACGGTGCAGGCCTGCAATACGTTCAGCGCCGGTTCGCTGTAGGAGACGCGCTCATGGCGATCGACGAGAGCAAGAGCTTCATTCCCCTCAACATCGCCGTGCTGACGGTGTCGGACACGCGTTCGCTCGCCGACGACAAGTCGGGCACCACCTTGAGCGACCGCCTGACCGCCGCCGGCCACAAGCTCGCGGCGCGCGAGATCGTCACCGACGATGTCGAGAAGATTCGCGCGGTGGTGAAGTCGTGGATCGCCGACCCCGGCGTCGACGTCGTCATCACCACCGGCGGCACCGGCTTCACCGGCCGTGACGTCACGCCGGAAGCGATCGAGCCGCTGTTCGAGAAGCGCATGGACGGCTTCTCGATCGCCTTCCACATGCTGAGCCACGCCAAGATCGGGACGTCGACGATCCAGAGCCGGGCCACGGCCGGCGTCGCCGGAGCGACCTACATCTTCTGCCTGCCGGGATCACCGGGCGCCTGCCGTGACGGCTGGGACGGCATCCTCGCCGCCCAGCTCGACTATCGCACGCGACCCTGCAACTTCGTCGAGATCATGCCGCGGCTCGACGAGCATCTGCGCCGGCCGAAGGCGCAGGGCGCGACGGCGTAGGGCCACGGCGCGATGCCGCGTCGCGCGTTGATCGCGCGTCTCACTTCGTTGGTACGATCTCGAAGGCGCCGCCGCCTTCGATCGCCGCTCCGATGAGGCCGCCCATCATGCTGGCCGCGAAATTCTGGCCGCGCGGCCCCACGACCATCCGGTAGGTCTTGCCGGGCACGGCGGTGAAACGAATGTTCGACGAGCCCGGCGAGGACCATGTCGACACGGTGATCGTGGTGGCGCCGGGCGCAATCGGGCCGCTATAGCTCTCGCCGCGGCCAAGGCTCGCCACCTTAACGCCATTGATCTCGATCGCCGCCGGCGCCGCCAGATAGAGGAAGTCCGTCGTGCGCGTAATCGCGACCGTTGCGCGCCCTTTGGGCGCGGCGTGCGCCGCCGTCCCAGTCTCGACCCCAAACGCGCCTGCCAGCGCGACAAGCGCCGCAAGCTTCGAACGCATCATCGATTGCATCACTGCCGATACCCGCCCCAGTTTGGCGCGATACTACCGGCGCGCCGGAACTTCGCAATCGGCATGCGCAGCCTGTTGTGGAGGTGATCCTCGGCCCACCGGCGGTTGTTGTGCTAGCCGCGCGGCTACAGCTCCAGCCGCCATGTCTCGCCGGTCAGCGGGACGCCGAACATGGCGTGCGGCTCCTCGGCGATCTTGCGAAACCCGGCGCGGGCATAGATGTCGCGCGCGGCGGTGAGAATGCTCTGCGTCCACAGCTCGATCGTCCTGTAGTTCTTCTCGCGCGCGAAGCGGATGCATTGTTCGGTCAGAGCCCGGCCGACGCCGAGCCCGCGTGCCTTCTTCTCGACCAGCAGCAGCCGCAGCTTGGCGACCTCGTCGCTGCCCTTGACCAGGAAGATCGAGCCGACCGGCTCACCGGCGAGCTCGGCGATCCAGCACTGCTCGCGGGCCGGGTCGTAGCTCCTGATGAACTGTGCGCCGATCTCGGCGACCAGCGCCTCGAACGAGACGTCCCAGCCATATTCCTCGGCGTAGACGGCGCCATGCCGTGAAACCACCCAGCCGATGTCGCCCGGGCGATGGCTGCGCAGCAGCACCGGGGAGCGGCCCGGCTGCTGCGGCTCCAGGGCGGTCGCGATCGTCGTCATTGCACCGACCAGCCGGTCGCGCACGGAGGGCGCCAGCGGCGCCAGCATGGCCGCGATCTCCTTCTGCGAGCTGCGGTCAAGCTTGGCATAGGCCTGCCGTCCCTTCGCGGTCAGGCCGAGCTGCTGCTGCCTGCGGTCGGTTGGCAAAGGCGTGCGGGTGATCAGCCCCTGCTCGTCGAAGCTCTGGACGATGCGGCTGAGATAGCCGGCATCGAGGCCGAGCGAGAGACCGATCTCCTTGGCCGAGATGGCCTCGTACTGTGCGAGCTCATAGAGCACACGCGCCTCGGCCAGCGAAAACGGACTGTCGAGCAGATGCTGGTCCAGTGCGCCGAGCTTCCTGGTGTAGAAGCGGTTGAACGCGCGGATGGCGGCGACTTGGCCGTCGGCTGGGGTGGAATTCATGGGGGCGCCTCCAATATTTGCCATTGTCAACCAATTGGTTGACTTTGGCAAGTATGGTCGTGCCGCTTACACCATCACGATCCGGCTGCGCAGCATCGTCCGCGAGGACCGGCCGAGCTGACGCAGCAGCCGCGTCTCGGCGCGCTTGTGGTCGGGCTTGTATCCGCCGAGCTGCCGGTAGTGATCCCTGGCGATCAGCAGGCCCTGATCGCCGAGCGGTCCGACCAGGACCCGCGCAACCGCGCGCAGCCGGTCGCGCAGGCTGATGGCGGCATAGGGAGACCGGGCATAGCGGAAGACGCCGGCGCGCGGCCGGCCAGCGGCGGCGACGCTCTGGACGAACTGCATGGTTTCGTCGATCCAGCCGGGATCGAGCATCGCGCCGGCGGGCAGAAACATCAGCCAGGGCGCACGCGCTTTCGCCGCCCCTGCCGCAAGGGCAGCGGCCTGGGAGCCCTCGAACTTCATGAAGTGGCAGCCGGCAACGTCGGCGACACGTTCGATCACGCTGGAATCGGGCGAGCGATCGACCAGCAGCACCTCGGTGACGACACCGGCCGCAGCGCCGGGCACCAGCGCCGACAGGGTGGCCACGGCGGTCTGCTCGACACCTTCGGTCGGGATGATCACGCTCAGCATGAACCTGGCATCGTTATCTGTCGCGCCTCCGGCATGATTGTTATCATCTTGTCATAGCCAAATCAGCCCGCTGCGCTGCGGAATTTTGCAGCATGCCGGTTTGGCGGCACGGGGAGGAAAAGGGAGGGTCAGGCGGACAGCCGTTTGTCGGGCTGGGTCGCACCGCTGCGCCAGGCCGCGACCTCGGCCAGCTCGGCGTCGGGTCGAGTCGCCACGATCTCCAGCCGTCCGAGATAGAGGCAGCCTCGATCGCCGTCGATGGTCACCCAGTCGCCGCTTCCGACCGGCGTTCCGGCGAGTGTCGCGCAGCCGGCTTCGACACGCACCTCGAGCGCACGACAGCCGACGATGCAGGGCCGCCCGAGTTGGCGCGCGACCAGAGCGGCGTGGGCGGTGCGTGCGCCGACCGACGTCACGATGCCGGCTGCGACGGCGAAGCCCGCGACATCGGCCGTCGAGGTATCCGGGCGCATTAGGATGACCGGCTCGCCGCTGGCGGCCAGCCGCTTGGCGCCGTCCGCGTCGAAGGCGGCGCGCCCTGTGGCGATGCCGCCGGAGGCACCGATGCCTGTTGCGACCGGGGCGCCGGCCGCGACCAGCGACGTCTCGACCAGCCGCTCCAGATCGATGTCGGCCAGCCGCTCCAGGGCCTCATGAGGCGCGATGACCCGCTCGCGAACCAAATCCACCGCAAACCTCAACGCAGCGCGCGGCGTGCGCTTGGCGGCCCGGGTCTGGAGAATCCACAAATGGCCATCTTCAACGGTGAACTCGACGTCCTGCACGTCGCCGAATGCCTGTTCGAGCTGCCGCAGCACCGCACCGAGCTCATCCCGCAGAGCGGGAAGTGCGCGCGTGATCGCATCCTCGCTGTCCGGCATGCGGCGACCGGAGACGACGTCCTCGCCCTGCGCATCGAGCACGAGGTCGATCATGGGCTGCCGCGCCCCGGTGGAGGGATCGCGCGAGAACGCGACACCCGCGCCCGAACCGAGACCGCCATTGCCGAACACCATCGTCTGCACGGTGACGGCTGTGCCGCGCAGGTCCTCCAGGTTCTGCAGCTTGCGATAGGTCTGCGCACGCTCGCTGCTCCACGAACCATAGACGGCACGCGCCGCGGCCATGAGCTGCGCTTCGGCATCCTCCAGCCAGCCATCGCTGCCGGTCTCGACCAGCGCCTGTTCGTCGGCCGCGAGCCGCGCAATGGCTTCGCTGTCCAGATCCCGGTCGTTGGCAACACCTTCGTGCGCAACCAGCTCGTCGCGCCGCGCCGCGAGCGTCCCGGCATCGAAGCCGAGCACGGTCTCGGAGAAGCTCTCGATGAAGCGCCGGCGACAGTCGAAGGCGAGGCGCGGCCGTCCGGTGCTGCGGATCAGGCCGCGCATGGCAGCCGAGGTGCAGCCGACATTGAGCACGGTGTCGAGCATGCCCGGCATGGATCGCGCAGCGCCGGAGCGGACGGATACAAGCAAGGGCCGGCGATGGTCGCCGAAGACCCGGCCGGTCGTCTGTTCGAGAAACCGGATGCCCGCCCGCAGGCCGTCGCGCAGGCGCCGTTCGGCATCGGCCTGGTTCGCAATGATGTCGGCGCAGAGCTCGACGGGAAGCACGAAGGCCGGCGGCACGGGCAGTCCGAGCGTCGCCATGCGCGCCAGATTGGCGGCCTTGGCGCCGACGGTCTCGGCCGAGCATGGCTCGGTGTTCGTGCCGAAAATGCAAATGATGGACATGGCAGTTCCTAACCCGCGAGATCGATCATGATGTACTGGCGCAGCAGATGTCCGAAGCTCGCCAGGCGGTCGGTCGCACGCTCGATGGCGCGCGCCAGCTCCAGCCCGGACAGCGATGTCGCGACGTCGAAGCCCGCTGTGAACACGAGGGCGGTGATCGCGCGTTCCTGCGCATCGGCCGCGTGTTCGCTGTCCATGAGGCGCAGCACGGCGGCGAGCGCATCATCGGAATCCGCCCGCCGTCCTTCGGGCACCTCGGCAGCGGCGGCGAGGCCGCTCGCGGCCGTCTCGATCCCGCCAATGGCGACCTTGCAGAGCTCGGCCAAGGCCGCCGACAGCGTTGGCGGCATCGCAGCCGGCGCGAGCGAGGCGATGAACGCCGCCTGTTCGAGCTCGTCGACGGCCTCTTCGACCCGGTCGACCAGTTGCGCGATCAGCGGCTCGGCCTTGAGCCGCGTGATCTCCTCGCGGGCCTCGATCGCGATCCGGTCGGCCTTCTGTTCGATCCTGCTGGCGCGTGCGGCCAGCAGCTTGCGGTCGCCGGAAACACCGGACTGCAGCGCACTGAGATCGCGGTTCAGCGCGGCGGCGAGGTCGTGGGCCAGGCCGAGCTGGCGCGTCACGATCGCGAGCAGCGCACCGTCGGCACGATCGAGATGCCGCACCAGATCGGCTTCGATCTGGTCGCGGACCAGCCGCACCGAGCGGCCGGCCTGCAGGCCCTCGGTCGCAGCACGCAACGCGGCCTTGAGAAATTCGACTGCAGCGGTGCGGCCCAGGGCGCGATCCAGACGTTCGCCGAAGCCGATACGATGGGGCGCAGCGTTCCGGACGGCCGCACCCAACAGTTCGTTGCCGCCGAGCTCGAGGAAGGCGCGGTGGCCGATCCGGTTGCGCGCCGCCCAGTCGAGAAGTCTGATCGCATCATCCTTGGACAGCCAGGTCCGCAGCAGTTTCCGGGCCTTGTTCCAGTCGATCAGGAACACCAGCGCGGCGCCGAGTGCCGTGAGGAAATCGTCGCGCGCTTGCGCGGTGTTGCCCTGGAATTGGCCGGTCACCAGGTAGAACGCGTTCTCGTCCGCGAGGTTCGTCCCGGTGTGACGGTCGAGACCGCTCCAGATCGCCGCGAAACCATCGAACAGGCGAACGAAGAACTTCGCGCGGGCTAGGTGAACGTCGGTGTAGTTGACCGTGACCGTCAGACCTAGGACCGCGATCACCATGACATGCGCATCGGTGGTGCCGATGTCGTTCTGGATTAGGAGGCGTTCGCCGGCGCGGGTCGCCATCGTGTCCAGGCCGGGATGGTCGAACTTGAGTGCGCGCGTCGCGTTGAGCCCACGCATGAAGGCGACGACAGCGGGCTTATCGTCAGCGGCGAGCCCGTACACATGAGCTCCGTCGAGCGTGTCCTCGGCGCAGTCGGCCGCGATGCGGTTGAGCGCCTTGTGGAGATCCATCACCAGCCGGTGCAGGCTGTCCGCTTCTTCCTGGGCGCCAGTCAGACGCGCGACGCGCGTGAAATCTATTTCGTCGCCTATCGTCAGCAGGCCCGCGCGTTGCATCGTGCCGAGCCGGCGTTCGGCAGACTGGCCCTCGGAGCTTCGTCCGGCGTTGACCGCGCGGATCATCGCGCGCGTATCGTTTTCGATATCACCGATCAGCGCGGCGAGACCGGGAGCGGCAAGGCGTCCGGTCGCGGTGCGATGCGCGCCGCCGATCAGGCTCGCGAGATCAGCCGGTGCGATGCGCGCGGCGCGGCACTCGGTCGAGAGATCGGTCGGCCGCTGTTCCGGCGCCTGAGCGTGCTGGGCGGCGGCCTGCAGCGCGCTCATGCGCACCTTGACACGGTCGTTGGCAGCGAGACCGTCGGCAATCAGTGACGGCAGCAGGATGTCGGCTTCGCCGAGCTCCTTGATGATCTGGGATTTCATGACGGCATCGATCAGGTTTCCGATGCCGTCACCGTGCCTCAGCACCGCACGCAAGTCCTTGCGTTGGATCATTCATCGAACCGTCATATAAGGTGTGCGGGCGACGTCAGTCGCCTGCCTGTGTCGGCGTGGTGTCGCCGGTGCTGTTCGGCCAGACCCAGTCGCGGATCTCGGGCATGTCCTCGCCATGCGCCCGGATGTAGCGGGCATGCTCGATCAGTGCGTCGCGGAATTTCTGCTTCACATGGGCCGCCGACACACTGAGGCCGGGCACGCGCTCGATCGCCTCGATGGCGAGGTGGAAACGGTCGAGCTCGTTGAGCACGACCATGTCGAACGGCGTCGTCGTGGTGCCTTCCTCGATGAAGCCGCGCACGTGCATGCCGGCATGGTTGGTGCGGCTGTAGGTGAGACGATGGATGAGATACGGATAGCCGTGATAGGCGAAGATCACCGGCTTGTCGGTCGTGAACAGGCTGTCGAAGTCGCGGTCGCTGAGGCCGTGCGGATGGTCCTGCTTCGGCTGCAGGGTCATGAGGTCAACGACGTTGACGACGCGGATCTTGAGGTCGGGCAATTCCTTGCGCAGCAGATCGACGGCAGCGAGCGTTTCCAAAGTCGGGACGTCTCCGGCGCAGGCCATCACCACGTCGGGCTCCTCGTCGGCGGGCTCGGTGCCGGCCCACGACCAGATGCCGATGCCGGCGTCGCAATGGATGGCCGCATCCTGCATCGACAGCCATTGCGGCGCAGGCTGCTTGCCGGCGACGATGACGTTGATGCGGTCATAGGTGCGCAGGCAGTGGTCGGCGATCCACAGCAGCGTGTTGGCGTCCGGCGGGAAGTAGATGCGGACGATGTCGGCCTTCTTGTTGGCGACGAGATCGACGAAGCCGGGATCCTGATGGCTGAAGCCGTTATGGTCCTGCCGCCAGACATGTGACGTCAGCAGATAGTTCAGCGAGGCGATCGGGCGCCGCCACGGCAGCTCGCGCGACACTTTCAGCCATTTGGCGTGCTGGTTGAACATCGAATCGACGATGTGGATGAACGCCTCGTAGCAGGAGAACAGGCCGTGGCGGCCGGTGAGCAGATAGCCTTCCAGCCAGCCCTGGCAGAGGTGCTCGCTCAGCACCTCCATGACGCGGCCGTCATGGGCGAGGTGGACGTCGTAGGGCTCGATGCCCTCCATCCACACCCGCTCGGTGACCTCGAACACGGCATCGAGCCGGTTCGAGGCGGTTTCGTCCGGGCCCATGATGCGGAAGTTGCGTGTCTCTGCATTCAGCGTGATCACGTCGCGCAGGAACTTGCCGAGTTCGCGCGTGGCTTCAGCGATGGTCTGGCCCGGAGAGGACACGTCGACCGCAAAATGCTGGTAGTTTGGGAGCTTGAGCTCACGCTTGAGCAAGCCGCCATTGGCGTGCGGGTTGGCGCCGATGCGCCGCGCGCCCTTCGGCGCCAGCGCCTGCAGCTCCGGCATCAGCCGGCCCTGCGCGTCGAACAATGTGTCCGGCTCGTAGCTCTTCAGCCAGGCTTCGAGCAGCGCGAGATGCTCCGGCTTGCCGCGCGGATTGGCGATCGGCACCTGGTGGGCACGCCAGAAACCTTCGACCTTGAGGCCGTCGACCTCCTTCGGGCCCGTCCAGCCCTTCGGGCTGCGCAGCACGATCATCGGCCAGCGCGGCCGTTGGATCGTTGCATCCGGCTGACGCGCATTCTGCTGGATCGAGCGGATGCTTGCGAGCGCGACATCGAGCGCGTCCGCCATCTGCCGATGCATCGGCTTGGGCTCGGCGCCTTCGACGAACAGCGGCTCATAACCGTAACCTTCGAACAGGCATTTGAGCTCGGCGTCGCCCATGCGGCCGAGCACGGTGGGATTGGCGATCTTGTAGCCGTTGAGATGCAGGATCGGCAGCACCGCGCCGTCATGGGCCGGGTTCAGGAACTTGTTCGAATGCCAGGACGCGGCGAGCGGGCCGGTCTCGGCCTCGCCGTCGCCGACCACGCAGGCCACGATCAGATCGGGATTATCGAACGCCGCGCCATAGGCGTGCACCAGCGCGTAGCCGAGCTCGCCGCCTTCATGGATCGAGCCCGGCGTTTCCGGCGCCGCATGGCTCGGAATGCCGCCAGGGAAGGAGAACTGCCGGAACAGCTTGCGCAGGCCATCGGCATCGCCCGTGATATCCGGATAGATCTCGCTGTATGTGCCTTCGAGATAGGTGTTTGCGACCATGCCCGGACCGCCATGGCCGGGACCGCAGATATAGATGACGCTGAGATCCTGGGCCTGGATGGCGCGATTGAGATGGGCGTAGATGAAATTCAGTCCGGGCGTCGTCCCCCAGTGGCCGAGCAGGCGCGGCTTGACGTGCTCCGCTTTCAGCGGCTCGCGCAGCAGCGGGTTGTCGAGCAGATAGATCTGCCCGACCGAGAGATAATTGGCCGCACGCCAGTAGCGGTCGAGCAGGTCGAGATCATCGGCCGGGATCGTCTGGTGGGAAGACGTGATGTTCATGTAACCTCGCTTGCCGTCCGCTTCGCGCCCGCGGGAGAGTGCATTAGAGTAACGCCGCACCGTCCCGTTCCAGTGCGCTGCGAGGATAGAACGGGAATGTGATGGTTGGCCTTGCGCCGGCTCAGAACCACCGCGCAAATGTTCTCTTTTGTTCTTGTAATGTTCGCTTTGTGTGCTATGTCTTGGCCATGAGCCGAGCATCTTCACATGCCCTCAAGCGCCCGCCGGTCCCGGTGCCCTCCGAGCCGGCGGGCGCGCCTTCTTTCGGTCCTGACAAGGACTTCCCCGAACTCGCGGTCGCCATCGAACGGGGCCGGCGCCGCGGCCGGGGTGCACAATCCAATGCGAGCGGCCGCTACGAGGCGGAGGCGCGCGTTGTCTTCGACGACGGCTGGCAGAGCCTCGAAGATCTGCCGCCGTTCAAGACCACGGTCGCGACCGATACCTCGCGCAAGGTCATCACCCGCAACGACTCGCCGGACATCGGTTTCGATCGCTCGATCAATCCGTATCGCGGCTGCGAGCACGGCTGTGTCTACTGCTTCGCGCGGCCGACCCATGCGTTTCTCGGGCTGTCGCCTGGCCTCGACTTCGAATCCAAGCTGTTCGTGAAGCCGGATGCGCCCGCTCTCCTGGAGAAGGAGCTCGCGGCCAGCGGCTACGAGCCGCGGATGATCGCGATCGGGACCAACACCGATCCCTACCAGCCGATCGAGCGCGAGCGGAAGATCATGCGCGGCATCCTCGAGGTGCTGGAAAAGGTTGGCCATCCCGTCGGGATCGTCACGAAGTCGGCGCTGGTGATGCGTGATGCCGACATCCTGGCGCGGATGGCCAAGAAGAACCTGGCGAAGGTCGCGATATCAGTGACCACGCTGGATCCGAAGCTGGCGCGCACCATGGAGCCGCGGGCGTCGACGCCATCGAAGCGGCTGGAGGCGCTGCAGGCGCTCTCGAAGGCTGGCATCCCGACGACGGTGATGGTGGCGCCGGTGATCCCGGCGCTCAATGACAGCGAGATCGAGCGCATCCTCGATGCCGCCGCCCATGCCGGGGTCAAGGAAGCCTCCTATGTGCTGCTGCGGCTGCCGCTGGAGGTGCGCGACCTGTTCCGCGAATGGCTGCTCGAGCATTATCCCGACCGCTACCGCCACGTCTTCACCCTGATCCGCGACATGCGCGGCGGCCGCGATTACGACTCGCAATGGGGCACGCGGATGAAGGGGACAGGCCCGATGGCCTGGATGATCGGCCGCCGCTTCGAGATCGCCTGCGAAAAGCTGGGGCTGAACAAGCGCCGGACCAAGCTGACGACCGATCATTTCGTCCGGCCGAAGGGCGGCGGGCAGCAGCTCAGCCTGTTCTGACATGTGTGGAGGTGGCGCGATGAGTGCAGGTGCGGTTATCCCGCGGTTCACCGTCATCACACTCGGTGTATCCGAGATGCGGCGGAGCATCGCCTTCTATGCATCGCTCGGCTTCGTCAGAAAATTCCGCGCGACCGGCGAGGAAGTGGCATTCTTCGACACTGGCGGGACGGTGCTGGCGCTGTACCCGTGGAGCGCGCTCGCCCACGACGCGGGTGTGCCGGACACGCCGCGGCCGCAGGCATTCCGCGGCGTGACGCTGGCATGGAACTGCCGTTCGGACGCCGAGGTCGATGCGGCGCTCGCGTCGGCAGTGGAGAAGGGCGCGCTGCTGCTGAAGCTCGCGCAACGGACCGACTATGGCGGTTACAGCGGCTATTTTGCCGATCCGGACGGTCATGTCTGGGAAGTGGTGGTGGCGCCGGGAATCGATGTCGGCGACGATGATCGGGTGCATCTGCCGGCGTAGCCGGTTGCTGGAGAGGGTGCGAATAGCGGGGAATTGAGGTCCGTTCGGGTTGCACCGCCGCGGGCCGTTCCGCACCATGCCGGCCATGATTCGCGATCAGTCAAAGAAACCGGGCAGGGCGAAGGCCGCCAGCGGTGCCGTGGCGAAGAGCGCCGCTGCAAAGGCCGGGACCAAGCCTGCGCCGCAGAGCGCCAAGGGCAAGACCGCCGCCAAGCTCGGCAAGGGCGTCATCGCGGTGGCGCCGCCGAGCTTCCGGCGGGAGCGTGCGCTGCTGAAGCAGGGGATCTGGCCGGTCGCGGGCTGCGACGAGGCGGGACGGGGGCCGCTGGCTGGTCCGGTGGTCGCTGCTGCCGTGATTCTCGATCCCGCGCGCATTCCGAAGGGGCTCGATGATTCCAAGCGGCTGAGCGCGGAGCAGCGCGAGGCGCTGTTCGACAAGATCTGCAAGACGTCTGCGTTTGCGGTGGCCGTCGCCTCGCCGGCCCGAATCGACCGCGACAACATCCTGCGTGCCTCGCTGTGGGCGCTGTCTCGCGCCGTGAGGGCGCTGCCCGAGGCGCCGAAGCACGTGTTCGTCGACGGTCGCGACCGCATCGACGTCGATTGCGCGTGCGAGGCGGTGATCGGCGGCGATGGTCTGGTGATGTCGATCGCGGCCGCCTCGATCGTCGCCAAGGTCACGCGCGACCGGCTGATGTGCGCACTGGCGCAGGACTGCCCTGGTTACGGATTCGAGCAGCACAAGGGCTATGCTGTGCCCGAACACCTCGCCGCATTGGACCGGCTCGGCCCCTCGGTACATCATCGCAGCCTGTTTGCGCCGGTCGTCGCCGCCCGGCGCAAGCATCAGCCCTGGACCGAGGTGCCGGAGCCCGACCTTTTCGCAGAGGTGACCGTGGTCACGTCCACCGAAATCTCGCTCGGGGCCTGATGCTGGTTGCCTCGATCGCGCCGCGGTCTTAAAGCTTGAGATAGCGAACCGGCACGAATTGTCACTCCTCGCAGCGGGGGCGGTTTTGTGCGCCTCGATCATGCGGTATCGATTGCGGGCGTCGGACAGCGAGGCTGCTGCGGATGAGGGACGGTTCTGCCGGCCTCTTCGACGTCCTCAGCGATCCAGCCAAGCGATCCAGCCGTTCATGCGTTTCACGTCACTGGTTGTCGAACTGATCCGCGCAAGGCCGCGGCTGGTCGTCGTCATCGTGGTGCTGTGCCAGGCCCTGATGTGGCTCGGCGTGGCCGTGCTGTTCTATCGCAGCCCGCCCGGCCAGCTTGCCACCACCATCGCGTTCGGACGCGAGTACCAGGTTGGCACCGATCTCGGCCCGCCACTGTCGTTCTGGCTGTCGGACATCGCCTATCGCCTCGCCGGCGATCATCTGCTCGGCGTCTACGTGCTGGCCGTGCTGTGCTCGGCGCTCAGTCTGTGGGTGATGTATCTCCTCGCGGCGGCGATCGTCGGCGGCCAGCAGGCGGTGCTCGCCGTGCTGCTGACCATGACCATCACCGCGTTCGGTGCGCCCACGCTGGAATTCGGTCCGGAGGTGCTGGCGCGTCCGCTCTGGGCGCTGCTGCTGCTCCATAGCTGGCGGATTCTCGGCGAGGGCCGGCGCAACGCCTGGTTTGCCTGGTCGATCGAGGCCGGCCTGCTGCTGCTGACCACGCCGGCCGCCGCCGGCCTGCTGCTGCTGATCGCGGGCTTCGTGGTCTCGACCGCGCAGGGCCGCCGCGTGCTGCGCTCGTTCGATCCGCTGTTCGCGCTGCTTGTGGTGGTGGCGCTGGCACTGCCTTATCTCATTTTCGTGCTGCGTTCCGACAGCGTCGGCCTGCCGGCGCTGCCCGTTCTTGCCGAGCTTCCGGTGCGCGCCTGGCATTGGCTCGCGCTGGCGGGGGGACTGCTGCTGGCGATCTCGGCCGTGCTGCTGCTGGTGGTGCTCGACGCCGGCTGGATCGATCGCGGCGAGACCGATGCGCCGATCATCTATCGCCGCTCGGTGCCGCCGCTCGCGCGCGACTTCGTCTATTGCTTCGCGATTGCACCGGCGCTGGCGGGCAGTCTGATCTCCGCTCTGTTCGGCCTCCCGACCGTGTACGGCGGCACTGCCGTGACCCTGACCATGGTCGGCCTTGCCCTGGTGGTCGCGTCGGGCGATCTGATCTATCTGCGGCGGCAGCGGCTGCTGCGCCTGGTCTGGGCGGTTGCGGTCGCCGCGCCCGCCATCCTCGCGGCGGGCAGCGCTGTGGTGCTGCCGTTGCTCGGCGACCGCGAGGTCGCGACGGCGATGCCGGCCCGCGACATCTCCCGTTTCTTCGTCGAGAGTTTCGAGCGCCGTACCAACCAGCGGCTGCAGGCGGTCGCCGGCGATCCGCAACTCGCCAGCCTGGTCGCGCTCGGCCGCCGCCGCGCGCATCTGTTCCTCGATGCCACCCCGCAGCGGACACCCTGGGTCACGCCGGCCAAATTCGCCGAGAGCGGCGGCGTCGTGGTGTGGCGCGCCTCCGACACGGTCGGCACCCCCCCGCCGGAGATCGCCCAGCGCTTTCCCGGGCTGGTGCCGGAGGTGCCGCGCAGCTTCGACTGGCTGATCAACGGCCGCCAGCCGGTGCTGCGCATCGGCTGGGCGATCGTGCGACCGAAAGGGCCGTAGCGCTTCGCCGCGCTCTCCGTCATTGCGAGGAGCGCAGCGACGAAGCAATCCAGAATCGTGGGCGAGACTCTGGATCGCTTCCGCCTACGCCCAAGAAGGCTTCGGCGGCCAAGTCGCTTCGCTCGCAATGACGGAGGAGACTGGCGCTCAGACCGCCAGCACCGTCGCGATCGCGCGCAGGTCTTGCCAGGACAGCCGCTTGTAGGACGGCGAGCGCAACAGATAGGCCGGATGGAACGTCGCGATCGCGCGGATGGTGCGCTTGCCGGTGTCGTAGTCGCGCCATTTGCCGCGCGTGCGCATGATGCCCTCGGTGGTGCCGAGCAGCGCCTGGGTCGACGGGTTGCCGAGCGTCACCAGCACGTCCGGATCGACCAGCTCGATCTGGCGGCGGATGAACGGCAGGCAGATCTGCGTCTCCTGCGGCGTCGGCGTGCGATTGCCGGGCGGGCGCCATGGAATGACGTTGGCGATGTAGACCTTGCTGCGGTCGAGCCCGATGGCGGCGATCATGCGGTCGAGCAGCTTGCCGGAGCGGCCGACGAACGGCAGGCCCTCGATGTCCTCGTCGCGGCCGGGCGCCTCGCCGACCAGCATGATGCGCGCCTGCGGATTGCCGTCGGCGAACACCAGCCGCGACGCCGTCTGCTTCAGCGCGCAGCCGTCGAAACTCTCCAGCAGCTCGCGCAGCGCCTCCAGGGTCGGCGCTGTCCGCGCCGCCTCGCGGGCCGAGGCGACGGCCGCTTCCGGCGGAGGCGGCGGTTCGCCGCGCGGCGGAATGATCGCCGGCGCCGCCAGCCGGCCGGCCTGCGGCGCCGCCGCCTGACGGGCGGCAGGAGCGGCAGCAGCCGCGGCCTCAGGCTCCACCAGCCTGTTGATCGGCTCGTCGGCGAGCGCGCAATCGACTCCCGCCTCCAGATAGAAGGCGAGCAATTGGCGGACGTCGGGGAGGGGCTCGGGGGTCATCATGATCGATCGCCGCCATAGTGTACGCCGCCTCGGCGCATGGCGGAATGCATTTCGGTGGTTGTCCTGCCCCGAAAAATCGGAAACAAGAGCTTGGAATAACCCAAAAAAGGGACGGAACGCCCTAGTGTTCCGGCGCCAGCCTTCGCTCCCCTCGGGACCTGCCCATCAGCGAACCGCCGGCGCCTCCAGGAACCCTAGTTAAGTCATTGTTGCTGTTGCAGCTCCGGGTTTGACCTTTGCACGCGCCAGGGGGATGCAAAGGCCAGATCCACTGCACCGGCCGGGCCTGAGATTGAGAGACATGAGCACCGAAGAGTTACCTCCGCGCGAATCCATGGAGTTCGACGTCGTCATCGTCGGCGCCGGCCCGTCGGGCCTGACTGCCGCGATCCGGCTGAAGCAGCTCAATGCCGACCTCAACATCGTCGTGGTCGAGAAGGGCTCCGAGGTCGGCGCGCACATTCTGTCTGGTGCGGTGATCGATCCGGCTGCGCTCGACAAGCTCATTCCCGATTGGCGCTCGGACGATGATTGCCCGCTGAAGACCCAGGTCAAGGTCGACAAGTTCTTCTGGATGACCGAAAGCAGCGCGATCCCGCTGCCGGGCTTCGCGATGCCGCCCTTGATGGACAACCATCATTGCTACGTCGGCTCGCTCGGCAATGTCTGCCGCTGGCTGTCGCGCAAGGCCGAGGCGCTCGGCGTCGAGATCTATCCGGGCTTCGCGGCCACCGAGGTGCTGTATGACGAGCAGGGCGCGGTGCGCGGCATCGCCACCGGCGACATGGGCATCGGCAAGGACGGCAAGCCGAAAGCCTCGTTCACGCGCGGCATGGAGCTGCTCGGCAAGTACACGCTGTTCGCCGAGGGCGCGCGCGGCAGCCTGTCCAAGCAGCTGATCGCCAAGTTTGCGCTGGACGCCAAGAGCGAGCCGGCGAAATTCGGCATCGGTCTCAAGGAAGTCTGGCAGATCGATCCGGCCAAGCATCAGAAGGGCCTGATCCAGCATTCGTTCGGCTGGCCGCTCGACATGAAGACCGGCGGCGGCTCGTTCCTGTATCACTATGACGACAACCTCGTCGCGGTCGGCTTCGTCGTCCACCTGAACTACGACGATCCCTATCTGTCGCCGTTCGAGGAATTCCAGCGCTTCAAGACCCATCCCTCGATCCGCGGCGTGTTCGAGGGCGGCAAGCGGCTTGCCTACGGGGCGCGCGCGATCACCGAGGGCGGCTATCAGTCGGTGCCGCGGCTGTCGTTCGCCGGCGGCGCGCTGATCGGCTGCGCGGCGGGCTTCGTCAACGTGCCGCGCATCAAGGGCGTGCACAATGCGATGGGCAGCGCGATGCTCGCGGCCGAGCACGTCAATGCCGCGCTCGCATCCGGCCGCGCCAATGACGAGCTGGTGAGTTACGAGAACGCCTGGCGCGGCTCGCCGGTGGGCGAGGACCTGTTCAAGGTCCGCAACGTCAAGCCGCTGTGGTCGAAGTTCGGCACCGTGCTCGGCGTCGTCCTCGGCGGCTTCGACATGTGGTGCAACACGCTCGGCTTCTCGCTGTTCGGCACCCAGTCGCACGCCAAGCCCGATCGCGCCACGCTCGATCCCGCCAAGGCGCATCAGCCGAAGCCTGCGATGAAGCCGGACGGCAAGCTGACCTTCGACCGGCTGTCCTCGGTGTTCCTGTCGAACACCAATCACGAGGAAGACCAGCCGGTGCATCTGAAGGTCGCCGACATGGCGCTGCAGAAAAGCTCCGAGCACGACGTCTATGCCGGGCCGTCCAACCGCTATTGCCCGGCGGGCGTGTACGAATGGGTCGAGGAGGGCACGAGCCCGCGGTTCGTGATCAACGCGCAGAACTGCGTCCACTGCAAAACCTGCGACGTCAAGGATCCCAACGGCAACATCACCTGGGTTCCTCCGGAAGGCGGCGGCGGGCCGAACTACGAGGCGATGTAGCCTCCGCATGCGCACGATTGCGTGAGTCGGCTGCCCCGGGGAGGGCAGCCGGCCACGATACGGCCATACTGGCGCGGTTTGACGCAGGTCACCTTCGCCAAAGGGGCTCCCGGCTGACCCGAATATCCTGCAAATCCTTGCGGTTGGCCGCCAAACGCGGCATTGTCGGCGCCTTGAAGAGCTGCCGATCGGGTTCGTGTCCGTACCGATCCGTCATTTCCAACAACCAGAGCGCACCGTGATGTTGTCAATTCGCAATCGCTGGACCGCAATTGCCGTTTCTGCCTTGCTGCTCCCCGGTGCCGTCCTGGCCCAGACGCCGGATCATCCTGCGGATAACGCCGCAAAATTTCCGACCAGCGTCGATCTGAAGTCGCTCACCACATCGGGCAGCTATCTGGCGGCCCGCCACGCCAGCGTCGAGCGCGACGCAGCCTCGGCGGCGGCGTTCTACCGCTCGGCGCTACGCAGCGACCCGAAGAACAACGAGCTGCTCGACCGCGCCTTCATCTCCTCGGTCGCCGATGGCGACATCGACGAGGCCGTGAAGCTCGCCGAGCGCGTGCTCACGATCGACAAGTCGAACCGCATCGCGCGGCTCGTGGTCGGCGTGCAGGACATCAAGCAGAAGAAATACGCGGCTGCCCAGACCAACATCAACCAGTCGGTGCGCGGGCCGATCACCGATCTCGTCGCCACCTTGCTGTCGGCGTGGGCCGCGGCAGGCGCGGGCGATTCGAAGACCGCCGTCGCCAATATCGACAAGCTGACCGGTCCCGAATGGTATCCGCTGTTCAAGGACCTTCATGCCGGCATGATCCTGGAGCTGGCCGGCAAGGAGAAGGACGCCGGCACCCGGTTCGAGCGCGCCTACAAGCTCGACGATTCGATGCTGCGCATCACCGAGGCCTATGCGCATTGGCTGTCGCGCAACAAGGATGCGGCGGCGGCGACCGCGATCTATGAAGCCTTCGACAAGAAGCTCGCGCGCCATCCGCTGGTGCAGGAGGGCCTGCGCGAGACCAAGGCCGGCAAGAAGCTGCCGCCGCTGGTCGACTCGCCGCAGGCCGGCGCCGCCGAGGCGCTGTACGGCATCGGCGCCACCTTGAGCCGCCGCGGCGGCGAGGATCTGGCGCTGGTCTATCTGCAGCTCGCGCTGCACCTGCAGCCGAATCATCCGCTGGCGCTGCTGTCGCTCGCCGATCTCTACGAGACGGTGAAGAAGCCGCAGATGGCGATCAAGGTCTATGAGCGGGTGCCGGCGAGCTCGCCACTGAAGCGCAACGCCCAGATCCAGCTCGCCACCGATCTCGACAGCGCCGACCGCAGCGACGAGGCGATCAAGATCCTCAAGGACGTGATTGCCCAGGATCCGAAGGATCTCGAGGCGATCATGGCGCTCGGCAACATCGAGCGCGGCCGCAAGAAGTTCGCCGATTGCGCCAAGACCTATTCGCTCGGCGTCGATTCGCTGCCCGCCAACAACGACAAGGCCAACAGCGTCTATTACTACTATCGCGGCATCTGCCTGGAGCGCTCCAAGCAGTGGCCGAAGGCCGAGGCCGACATGCGCAAGGCGCTCGAGCTGCAGCCCGACCAGCCGCACGTGCTGAACTATCTCGGCTATTCCTGGATCGACCAGGGCATCAATCTCGACGAAGGCATGAAGATGATCAAGCGCGCCGTCGAGCAGCGGCCCGACGACGGCTACATCGTCGACTCGCTCGGCTGGGCCTATTACCGCATCGGCAATTACGAGGAGGCGGTCAAGAACCTCGAGCGCGCGATCGACCTCAAGCCCGAGGATCCGACCATCAACGACCATCTCGGCGACGCCTATTGGCGCGTCGGCCGCAAGCTGGAAGCCAAGTTCCAGTGGGCCCATGCCCGCGACCTGAAGCCGGAGGCCGAGGAGCTGCCGAAGATCGAGGCCAAGATCCAGAATGGCCTGCCCGATGATCCGGCGCCCGCTGCGGCCAGCAACGACACCAAGGACACGCCGTCCGACGCCAAGAAGGACGATGGCAAGGGCGGCTAGTTCGTCCTGATCGCGATATGAGAGCCATCACGGGCTCCTCGGCTTGCCGGGGAGCCCGGATGATTTTGATGAAGGGGTGGCGGTTGTCGGCCACGTCCGTTTCGGCCTGAGCCGCAGCGCGTTGGCAACCGACCTCCACCACCGAACATGCTGGGGGCATTGCGCTGATGTTGGCGTCCACGGTCACCGGCGCGCTGCAGGAGCAAGGGCGCGCCAAGGTCAATCTGACCCTGCGGGTCGTCGGCCGCAGGGTCGACGGCTATCATGATCTCGAAAGCGTCGTTGCTTTTGCCGACTGCGCGGACCAGCTGACGCTGGTGCCGGGCCCGGAGCTGACGCTGACGACGACCGGTCCTCTGGCGGACGCCTGCGGCGAGACCACGGACAATCTGGTGCTGAAGGCGGCGCGGCTGCTGGCGGAGGCCGTTCCCGGCCTGAAGCTCGGCGCCTTCACCCTTGAGAAGGTGCTGCCGGTCGCGGCGGGCATTGGGGGCGGCTCCGCCGATGCGGCGGCGGCGCTGCGGTTGCTGGCGAAACTGAATGGCCTTTCCCTGGACGACCCGCGCCTCGCGGCGGTGGCCTTGAAGACCGGCGCCGACGTGCCGGTTTGCGTGCCCTCGCGCGCCTGCACCATGACGGGCGTCGGCGAGAACCTGCAGCCGCTCGCGCTTCCCGTCCTGCCCTGCGTGATGATCAATCCGCGCGTGCCGGTGGCGACCAAGGACGTGTTCCAGGCGCTTGGTCTCAAGCCGGGCGATCTGCTGATCGGGGTGACGGATGTTCTCACCGCGCCGTCCTGGCCGAAGGCTGGAGCCTCGGTCGGCGGCTGGGTCGATGCACTCGATCAGGTGCGCAACGACCTCGAGCCGCCGGCGCTGAAGGTGCAGCCGATCATCGGCACCGTGCTCGAGGCGCTACGCACGAGCGCGGGCGTGCTGCTGGCGCGGATGTCGGGCTCCGGCGCGACGTGCTTTGCGATCTATGGCAGCAAGGCCGACGCGAAGGCCGCCGGCGCCGCGATCGCCGCCGCGCATCCCGAATGGTGGGTGCATGCGGGAACGCTGAGCTAACTCATCAGCATCTGCGAAACGAGTGCCCAATACAGCGCCCTCGCCCCCAAGGCGAAGCGAAGCTTCGCCAGGGTGGGAGAGGGCATTTAGGACGGAGCGACAAGATCGGTTGGGTGAGGGGTATGCTTCCGCACGCGCGATGTTCGCGGAGAAATACCCCTCACCCAGCCGAGCACGTGGATGGGCCGGCGATGCCCTCTCCCACCCTGGCGAAGCTTCGCTTCGCCTTGGGGGCGAGGGCGCATTCACGAGCACCGCAGTCGCTAGAAGCAACTAATGCGACCTGGCCAGACAGAACGCCACCACCTGCTCCAGCGCGGTCTTCATCGGTGAGGCCGGGAACAGCGCCAGCGCATCGACGGCCATCGCGCCATAGTGATGCGCGCGGCTGATCGTGTCCTCCAGGGCGCGGTGCTTGTTCATCAGCCCGATCGCATGGTCGAGATCGTGATCGCTGATCTCGCCGCGCTCCAGCGCCTTGATCCAGAAGGCACGCTCGCTGTCGCTACCGCGGCGGAACGCGAGCACCACCGGCAGCGTGATCTTGCCCTCGCGGAAATCGTCGCCGACATTCTTTCCGAGCTTGGCGGCCTTGCCGCCATAGTCGAGCACGTCGTCGACGAGCTGGAAGGCGATGCCGAGATTCATGCCGAAGGACCGCGAGGCGGTCTGCTCGGCCTTGGGCCGATCGGCGAGCACCGGCCCGACCTCGCAGGCGGCGGCGAACAGCTCGGCGGTCTTGCCGCGGATCACGGCGAGATATTCGTCCTCGGTGGTGGCGGTGTTCTTGGCGGCGGCGAGCTGCATCACCTCGCCCTCGGCGATGGTGGCGGCAGCGGCGGAGAGAATGTCGAGCGCGCGCAGCGAGCCGACCTCGACCATCATGCGGAACGCCTGGCCGAGCAGGAAGTCGCCGACCAGCACGCTGGCCTCGTTGCCCCACAGCATGCGCGCGGACAATTTGCCGCGGCGCATTTCGCTCTCGTCAACCACGTCGTCATGCAGCAGCGTCGCCGTGTGCATGAACTCGACGGCCGCGGCGAGCTTGACGTGACCGTCGCCGGTGTAGTCGGTGAGATGAGCCATCGCCAGCGTCAGCATCGGCCGCAGCCGCTTGCCGCCGGAGGAGATCAGGTGGTTTGCGACCTCCGGGATCATCGTGACGTCCGACCCGGTGCGCGACAAAATCGTAGCGTTGACCCGTTCCATGTCGGCTGCGACCAGCGCGACCAGCCCATCGATGGAGGCTCCCGATGGACTCTCGAAAGGTACGATAACCGCCACTCTGGTCTCCGATTTTGCTATGCTCGAAACGACAATAGAAACTGCGGCCGCAGGCGGCAAGGGCAGACACGGAACCTTGACCCAGGCCTTGTTGACCCAAGCCTTCTTCTTGACCCAAGCCCTTCTTGACCCAGGCCCGCATGGAGACATAACGATTGAAGGAATTGGTTCGGACCAATGATATCGTGCTGGTTTCGGCGATAGGGGCGCTGCTCGACGGCGCCGACATCCATCACCTCGTGCTCGATCAGAACATGAGCATCATCGAGGGCTCGCTCGGCATCCTGCCGCGGCGGATCCTCGTGCATGAGGACGACATTCTCCAGGCCCGGCGGCTTCTCACCGACGCCGGTCTGGCGCATGAACTGCGCCCTGATGAGTGACGCTGTCGACATTTCGGAGGACGCCGTGCTCGGCGGCCAATTGCGGCTGCGGCAGCCCACGACGGGCCATCGCGCCGGCCACGACGCAATCCTGCTGGCGGCGGCGACGGCCGCGCGTTCGGGCGATCGCGTGGTCGATCTCGGTGCCGGCGTGGGGACGGCCGGGCTGGCCTTGGCCCGGCGCGTGGGCGGTCTCAGCTTGACGCTGGTCGAGCGCGAGCCGGATCTGGCGCGGCTCGCGCGCGACAACGCACGCGCCAATGCGTTGCCGGCGGAGGTCGTGGCGCTGGACGTCGCCGCGGACGCGGCTGCTTTCGCTGCCGCAGGGCTCGGGCCCGATAGTGTCGACGTCGTGCTGATGAATCCGCCGTTCCACGATGTTGCCCGTCACCGTGCCTCGCCCGACGCCGCGCGCGCGACCGCGCACATGGCAACGGCGACGACGTTGGAGATCTGGACGCATGCCGCGCGGCGGATGCTGAAATCCGGCGGCGTGCTGACCTTGATCTGGCGGGCCGATGGTTTGAGCGAGGTGGTCGCGGCGCTGGCGCGCGGCTTCGGCAGTCTTGCCGTTCAACCGGTTCATGGCCAGGCGGGCAAGCCGGCGATCCGTATCCTGGTCCGGGCCGTTAAGGGAGGGCGGGCGCCGACCCAGATTCTCGCCGGAGTGGTGCTGAATGAGGTGGCAGGTGTGCCGAATGACGAGGCCGTGCGCGTGCTGTCGGGGCAGGGGGCGCTGGCCTTGAGCACCCCCTGAACGGTTGATCGTGGTCGGGCGTTATTGCGTCTGAGCTTCCGACTGGCGTTCGGTTACCGTCGTGAAACGGATCGCAGTCAATAGAGTACCGATCAGCAGCATCAACAGGTAGACCTTCATGTATTCCTCCGCCGCACTCTGCACCTTGTGCTCGCCGTGCAATTGCCCAGGGCATTGCAAGGCTCGTTCCAGCCCTTTGGATGGCAGCGGCGCGATAAAAAATGGTAAATCCGAGGTAACTGAATGGTGGACAATTTGACACAACCCAGCGATGCAGCCGGGCTATTCGATCGGCTGAAGGCGCTGCTTCCGGCGCGGCTGCGCGGCGTCCCGGTGGTGCCGGTCGTCCGTCTGTCCGGCGTGATAGGCGCGGTGACGCCGTTGCGGCCGGGGCTGACGCTCGCGGGCGTCGCCAAGGTGCTGGAGCGGGCGTTCTCGATGCGCAACGCCAAGGCCGTGGCGCTGGTGATCAATTCGCCGGGCGGCTCGCCGGTGCAGTCGCGCCAGATCTACTTGCGCATCCGCCAGCTCGCGGCGGAGAAGAAGCTGCCGGTGCTGGTGTTCGTCGAGGATGTCGCGGCGTCCGGCGGCTACATGATTGCGTGCGCCGGCGACGAGATCTTCTGCGATCCGTCCTCGATCCTCGGCTCGATCGGCGTGGTCGGCGGCTCGTTCGGGCTGCAGGACCTGATCAAGAAGATCGGCATCGAGCGCAGGCTCTATACCGCCGGCGAGCACAAGGCGATGCTCGATCCGTTCCTGCCGGAGAATCCCGACGACGTGGCGCGGCTGAAGAAGATCCAGCGCGAGATCCACGCGCTGTTCATCTCGCTGGTCAAGGAGAGCCGCACCACCCGGCTGAAGGGCGCCGACGATGTGCTGTTCACCGGCGAGTACTGGGCCGGCGACAGCGCCGTCACGCTGGGGCTGGCGGACGCCATCGGCGACCTCCGCGCGGTGCTGCGCGCCCGCTTCGGCGACAAGGTCGCTATGCCCGTGGTGGCGCCCGCCGGCGGCCTGCTGTCCGGGCTGCTCGGACGGCGGGCGGCAGGCGCCGGGAGCCTGGGGATCGGTTGGACCGGGCTAGCGGAGGAGCTGATCTCCGCGGTCGAAACCCGGGCGATCTGGGCTCGTTTCGGGTTCTAGAACCCGGGGGGCGCGCCATTTCGCCCCTCGCAATCCGATTGCGGGGGGAACCGGGATCGGCGACAATGGGAATCGGGGTGGCTCTGTTCATGAACGAGGATCGACCAATGCCGCCGTTCGTTGCTTTCGCGGGTATGCTGGGCGGGCTAGCCGTGGTTCGCTGGGCCTACAAGGCCGCGCAGAAGATCAACCGCGAGCTCGAAGAGGCGCGGCTGTCACGCGTCGCCGAGGCCGCGCGGGCCGCCGAGATCAAGACTCTGCGCCGCGATCCCGTCACCGGCGCCTACCGGCCGGGCTGACACGCTCCGCCGACCTTCGAACGACGGGACGTCGCCGTCGTTTCGAGGGCCCTATTGCCTTGATTCCTGATGGCCCCGCCGATACGGTCCGCGCGCTTTTCCGACGCCTGCGAAAGACCGATACCGACGATGGACTCGCTGCCTCTGCACATGCGCCCCGAACGTTCGTTCCAGGGCTTCATCCTGGCCCTGCAACGGTTCTGGGCCGAGCAGGGCTGCGTGATCCTGCAGCCCTACGACATGGAGATGGGCGCCGGCACCTTCCACCCGGCGACGACCTTGCGCGCGCTCGGGCCGAAGCCGTGGAATGCCGCCTACGTGCAGCCGTCGCGGCGGCCGAAGGACGGCCGCTACGGCGAGAATCCGAACCGGATGCAGCACTACTACCAGTTTCAGGTGATCATGAAGCCGTCGCCACCGAACCTTCAGGAATTGTACCTGAAGTCGCTCGGCGCCATCGGCATCGACGCCGCCGTGCACGACATCCGCTTCGTCGAGGACGACTGGGAGAGCCCGACGCTCGGCGCCTGGGGTCTTGGCTGGGAGTGCTGGTGCGACGGCATGGAAGTGTCGCAGTTCACCTATTTCCAGCAGGTCGCCGGCTTCGAATGCGCGCCGGTCGCGGGCGAGCTCACCTACGGCCTCGAGCGCCTGGCGATGTACGTCCAGGGCGTCGACCGCGTCTATGACCTCAACTTCAACGGCCGCGACGGCGACGCCAAGGTCACCTATGGCGACGTCTTCCTGCAGGCCGAGCGCGAATATTCGCGGCACAATTTCGAGCATGCCGACACCGACATGCTGTTCGAGCAGTTCAAGATGGCCGAGGGCGCCTGCCGCAAATATCTCGACGCCGGTTGGCGTGACGGCAATCGCCGGGAGCACCAGATGGCGCTGCCGGCCTACGACCAGTGCATCAAGGCCAGCCACGTCTTCAACCTGCTCGACGCCCGCGGCGTCATCTCCGTCACCGAACGCCAGAGCTACATCCTGCGCGTCCGCGAGCTCGCCAAGGCCTGCGGCGAGGCCTGGCTGCATACGGAAGCGGGCGGGGCGGGCGCTGGTTAGAACGAACGCGGCTGCGTCCGGGGCCTCATGGTTCGAGACGCGCCGCCTGCGGCGCTCCTCACCATGAGGGTCTTTCGGATCTCGCCGCAAAATCAGACCTCGTCCTGAGGAGCCCGCCTTCGCCGGGCGTCTCGAAGGACGGTGGGAGGCAAGCTGCTTTCCACGAGTTTAGCAATTCGCGATGGCCTGTCCCTCCAGGGGAAGGTGGTTCTTCGTGCAGAGAGACTTGAGACATGCCCGACCTTCTCCTCGAACTGTTCTCCGAAGAAATCCCCGCGCGCATGCAGGCCAAGGCGGCCGACGATCTGCGCCGCATGGTCACCGACAAGCTGGTCGCCGAAGGGCTCGTCTATGAAGGCGCCAAGGCGTTCGCGACGCCGCGGCGGCTGGCGCTGACCGTGCACGGCATTCCCGCGCGGCAGGCTGACTTGAAAGAGGAGCGCAAGGGTCCGCGCGTGGGCGGCGCTGACGCGGCGATCCAGGGATTTCTGAAAGCAACCGGCCTGTCCTCGATCGAGGAGGCCACGATCCAGCGCGATCCGAAGAAGGGCGACTTCTACGTCGCGCTGATCGAGAAGCCCGGCCGCGCCACGCTCGACGTGCTCGCCGAGATGCTGCCGGTGATCGTGCGCACATTCCCGTGGCCGAAATCGATGCGCTGGGGCAAGCGCTCGGAAAAGCCCGGCGCGCTGAACTGGGTGCGTCCGCTGCACGCGATCACCGCGACCTTCGGCCTGGAAACCGAGGAGCCCGACGTGATCAGCTTCGCGGTCGACGGCATCGAGGCGGGACAGACCACGTTCGGCCACCGCTTCATGGCGCCCGCGCCGATCTCGGTGCGCCGCTTCGAGGATTATGAGGCGAAGCTGCTCGACGCCAAGGTCGTGCTCGATCCTGACCGCCGCAAGGACACCATCGTCACCGACGCCAAGCAGCTCGCGTTTGCGCAAGGCTATGAGCTGGTCGAGGACCCCGTATTGCTCGATGAGGTCGCGGGCCTGGTCGAATGGCCGGTGGTGCTGATGGGATCGTTCGATCCGGAGTATCTGAAGGTCCCCGGCGAGGTGATCCGCGCCACCATCCGCAACAACCAGAAATGCTTCGTGGTCCGCGATCCCAAGACCGGAGGTCTCGCGCCAAAATTCATCCTGACCGCGAACATCGAGGCGACCGACGGCGGCAAGACCATCATCGCCGGCAACGAGCGCGTCATCCGCGCCCGGCTGTCGGATGCGAAGTTCTTCTATGAGACCGACCTCAAGACGAAGCTCGAGGACCGGCTGCCGAAGTTCGAGCAGATCGTGTTCCACGAGAAGCTGGGGACGCAGGCCGCGCGTATCGCCCGCATCGAGAAACTGGCAGCCGAGATCGCGCCTACTGTCGGCGCCGATGCCGCGAAGACCGCGCGTGCGGCCAAGCTCGCCAAGGCCGACCTGCTGACCGAGGTCGTCGGTGAGTTTCCGGAAGTGCAGGGGCTGATGGGCAAGTACTACGCGCTGGCCCAGGGTGAAGATGCGTCGGTCGCTGCCGCTTGCGAAGAGCACTACAAGCCGCAGGGGCCGGGAGATCGTGTGCCGACCGACAAGGTCGCGGTGGCCGTGGCGCTCGCGGACAAGCTCGATACGCTGGTCGGCTTCTGGGCGATCGACGAGAAGCCGACGGGCTCGAAGGACCCGTATGCGCTGCGGCGCGCGGCGCTGGGCGTGATCAGGCTAGTCTTGGAAAGCGATCTTCGCATATCAATTGGTACTCTTGTTAGTCCGCTTTTTGAGAAGATAGATCTCGCCAATGTCATGCGGGATATACAGGCTCGAGACGAGGCCTCAAAAAAACTTGGCATCACCATTGGAGCGATTGCTAGCGGCGGACACCGCAGTGAGGTTTCTTTCGGTGGGCGATTCTTGGATGAGAGGGCCGTTAACCTCCTCTCCTTCTTCGCCGACCGCCTCAAGGTGCAACTGCGCGAGCAGGGCGCCCGCCACGATCTCGTCGACGCCGTGTTCGCGCTCGGCGGGCAGGATGACCTGCTGATGGTCGTCCGCCGCGTCGAGGCGCTCGGCAAGTTCCTTGACAGCGACGACGGCAAGAACCTGCTCGCTGGCACCAAGCGCGCCTCCAACATCCTCGCCATCGAGGAGAAGAAGGACAAGCGCAAGTTCGAGGGTGCGCCGGATGCCGCGCTCTACAAGCTCGACGAGGAGAAGGCGCTGGCCAAGGCGATCGGCGAGGTCGCTGCGGAAGCGGGCGCCGCCGTCGCCAAGGAGGACTTCGCCGCGGCGATGCGTGCCATGGCGAAGCTGCGTCCGGCGGTCGATGCGTTCTTCGACAAGGTGAAGGTCAACGACGACGACGCAGCCATCCGCGAGAACCGACTCAGGCTGCTGAACGAGATCCGTAGCGCTACGCGCGCGGTCGCGGACTTCTCCAAGATCGAGGGCTGAGGATGGACCACCCGACGCTCGCCGCCTATGACCGTGAGGCGGCGGCGTTCGCGGCCGACTGGCATGCGCAGCCGGCGCCGGCCGATCTCCACGCCATCATCAGGCGCTGCTTCGTGTCCGGTGGCCGCACCGCGGACATCGGCTGCGGCAGCGGCCGCGAGGTCGGCTGGCTGAATGCCAACGGGTATCCTGCGGAAGGTTTCGACGCGTCGGAGGGACTGCTGGCTGAAGCCCGCACGCGCTATCCGAACGCGTCGTTCACGCATGCCGAACTGCCTGCCCTCGCCAGCATCGCGGATGCAAGCTTCGACAATTTGCTGTGCGAGACCGTGCTGATGCATCTCGATCGCAGCGACGTGGTGCCGTCGGTGCGGCGGATGCGCGCGATCACGAAGCCCGGTGGCGTCCTGTATTTGAGCTGGCGGGTGACGGAGCAGGCCGATCAGCGCGATGGGCACGGCCGGCTCTATGCGGTGGTCGACCTCGCAACCATCCGCGCGGTCTTTGCAGGAGATACGACGCTGCTCGACAAGCAGGTCGTCAGTAAGTCCTCAGGCAAGATCATTCACCGCATGGTGGTGAAGAAGGCCGGTTGAGTGCAGGCGCGCCGCGCTGCATCCTCTGGCTCGTCATTGCGAGGCGCTCTTGCGCCGAAGCAATCCAGGGGCTCCGACGGCAGACTGTCTGTGTGGCGCCTGGATCGCGTCGCTGCGCTCGCGATGACGACCAGAAGCGGTATCCCACAAAAGTAAGCCCCGCCCGGCGGGGGGAACCGGGCAGGGCCTTTTACATCTGGCCGCTTGCGGGGGCGTTGGCGACCAAATGCAGCTCTATAACTACTCAACCACCTGAATGATCCGCCGGGATCGCGGCTCGACGAGAACAGTTTCGCCGTTCACCACGGTGTATCGGTAAGGTGTCGCGCCGAAGCGCTGCGGAACGTCGTAATATGTAACACCGGACTCCGGAAGCACGGCGCCAACAACTACGCGATCGGGGATCACATAGTTGGGAACGCGCTCGCGGACGACATATTCGCGAAACTCCGGCCGGCGCTCGACCGTGATCACTGGAGCGTCGTCCTCGACCACGACGCTGCGGCCGACGCCCGTCGTGTAGGATTGCGCCTGTGCGGTCGCCGGAATCACGACTGCGGCCACGAGGGCAGCAAGGGTGAGATGGGTTCGCATGGACGGGACTCCTGAGCTGTTGATCGCTGAGAGAGACCGGCGCGTGCCGGCACCTGCTTCCCAATGCCCGCAACAGATCATCGTTCCGCGCGGCGGACCGTGGAACCGGCGGCATTTTTGCGGCAGATCCGGTGGTGGGGGAACCGGAACTCGTGCCGTGCGTCTCCTATTCCGCCACGATGGGCCAGGATAAAGTCCGGCCAAATCGAATCGCCCCAGCCTCGTCCTTCAATCAATCAGAGCTCGTCGATGACCCTGACCGTTGCCCATATCTCGCCGATCATGTCCGTGATCGCCGGCGTCCTGATCCTGATCATGCCGCGCCTGCTGAACCTGATCGTTGCGATCTTCCTCATCCTGAACGGCCTGATCGGCATGGGCCTGCTGAAGTGGCTGCACTTCTAGTCCCAAGGTCGGGAACCCCCGAGCTTGCGCCGCAGCGCCCAAAGTGGTGTAAGGCGCGCGATTTCTCCTCCCATTTGCGGATCGAAGCACCTCATGGCCAAAGCGGTAGCGAAGTCTAAGAAAGTTACAGCGAAATCAAAGCCTTCCAAGCCGGGTAAGGCCAAGACCGCAGCACTCGCTCCGCCGCGCAAGGCGCTCAAGACGGCGTCGAAGCCCGTTGCCAAGGCCCCGGCCAAGGTCGCGCCCAGGTCTGCACCGAAGGCGCCGGTGAAAACCGCTCCGAAGAAGCCGGCCAAAACGGCTGCCAGGCCGGTCGCCAAGGCTGCGAAGGCGTCGGCGGCAAAGGCCCCGGCCAAGAGCGCGGCCACCGCGATCAAGCCGAACAAGTGGGTCTACACCTTCGGTGACGGCAAGGCCGAAGGTAAGGCCGGCCTGCGCGATCTGCTCGGCGGCAAGGGCGCCAATCTGGCCGAGATGGCCAATCTCGGCCTGCCGGTGCCCCCGGGCTTCACCATCCCGACCTCGGTCTGCACCTACTTCTACGCCAACGACAAGACCTACCCGAAGGAGCTGCAGTCGCAGGTCGACAAGGCGCTCGACTACATCGGCAAATTGACCGGCAAGAAATTCGGCGATCCGGAGAACCCGCTGCTGGTCTCGGTGCGCTCCGGCGCCCGCGCCTCGATGCCGGGCATGATGGACACCGTGCTCAATCTCGGTCTCAACGACCAGACGGTGGAGGCGCTGGCGTCGCTGTCGGGCGATCGCCGCTTCGCCTTCGACAGCTATCGCCGTTTCATCACGATGTATTCGGATGTCGTGCTCGGCTTCGAGCACCATCATTTCGAGGATATCCTCGACAGCTTCAAGGACGCCCAGGGCTATCAGCTCGACACCGATCTCTCGTCCGAGGATTGGGAGATGCTGGTCGGCAAGTACAAGGAAGCCGTCGCCACCGAGACCGGCAAGGACTTCCCGCAGGACCCGCATGACCAGCTCTGGGGCGCCATCGGCGCGGTGTTCTCATCCTGGATGAACGCGCGCGCGGTGACCTATCGCAAGCTGCACGACATCCCGGAATCCTGGGGCACCGCCGTCAACGTCCAGGCCATGGTGTTCGGCAACATGGGCGACACCTCGGCCACCGGCGTCGCCTTCACCCGCAATCCCTCGACCGGCGAGAGCAAGCTCTACGGCGAGTTCCTGATCAATGCGCAGGGCGAGGACGTCGTCGCCGGCATCCGCACCCCGCAGGACATCACCGAGGATGCCCGCGTCGAATCCGGCTCCGACAAGGCGTCGATGGAAGTCGCGATGCCCGACGCGTTCAAGGAGCTGACCCGCATCTACACGCTGCTCGAGCAGCACTACCGTGACATGCAGGACATGGAGTTCACGGTCGAGCGCGGCAAGCTGTGGATGCTGCAGACCCGCAGCGGCAAGCGCACCGCCAAGGCGGCGCTGCGCATCGCCGTCGAGCTCGCCAATGAGGGCCTGATCTCGGAGAACGATGCCGTGCTCCGCGTCGACCCGGCCTCGCTCGATCAGCTCCTGCACCCGACCATCGATCCCGCCGCCAAGCGCGATGTGGTCGCGACCGGCCTGCCGGCCTCGCCGGGCGCGGCCTCGGGCGAGATCGTGTTCTCCTCGGACGAGGCCACCAAGCTGCAGGCCGACGGTCGCAAGGTGATCCTGGTCCGCATCGAGACCTCGCCGGAGGATATCCACGGCATGCATGCCGCCGAGGGCATCCTGACCACGCGCGGCGGCATGACCTCGCACGCCGCCGTCGTCGCGCGCGGCATGGGCAAGCCCTGCGTCTCCGGCTGCGGCACGATCCGCGTCGACTACGGCCGGGGCACGATGAGCATCGGCTCGCGCACCTTCAAGACCGGCGACGTCATCACCATTGACGGCTCCGTCGGCCAGGTGCTGGCCGGCCGCATGCCGATGATCGAGCCGGAGCTGTCCGGCGAGTTCGGCACCCTGATGGGCTGGGCGGACGCCGTGCGCGAGACCGGCGTGCGCGTCAATGCCGACACCCCGGAGGATGCGCGCACCGCCATCAAGTTCGGCGCCGAGGGCATCGGCCTGTGCCGCACCGAGCACATGTTCTTCGAGGAGACGCGCATCCGCACGGTGCGCGAGATGATCCTCTCCGAGGAAGAGCAGGAGCGCCGCGCCGCGCTCGCCAAGCTGCTGCCGATGCAGCGCGCCGACTTCGTCGAGCTGTTCGAGATCATGAAGGGGCTTCCCGTCACGATCCGTCTGCTCGATCCGCCGCTGCACGAGTTCCTGCCGCACACCCAGGCCGAGGTCGAGGAAGTCGCGCGCGCGATGAACACCGATCCGCGTCGCCTGGCCGACCGCGCCCGCGAGCTCTCCGAGTTCAACCCGATGCTCGGCTTCCGCGGCTGCCGCCTGGCGATCGCCTATCCGGAGATCGCGGAGATGCAGGCGCGCGCGATCTTCGAGGCGGCGGTCGAGGCCGAGAAGCGCACCGGCGAGGCCGTCGGCCTCGAGGTGATGGTGCCGCTGATCGCGACCAAGGCCGAGTTCGATCTGGTCAAGGCGCGCATCGACGCGATGGCGCAGGCGGTGATCCGCGAGACCGGCGCCAAGCTGGAGTACCAGGTCGGCACCATGATCGAGCTGCCGCGTGCCGCGCTGATGGCCGGCCAGATCGCGGAAGCCGCCGAGTTCTTCTCGTTCGGCACCAACGATCTGACGCAGACCACCTACGGCATCAGCCGCGACGACGCCGGCAGCTTCCTCGGCGCCTACGTCGCCAAGGGCATCCTCGAGATCGATCCGTTCATCTCGATCGACCGCGAGGGTGTCGGCGAGCTGGTCAAGATCGGCGTCGAGCGCGGCCGCGCCACGCGGCCCACGCTCAAGGTCGGCATCTGCGGCGAGCATGGCGGCGATCCGGCCTCGGTGGCGTTCTGCCACAAGGTCGGCATGAACTACGTCTCGTGCTCGCCCTACCGCGTGCCGATCGCGCGCCTCGCCGCCGCGCAATCCGCGCTCGGCAAGGAGATCGCGAGCCAGGCCTGATCTTGCTGCGATCGATCTGATCTGATGAAGGCCGGCACATGTTGCCGGCCTTTTTCATTGCTGAGGGTTCGTCACCATGGGGCGCACACGTGACGCAAGCTGCACTCCTTCTCCAACACTGCCGTCATTCTGGGGGCGCTCCGGAATGACGAGTGGAGAGAGCAACGGCGCAGGTCCGATGGAACACTCCGCCGCCGTCAATTATGCGCAGATGATTTTCATTCACCGCGTTCGTTGACCGAATGTTCACCGTTCTCGTCGGCGCGCTGTTTACCACACATATCGATCGCAAAACGCTCTGCAACTTCCCCGCTTGCCTGTCTCACGATTGCAACGCGGATTAACTCCTCGGCAACCTAAACCCGATACGAAGAGAGAAGATCGAATTGCACGGAAGCACTGTTGTTCGGTCGATCCAGTAAGCGTTGCGTTGAGCGTACCGATGTTAGTTCTGCGTCCCGGTCCGAAGGGCGCGCGATATGCGTCCTTCGGACTCGGTCTCTGCGTCTTCGCTCTGATGCCGACAGAGACCGGGTATCAAGACATCGCTTCTCTGCTCGCCCGCCAGCCGGGCGTCGCCGAGCGTTGGCAGAAGCGCGTGTTCTCGGCTGCGGCCTCCATTCAGCTCGCTACCTACAGTTTCGGCCGTCCGATCGGAACCTCGGCGCCGCAGGCGGGGAGCATCCGCCTCGCGAGCCTCGATGGCCGCGGCCTCGACATCACCGGGTCGACGCCGCGCAATCCGGTGCTGCAGGTTCCGCCGCGCTACCAAGCCTCCGACTTTCCCAAGGTCGATCGCACGCTGAAGGGCGATCGTCTCGTCGTGCGCCCGCCGACGCCGTCGGCGCAGCCGACCGAATCGGCCGCGCCCGTCGAGCCCGCGCCGTCCGAGCCCGCGCCAACGCCATCGACACAGCCCGATTCGAACTCCTCGGTGTTCGGCGCCAAGACGACGGAAGCGCCGGCGCAGGCGCCGCTCCCGCAGCGCGCTGCACTCGATCCCGAATTGCAGGAGGCGCTGAGCGCGCCGCCGCTCGCGCAATACGACGCGACGAAGTCCGAGATCCAGCCCTCGGGCGAGCTGAAGCCTGCAACCGATCAGATCCTGGTGGACGGCGCCGTCAGCTATGACGGCCTCAACGTCAAGACGTCCAATCTCTATTTCGGCACGTCGTCGCTGGGCGGTGCTGCCGGCACCATGGAGACATGGCTGCCGGGCGAGGCGCCGCTGATCGTGATGCCGGATCCGGACCTCAAGCCGATGGCGGTGCTGTCACAGCCGGCCGACGATGCTGCCAAGGCCGGTGATGGCGGCGAGAGCATCGCGCCGAAAGGCGAGGTCAACGCCGACAATCAGCGCGACAGGACTCCGGCTGAACGCCTGGGGCTCACCGACGAGAAGGCGCGCTTCAAGTCCGAGAAGTGCCTCGCTGAAGCGGTCTATTTCGAATCCCGCGGCGAGGCGGTGCGCGGCCAGATGGCCGTGGCGCAGGTCGTGCTGAACCGGGCGTTCTCCGGCTACTATCCCACCACGGTGTGCGGCGTCGTCTACCAGAACAAATACCGCCACTTCGCCTGCCAGTTCACCTTCGCCTGCGACAACAATCCGGAGGTCATTCGCGAGCCCGAGATGTGGGACCGCGCCAGGAAGATCGCGAAGGCCATGCTCGACGGCCAGATCTGGCTGCCGGAGGTTGGCAAGTCGACCCACTATCATGCCTATTGGGTGCGGCCATCCTGGGTCGCCGAGATGAAGCGGATGTACAAGTTCGGCGTCCACACCTTCTACCGGCCGAAGAAGTGGGGCGACGGCAGCGACGCGCCGAGCTGGGGCACGCCACAGCAGACGGCGGCCATTTCGGCCGAGCTCACCGAGGCCGCCAAGAGCGAGGCCGAGATCAATCCGAACTGGACGCGGCGCTAGGCGCTGAGCGAGCGTGGCAGGCGCACCGTCGGCCGCGCGCTGAGCTCGTCGGCGATTTCGCGCGCCGCCGTGAGCGTCGTCATCGTCCGCTGCGCAAAGCCCGGATTCTCGGCCGGGCAATCGGCGCGGCAATGCGCGCCGCGGCTCTCGCGCCGGCTCCAGGCCGCGGTGGCGATCAGCAGCGCGGCGCTCGCCATGTTGCGCAGCCTCGGGCTGCCGGCGTCGCGCTCCATCCTGGCAATCGCGGCGATGGCCTCGGCCAGCCGCTCCTCGTCGCGGATGACGCCGAGCTGGCTCGTCATCATCTCGCGCAGCGACACCTCCGCAGCGCCCGCACAGGATCCGGCCGGATCGGCGAACGCAACGTGCTGCAGGGTGGAGGAGGCGGTGAACGTCCGGCCGGAGATGTCGTCGGCAATCCGCCGGGCGAACACCAGCGCGCCGAGCAGCGCGTTGCCGGCGATGTGATTGGCGCCATCCGTTGCCGTCGCGGCGACTTCACCTGCCGCCCAGAGCCCCTCGATCGTGCTGCGGCCCCGCGCGTCGACCGCGATCCCGCCCATGTGGAAATGCGCCGCCGGCGCCACTGGAATCGGCTGGCGGGTCGGATCGAGCCCCGCGGCGGCGCAGGCCCGATGCAGCATCGGATAGCGCTCGGCGACGTCGTCATCGAGCACGTCGCGCGCATCGAGAAAGGCGCCGCGTCCGGCGATGATCTCGGCCATGACGCCGCGGGCCACCGTGTCGCGCGGGGCAAGATCGACCAGCGGATGGCGCGGCAGCATGAAGCGCTGGCCGCGCCGGTTGACCAGGATCGCGCCGGCGCCGCGCAGACTCTCGCTCACAACCGGCGCCGGATCGCGACCGGTCATCATCGCGGTCGGATGAAACTGCACGAACTCCGGATCGGCAATCACCGCACCGGCGCGCGCGGCGATGGCGAGACCGATGCCGGTGGCGTGCGGCGGATTCGTGGTCGCCGCGAACAGCCGGCCGATGCCGCCGGTGGCCAGCACGATTGCCGGCGCTGCGATCAGCATCGGCGCGGCCGCGTCGTCATCGGTCGGCCGCAGTTGCAGGCCACGCACCGCGCCGTCTTCCGTCAGCAGCGCGTCGGCGACGTGGCCCTCGATGATGCGGATCGAGGGCGTCGCGCGCACGGCTTGCGACAGCGCGGTGATGATCGCCTGTCCGGTGAAGTCCCCGCGAACGCTGAGAATCCGTCGCGCGGCGTGCGCAGCCGCACGAGACGTCGCCAGCCTGCCGCCGTGATCACGATCGAATGTCACGCCGAGGCGGACCAGGTCCTCGATCGCGGCCGAAGCATCGCGCGCGAGCGCCAGCGCAGCCGTCGCGTCGACCAGGCCGCCACCCGCAGCGATCATGTCGGCGGCGTGGGTATCGGGGCTGTCGCCGGATGACACCGCTGCCGCGATGTCGGCCTGCATCGTCGTGCCGAACGAGGCTTCACCCAATGAGGTCGCGGAGATCAGCGTGACCGGCTGCGGGGCGAGCTTCAGCGCGCAGAACAGTCCGGCAACTCCGGCGCCGACGATCACGACGTGGCCGGATGTCTCGATCTGATCGTGGTCCATGTGCTGTCCAAATTCCACATTCCGTGCCCATGTGTACCGCGGTACCTGTTAGTTCTTCTTCAGAGACTTCCTTCGCTGTTTATTGGTGTTTGGCGACAAATAGCGGCCGTTCTGAAGGTCGCTCCCGCGCAGGATGAATCATCGTTTGCGACTCGCGCATCAGGACGTTTCGCCCCCGGGACAAAGACGCATGAGCGGGTTCCGCCGCTGGAACTCGCTTCGGATGACACCTGTTCATGGCTGGCCGCCGCATCGAAATTTTTCATGGCTGGGTTCCGCTTTTGAGCTTGGGAGTTCAATGCAAATGCATTAACCGGAGAGGCGCGGCGGACAGCGACCGCGGCAGGGAGGACACGGATGTCGGTACAGGCAGGCGATCTCGGCACGGTGTCCCGCAGCCAGAGCTGGCGCACGCCGGTGGTCATCATCGTGTGCGGCTGCGCGATTGCGCTGCTGAGCTTCGGTCCGCGCTCCAGCCTCGGCTTCTTCGTGCAGCCGATGAGCCGTGAGTTCGCCTGGGGGCGCGACGTGTTCGCCCTTGCCGTGGCGGTGCAGAATTTGTTGTGGGGGCTCGGTCAGCCGCTCGCCGGCGCGATCGCCGATCGTTTCGGCGTGATGCGCGTGATCTGTGTCGGCGCGCTGCTCTATGCCGGCGGCCTGCTGATGATGCGCTATTCCAGCTCGCCGCTGTCGCTGAACATCGGCGCCGGCGTGCTGGTCGGCTTCGGCCTGTCGGGCTGCTCGTTCAACCTCATCCTGTCGGCCTTCAGCAAGCTGCTGCCGCCGGAGCGGCGCGGCATCGCGCTCGGCGCCGGCACCGCGGCCGGCTCGCTCGGCCAGTTCCTGTTCGCGCCCTTCGGCGTCGCGCTGATCGACCAGTTCGGCTGGCAGAGCGCGCTGATGGTGTTCGCAACCCTGATGCTGTTCATCGTGCCGCTGTCATCAGCCGTGGCGACGCCGCCGGCCGCCGAGGCCAAGCCGTCGGAGGCCGAGCAGCAGTCGTTTACGACCGCGCTGATGGAGGCGTTCGGCCACCGCTCCTACGTGCTGTTGGTACTCGGCTTCTTCACCTGCGGCTTCCAGCTCGCCTTCATCACCGTGCACCTGCCGGCATTCCTGGTCGATCGCGGCCTGTCGGCGCAGACCGGCGGCTGGGTGATCGCGGCGATCGGGCTGTTCAACATCATTGGCTCGCTCAGCGTCGGCTGGCTGCAGAGCCGGCTGCCGAAGCGCTACATCCTGTCCTTCATCTATTTCACCCGCGCGCTGGCGACGCTCGCCTTCATCTCGTTCCCGGTGACGCCGGCGACGGCGATCGCGTTCGGCGCGGTCTCCGGGCTCGCCTGGCTGTCCACGGTGCCGCCGACCTCGTCGCTGGTCGCGATCATGTTCGGCACCCGCTGGCTCGCCACGCTCTATGGCTTCGCCTTCGTGAGCCACCAGGTCGGCGGCTTCCTCGGCGTCTGGCTCGGCGGCGTCGTGTTCGAGCGCTACGGCTCGTATACGCCGATCTGGTGGCTCTCGATCCTGTTCGGCGTGCTGTCGGCGCTGATCAACCTGCCGATCGTCGAGAAGCCGGTCGCGCGTGCCGTTCCCGCGACCTGAGTTGCGCTGCCGATCCGATCGGCTAAACATGGCGTGAGACGAAGAAAGCGCAGGGAGTGCGGCTGTGGGAACGTTCAAGGCGATCCGGATCGACAAGGCGGACAAGGGAACGACCGCGACGCTGACGCAGTTCGATGAAGCCGAACTGATGGACGGTGACGTCACCGTGAAGGTCGAGTGGTCGGCGCTGAACTACAAGGATGGGCTGGCGCTGACCGGCAAGGCGCCGGTGGTGCGCCGCTTCCCGATGATCGCGGGGATCGATTTCGCCGGCACGGTCGAGCAGTCCAGCCATTCCGCCTGGAAGCCGGGCGATGCCGTGATCTGCACCGGCTGGGGCATGGGCGAGACTCATCTCGGCGCCTATGCCGAGAAGGCGCGGGTCAAGGGCGACTGGCTGGTCGGCCTGCCGCAGGGGCTGTCGGCCCGCGATGCGATGGCGATCGGCACCGCCGGCTTCACCGCGATGCTCGCGGTGCTGGCGCTGGAGAAGCACGGGCTGACGCCGGCGAGCGGGCCGGTGGTGGTGACCGGCGCGGCCGGCGGCGTCGGCTCGGTGGCGACGGCGGTGCTCGCCAGGCTCGGCTACCACGTGATCGCCTCGACCGGCCGCCTGGCCGAGGCCGACTATCTCAAGTCGCTCGGCGCCGCCGAGATCATCGACCGCAATGAGCTGTCCGGGCCGGCCAAGCCGCTGGCGAAGGAGCGCTGGGCGGGTGGCATCGACAGCGTCGGCTCCAATACGCTCGCCAACCTGCTGGCGATGACTCAATATGGCGGCGCCATCGCCGCCTGCGGCCTCGCTGCCGGCATGGATTTGCCATCGTCGGTGGCGCCGTTCATTTTGCGCGGCGTGTGCCTCCTCGGCATCGATTCGGTGATGTGCCCGCTGCCGGCGCGCAAGGCGGCCTGGCAGCGCCTCTCGACCGATCTGGATCGCGCAAAACTAGCTGAAATCACTCACGAAATTGCCCTGGACCAGGTCGCGTCGCTGGGTCCGCAGATCCTCGCGGGCCAGGTCCGCGGCCGTACGGTGGTAAGAATATCCTGAGGACGTTCAGACTTTTCAAACCATGCTGCTCCATTGTTGCCATGGTTGGTATGGTAAGCATGGGGTAAAGATACCGCCTTACCCGCTGCGTGGGGTTAAGTGGGAGTTTGATGCATGCTCGCGCGTATATTGCTGGGGACCGTGACTGCCGGTGCCGTGATTGCTCCCGCGATCGCGGGTTCGATGACCGCCGACGAGGCCCGCAAATTCGTCGCCGGGAAGGTGTTCGCCTTCACCTGTGTCGACGGCACCCGTGGCGCGGGCCGCATCCTCGACGACATGGGCGCCGCCGGCGCGGTGCAGTTCTCCGGCTCTGGCCCGGTGCGTCACATCCGTCTGCCCGGCAATACCCTGCAGATTCGCGGCCAGAATGTCTGCGCTGCCATCAAGGGCATGCCGTTCGAGCCGTGCTTCAACCTCGACAAGAAGGACGACCGCAGCTTCCGCGGCTCGGTCTCCGGGCTGGGCGCCTTCGCCTATTGCGATTTCCAGCACCAGGGCGGAGCCACCATGCTGATGGCGCGCGCCGTGGCGCGGCCGCGCGCACGCGCTGCTGCGCCCGCGGCTGACGGCTCGCACACCGAAGTCGCGGCGCGGGTCGAGACCCCGCGGGTGGAACGCAGCAAGGTTGAACCCTTGAAGGCAGATGCTGCGAAGGCCGCCAAGGCGGACAGTTCCAAGACTGAGAACATCAAGGCCGAAAACGCGAAGGCTGAGATGACCAAATCCGATAACGCGAAGTCGGATGCGGCGCCGGAGCTGCGTCGCTCGACCGATTAGTTGTTAGTTCACCGATCATTGAAAAACCAGCTCCCTATTAACATAGAGCAATATTTTAAGCTGACCGCACGTTAGTGGTCATTGCGCCGTAGTCGTACGGAATCTTAAATTCATGCCTCGGTAGCGACTCGTGTGCAGTTTGCGACCAGGGGGGTGGCCCATGAGAAAGGGTCGTTATGTCGCTTTATTTCTTCCGGATCAGCCAGGGCCGCTATTCTGGCGCTGCTGACCAGCCTTATGAATTCGCCAACCGGGAAACCGCCTGGAACGAGCTGACGGCTGTCTGCTCCGACCTGATCGGTGGGATCTCGAAGTCGTTGCAGCAGGGGGCCGAGTGGCAGATGGAACTGCTCGACGAAGCCAAGCAACCGGTGTTCCGGATTCGCCTCGTGTCCGAAGCGGTCGGCTGAGGTCCGGCTGTCCGGGTGATTGGGTTGTGGGCCGTCGGAGCCCGGTCCGGTTTGCCGTGGCGCCGATCGCTCGTGCGGGGCATCTTTCGATGAAGTCTGCGTCCACTCCGGGCGGGTCGGCCGCAACCCGGTAGAGTTCGGCCCTGGCTCCGCGTCGTGCCGCGGCCACCTCATCTCCGATAGATACGCACGATGATCAGCGTCGTCGGTAGCTGCGGCGCCTGCCAGTGCGGGTGGCGGCAGTGATCGCCCTTTGCCCGGCGCACCGTTTGAAGCTCCTGCTTCGACGCAATCCTGCAACGGTATCGGGAGACCTGGTCCAGCGCGGGCCGGTTTCGGAGCACCGCGTCGTTGCGCACGATGATCATTTTATGCGGTTTGTCCGTAATCTTACGGTTCCCGCATTAACCTCCGATAAGCCTGTTTCGCGCCCAATGAGTTCCGTCAGCGACGACGTGCGGGTCCGGAATTTTCGGAGTCTGCCGATCTCCTGACCTTCGACCGCGCAGCGCAGCGCAGACCTGAATGTTCGGGCCGTCCGTTGGCGCTGGCAGAACGCGGCCGAACCACGCAGTCAGCTGGGGTCCTCCGTGTCAACAATGTCCATCCGTACGAAGATCATATCGGTCATCGCCTTCATGCTCGTCACCATGTGCGGGCTCGGCGTGCTCGCTGTCACCAGCCTGCAGTCGATCAATGCCAACACGGTCGACATCGCCCAAAACTGGCTGCCGAGCGTACGCGCGATCGGCGAGCTGCGCGCCAACATCAACCTGCTGCGCATCGCCTTGCGCGCGCATGTGATGTCGGAGACGGCCGAGACCAAGCAGTCCGCGGAGAAGCGCGTCAACGGAATCCTCGAGACGATCAACAAGGACCGCAAGACCTATGAGCCGATGATCACCTCGGCCGAGGAACGTGCGATCTACAACAACTGGGTGCAGTCCTGGGAGAAGTACGTCGTCGCGGTCAAGCAGGTGATGGACGAATCCAACAAGAGCGTCGGCAAGATCCCGCACGAAGCCACCGAAATGCTGGAAAAATCGGCCGCCGCGATCGCGCGCGACGCCGACAAATACTTCATCCAGGACATCGAGTTCAACAACAAGGGCGCCGACAACGCCACGCGGCAGGCTGCCGAGAGCTACTCGCGGGCGATCTGGCTCGTGGCATCGATCATTGCCGCGGCCGTCATTGCCGGCATCGCCGTCGGATTCTATCTCGTGCAGAACGTCTCGTCCGGCATCGCCTCGATCATCAAGCCGATGCAGGAGCTCGCCAAGGGCGATCTCGGCGCGGAGGTGACGCATCGCGGCGAGCCGACCGAGATCGGCGCCATGGCCGATACGCTGCAGGTGTTCAAGGAGGCGCTGATCGCCAAGAAGGAGGCCGACGAGCTCGCGGCCCACGATGCCGAGGCCAAGATCGAACGCGGCCGGCGCGTCGACAACATCACCCGCCAGTTCGAGGCGACGATCGGCGAGATCGTGCAGACGGTATCGTCGGCCTCGACCGAGCTCGAGCATTCCGCGGGCGCGCTGTCATCCACGGCGACGCGCTCGCAGGAGATCTCCACGATGGTCGCGGCGGCCTCCGAGGAGGCCTCCACCAACGTGCAGTCGGTTGCCTCTGCGACCGAGGAGCTGTCGTCCTCGATCACCGAGATCAGCCGCCAGGTGCAGGAATCGGCCCGCATGGCCAACGAGGCGGTCGAGCAGGCGCGTACGACCAATGATCGTGTCGGCGAGCTGAGCAAGGCGGCCGCGCGCATCGGCGACGTGGTCGAGCTGATCAACACGATTGCAGGCCAGACCAACCTGCTGGCGCTGAATGCGACCATCGAGGCGGCGCGCGCCGGCGAAGCTGGCCGCGGCTTCGCGGTCGTCGCCTCCGAGGTGAAGGCGCTGGCCGAGCAGACCGCCAAGGCGACCGACGAGATCGGCCAACAGGTGTCCGGTATCCAGGCCGCGACGCAGGAATCGGTCGGCGCCATCCGGGCGATCTCCACGACCATCGAGAAACTGTCGGAAATCTCGTCGGCGATCGCGGCGGCCGTGGAAGAGCAGGGTGCCGCCACGCAGGAGATCTCGCGCAACGTCCAGCAGGCATCGGAGGGCACGCAGCAGGTTTCCGTGAATGTCGTCGACGTGCAGCGCGGCGCCACCGAGACTGGTACGGCTTCCACGCACGTGCTGGCCGCGGCGCAATCGCTGGCCTCGGACAGCGACCGGCTGAAGCGTGAGGTGGCGACGTTCCTGGAGTCGGTGCGCGCGGCCTGATCTGTCCGACGAGCGGGATTAGATCGCGTCCCGTAGTCATACGACGTTCAGCATTAACGGAACTTTGCGGTAATCGGCGGCACCCTGCTCCCCAGCAGGTGCCGCTTTTTCGTCTCCACCGCGGCGCGGTCGGTCACCGCGGAAGCCGGCCTCCCTCCAGGCGGCCGACAGCGAGATGCTTTCCCTCGGAGGATCAGGACGTGTCCAGGCTTTCCATTCGTCTGAAGATCATCGCGGTCATCGCCTTCATGCTGGTGGCGATGTCAGGGCTTGGCCTGCTCGCGGTGCGCAGCATGCAGTCGATCAACGTCCGCACCGTCGACATCGCCACAAACTGGCTTCCCAGCGTGCGGGTGCTCGGGGCGCTGCGTGCCGACATCAACGTCTACCGGCTCACACTTCGCGCCCACGTGATGGCGCTGTCGGCGGAGGCCAAGGCGAACGTCGACAAGCGAATGGCGGCCATGCTCGACAACGTCAGGAAGGACATCCGGACCTATGAGCCGCTGATCTCGGACCCCGAGGAGCACAGGCTGTACGAGGCCTGGAAGAAGGCTTGGGAAAAATACACGGTTGAGGCCGACAAGGTCCTCGATGTCTCCCGCAACAGCGTCGGCCGCCTGCCTGATGACATCGAGGGGCTGTTCAGGGGCACCGGCGTTGCGTCGGCCGAGTCCGAGAATCTTCTGATCAAGGCGATCGAGTTGAACGACAAGGGCGCAGCAACGGCAACTCAGGAGGCTGTCGATGGCTACAACAGCGCCTTCTGGATCATGGCAACCATCCTGATCGCGACGATCGCTGCGGGCATCGGCGTCGGCTTCTACCTCGTGCAGGACGTCTCGGCCGGCATCGCCTCGATCATCAGGCCGATGCAGGCGCTCGGGCAGGGCGATCTTTCGGCCGAGGTGCCACACCGCGGCGAGCCGACCGAAATGGGTGCGATGGCCGACACCTTGCAGGTGTTCAAGGAGGCCCTGATCGCCAAGAAGGAGGCCGACGAGCGCGCCGCCGCCGACGCCGAGGCCAAGATCGAGCGCGGCCGCCGCGTCGACAACATCACCCGCCAGTTCGAGACGACGATCGGCGAGATCGTGCAGACGGTGTCGTCCGCCTCGACCGAGCTCGAGCACTCCGCCGGCGCACTGTCATCGACCGCGACCCGCTCGCAGGAAATTTCTACCCAGGTCGCGGCAGCGTCCGAGGAAGCCTCGACCAACGTGCAGTCGGTGGCCTCGGCCACCGAGGAGCTGTCGTCGTCGATCACCGAGATCAGCCGCCAGGTGCAGGAATCGGCGCGGATGGCGCAGGAGGCCGTCTCGCAGGCCCGCCAGACCAATGATCGCGTAGGCGAGCTGTCGAAGGCAGCGGCACGCATCGGCGACGTCGTCGAGCTGATCAACTCAATCGCCGGCCAGACCAACCTGCTCGCCTTGAACGCCACCATCGAGGCGGCCCGCGCCGGCGACGCCGGCCGCGGCTTCGCGGTGGTCGCCTCCGAGGTCAAGGCCCTGGCCGAGCAGACCGCCAAGGCGACCGGCGAGATCGGCCAGCAGATCGGCAGCATCCAGGCGGCAACGCAGGAATCGGTCGGCGCCATCCGCGACATCTCCGGCACCATCGAGAAGCTGTCGGAAATCTCCTCGGCGATCGCGGCGGCCGTCGAAGAGCAGGGCGCGGCGACGCAGGAGATCTCGCGCAACGTCCAGCAGGCCGCGCATGGCACGCAGCAGGTGTCGTCCAACGTCGTCGACGTGCAGCGCGGCGCCACCGAGACCGGTTCGGCGTCCTCGCACGTGCTGAGCGCCGCCAAGTCGCTCGCGACCGACAGCGACCGCTTGAAGCGCGAGGTCGCCTCGTTCCTGCAGTCGGTCAGGGCCGCCTGATCGTCACTGCGCCGGCTGAGCAGGCGGCGCCTGCTGCTGCCGCCGGAACAGCACCTTCTGGTACAGCCAGCCGATCGCGACCAGCACCAGGCCGAGTCCGATGAACGACAGTGCGCGCCACACGCCGGTCAGCGCCGACATGTCGACCAGGAACGCCTTCAGGATCGTCAGCGCGATCACGATGGCGGACGCCAGACGCGCGCGCTGCGACTGCACGATGAGTCCGATCCCGAGCAGCACCACGCCGAAGGCGAGCCAGGCGATCGAATAGGTGTACTGCTCGGCGGCGCTGGTCGGCCCTGCCGTCAGATCGGGGCCGTGATAGATCCGGCGGATCTCGAGGCTGACATAGGACAGCGCCAGGATCAGCGCGCCCGCGGCCAGCGTATTGCCGTAGCCGGGCGGACGGCGGCCTGCGACCGCGTAGGACAGCAGCAGCATCAGCACCGCCGGGAAGGCATAGGCCAGGATCAGGATGTTGAGCAGGCCGCCCTTGATCGCGACATCCGAGATCATCGGGTTCTCGAACATCAGCAGACCGAGCACGGTGGCGCCGCCGGCGAATCCGGCGAGGATCACGGCGCCGATGTTGTGCACGATGCTGCCGCTGCGCTCCCGCAGCCGCTCCAGGCCGATCGCCAGCGCCAGGGCCACGCAGACGTCGAGGCCGATCTCGGCGAGCGACGGCACCGCCAGCATGTCGCCGTCATTGACGGCGTGGCGGATCTCCAGGAAGGCGAGCAGGGTCGTGAACAGGATCGCGGCGGCCTCCACCGCCCGTAAGGGGGCGTCGTCGCCGTGGCGGCGCATCAGATAGCTCGCGCCCCAGAACGACGCCGCCGGAACGCCATAGCCCCACAGCAGCCAGTTGAAGATCGGCGTGGTGCCGACATCGGCGCCGACGATGCGCGGATCATGGCCGATGCGCAGCACCACGAGCCCGGCAAAGACGGCCGCGAGCGTGCGCAGGAATGGGATCGGCCGGCTCTCGTAGATCCAGGCGGTGCCGAGCGACATCAGCGCCAGCGCGATCGTCAGCCAGCCTTTTTCCAGCGCGAAGGTCAGCGCCAGCGCCAGCGCGGCCAGCGTGCCGGTCGCGAACAGCGCGATCGAGACACCGAGGCCGGGACGCTCCTCGCGCCGCGTCAGCGCCTCGGTGGCGACGGCAAACGCGGCGGCGAGCACGACGGCGACGATCGCGAACGGGATCGAGCGGTCGAGATGGGCGATGCGCGCGTAGAGCGCGACCAGCAGCGCCAGCGGCGTGAACACGCCGGCCGCCGACCACACCACCGGCACGGCGGCGTTGTGCGAGCGTCCCTGCGCGAGGAAGCCGGCGCCGCCGAAGCCGAGCGCGAAGATTGCCGCCGTGACCAGATGCGAGGTGACCGATGCGCCGAGCGGGTTCGGTCCCATTCCCGGCAGCGCGCCGCCGGGCAGCACCAGCAGGTCCGGATTGTCGCGCAGCGCCCATTCGGCGAACACGAGGAACACGGTCGCAGCGGCGGCGGCCACCGCGCCGGCTGCGCTCGGCGCGCGCCAGGCGACCGCCAGCGTGGCCGCGACCAGCAGCGTGAAGCCGATCAGCGCCAGGCCGTCATGGAAGCTCGCGAGCACAACCAGCATGGCGCCGAGCAGATAGACGGCGAGCCCCACTGACGAGATCGGCTCGACCTCGTCATTGTCGGCTGCGGGCCCGAACATGAAGCCGCAGACCACGATCAGCGCGGCCAGTGCAAGGCCGGTGACGACATGGAAGACGTGCGGCGCCACCGTCTCGATGCCCGCGTCGAGTCCGGGCAGGGTCCACAGGAACGACAGCCCGATCGTGGTCATCGCGAGCCAGCGCCACAGCCGCACGCGCGCCAGCGCGAACGCGGCTGCGGTGACGATGGCGAGGTAGATGTAGAGCGCCCAGTAGTTCGGCTCGCCGGTCGACACCAGCACCGGCGTCGTGAATGCCGCGACGAGGCCGAGCCCGGCCAGCGCCGGGCCGTGCAGCAGCGCCGCCGCCAGCGTGCCCAGCGCGACCACGCCGAGCAGCACGAAGGCGATCGCGGGCGGCAGGAAGTCGTAGAGTGCGTAGGCCGCGTAGATGGTGGCGAAGGCGACCGCCGTGCCGGCCGCGGTGAGGATCGCCGGGATGTTGGCGATCGGCAGCGCCGCGATCTGCGAGATGCTCTCCCTGCGCCGCGTCCATTCGCCGGCCGCGAGCAGCGCGGCCGCAAACAGCGCGCCGAGCGCGACGCGCACCTCGGGGCCGACGAGGCCGGCCTCGATCGAGTAGCGCACCATGAAGAAGCCGCCGAGCGCCAGGGTCAGCCCGCCGATCCACACCACCCAGCGGGTGCCGATGCGCTCCTCGAAGCCGGCCGCGGGCTGCGGCACGGGTGGTGGGGACACGAGCGGCGGCTGATCGGCCGCTGCGTCGCTCGCCAGCGCCGCGGGCTGGAGAGCAGGCTCGGTCAGCTCCGGCAATGGAGGCGGCATTGGCGGGGCTTCAGCGGGCTCCTGAAGCGGGCTGAGCGGCGGCGCGACCACCGGCGCGGCCGCGATCGGGGGGGCGGCCTCGAGCTTGGCCAGCCGTGCCTGCACCTCGGCCAATCGGTCGGACGTCCGTCGCGCGAAGGCGAGCGCCGCGAACGCCACCAGCAGGGCGATCCAATCCAGGGGCCAATCGAACATCACGCGGAAATCCTGAAATCGATGCCGCCGGGAGGCGTCACGGGTGGAGGGAAGCTGCGAGCCCTTGCGGACCCCGGCGAATCGGCCAACGGCCCCGGCGGGCCGCACGATGGCCGTCGTTCCCTCTGTGTCAAACCGCGGAACATAAGTTCAAAGCGCGCCGGTATGCGGCTACGCAGCGCCGCAACTCAGTCCAGATCGATCCGGAACGGCGCGCTGTCGACCATCATGGCGCCGGGCCCGATCGCGTCCAGCGCGCGCACCATGCGGCCGTTGCGGCCCAGCGCCCTGTCGGCCAGGCTGACGATCAGCCGGTTCGGCGAGGCGATCGGCGAGGCCTGCCGGATCGCCCAGGCGATATCGAGCTCGTCGCGATGGGGGTTGAGCGCGCAGGCCGCGGCGAAGGCGCTCGCGGTGGAGCGGCTGATGCCGGCATAGCAGTGGATCACCAGCGGCGCCGCACGATCCCAGCCGCGCACGAACTCCAGCACCTGGGCGACGTGATCCTCGCTCGGCGCCATGAAGCCCGGCAGCTGCTCGGTGATGTCGTCGACCGAGACCCGCAGATGGTTCTCGGGGCGGATGGTCTCCGGCCGCCGCACCTGCTCGACATTGGCCATGATGGTCAGCACGTGGCTGGCGCCGGTCAGGCGCACGGTCTCGGGCAGGGCGGCGAGTGAGCAGACGTGGATCATGGCGAGCCTTTGAACGCCCGATTATACGAATGGGGGCACAAGGGCAAAAGCGCGTTTTGCAAAAGCGCGTTTTGGATGTCTGCCGTCGGGCTGGCGCATGTGTGCGCCGACAGCCCTCAGCGCGTGTTCTTGAGCTGCCGCAGCTCCTGGCGAACCAGATGGGCCTTGCCCTCGATCTCCGCGTTGAGCCGCTCGATGTGGTCCACGAGACCGTCGCGCAGACCCTCACGCCGTGCCTGTGATGAATGGACCGGCTGTCGAGCGCCCGTCTCTGCCCACGGACGCCGCAGGATGAGAGCGTACAGCGCCACCATCGCGGCCACCGCGAGCGGCATGCTCAACGCATAGATCTGGCCCATCGTCATCGGAGCCCTCCAAGGACCCATTGCCCCACCAAATGTAGGATCAAACCGGCCATGAAGCAAACCGGGGCCGACACATAGATCAGCGTCGGGTCGGTATTTTGCGGCAGGAAGCCATAGATTTCCTGTCCAATCGGCACGAAAACGCCGACCGAAACGATCGCGGTCGCCAGCGTGTTGGCCCAATTGGCCAGCAGCTTCAGGCGCTCGTTCTGGCGCTCTTCGGGCGTCAGCGGCATCTCAGCACGCCCCCAGCACCGTATTGAAGCGAGTCAGGAACCGCTTCTCGGCCTTGGCCGCGCTCCAGGGCGTCAGATAGTCGGTCACGGTGGCGTCCGGCAGGCCGGGATCGCGGCCGAACAGCTTCTTCGCCTCGCTGTCCGAGAAACCGGCGAGGCGCGTCGCCTCCAGAAAAGCGGCGCCGCGGTCGGCCGCCTTGATCTGGCGCTCGATCTCGGGGGCAATCTCGGCCGGCAGGCCGAAGCGGATGTGGATCGCCCCGAGCAGCCGCTTCTCGACCGATTTGTAGCTGCCGCCGAGCACCGCCTTGAACGGCGAGATCATGTCGCCGATGACGTATTCCGGCGCGTCGTGCAGCAGCGCGGCGAGCCGCAGCTTCGCATCGATGTTGGGCTTGCGCGCGCGCATCACCGTCTCGACCAGCAGCGTGTGCTGCGCGACCGAGAAGATGTGCGCGCCGGTGGTCTGGCCGTTCCAGCGCGCGACGCGCGCGAGCCCATGGGCGATGTCGGCGATCTCGACATCGAGCGGCGAGGGATCGATCAGGTTGAGCCGCCGGCCGGACAGCATGCGCTGCCAGACGCGGTCGTGCCCGCTCGGGGCCTTGTCAGTCGTCATTTGGGAGGCTTGAGGCGCGGGGCGCGGCGCTTGCCGCTGCAGGTCTCGTGGCAGAAGCAGGTGACGAGATGGTCGTTGACCATGCCGGTCGCCTGCATGAAGGCGTAGACGATCGTCGGCCCGACGAACTTGAAGCCGCGCGACGACAGCTCCTTGGAGATCTTGATCGACAGCGGCGTCGAGGCCGGCACGCTGGCGGTGGTCTTGAACGTGTTGACCTTGGGCGCGCCGTCCACGAAGCCCCACAGCAGCTTGGAGAAGCCGGGACCCTTGTCCTGGATGTCGAGCCAGGATTTCGCGCTGAGAATCGTGCCTTCGATCTTGGCGCGGTTGCGGACGATGCCGGCATCGTTCATCAGCGCGTGGATCTTCTTGTCGGAGTAGCGCGCGATCTTCTCCGGCTGGAAATCATCGAAGGCGCGGCGGAAATTGTCGCGCTTGCGCAGGATCGTGATCCACGACAGCCCGGCCTGGAAGCCGTCGAGGATCAGCTTCTCATACAGCGCGCGGTCGTCATATTCCGGCACGCCCCATTCGGTGTCGTGATAGGCGACATAGAGCGGATCGCTGCCCGGCCACGGGCAGCGCGTCAGGCCATCGGGATGGACGACAGCAGCGCGACCCATGAGACCGGCTCAGGCGACCGTCTGCTTGGGCGCGCCCTGCAGCGCGTCGGGATCGGCGATGCGCAGAACGAGGCCGCCCGCGGTGAGCGGCGTTCCCGCCTCCAATGCCTCGGCGGCGCGGTCGATGCGCAGTAGCGCCATGCCCTTCTGCGCGGCGGCCGAGCCCATCGTGCCGACGGTCTTGTCGCCGGCCAGAATCGGCGTGCCGGGCTCCGGACCCGGCCCGTCGAGCAGCACCTTCGCCGCGCGTGTGCGCGTGGTGCCGCGATGATGCATGCGGCTCACGACCTCCTGGCCGACATAGCAGCCCTTGCCGACGTCGACGCCGTGCAGCCGGTCCATGTTGGTCTCGTGCGGGAAGGCGTCGCCATACATGAAGTCGAGGCCGCCGCGCGGCACGCTGCAGTCGATGCGATGCGCTTCATAGGCGGCGGAATCGACGTGCTCGGCGCCGAGCCGCGCGGCGATCTCCGCCAGCGCCTCCTGCGGCGCAATGACGCGTGCGCCGAGGCTCTCGTGACGCGGGTCGGCGAAGCTCGGCTCCGGCGTGGCGCCGATGGCGCCATCCCAGACCGCGATCACGCCGACCTGGTCGGACAGATTGCTGACCGCAACCTTGGCCCTGAGCTTGTAGAGATTCAGCTTGTCGGTGAGCGCCTGTGCGAGCGCGCGCGGACAGTCGAGCAGGAAGCGCTCGCCGGCGTCGGCCGCCGCCACCTGCGCCACCAGGAAATCAACGATGATCTTGCCCTGCGGCGTCAGCAGCGCGCCAAACCGGGCCTCACCCGGCTGGAGCTTGGTGACATCGGTGGTGAAGAGACCGTTGAGGAACTTGCGTGCATCCTCGCCGCTGACCTGGACCACGCCCCGGTCGTCGAGAAACGTCGCCTTCATTCGAAAAACCTCTTGCGACAGGCCGCACTGAAACGTAAGCCGCCCTGGCATAAACCACAAGGCTGAAACGCCGCCGCGCGGTGGCTTCATTCTAAAGATCGGGACTCGCGTGCCGCCGGAGGCCAGCAAATGGGCAGGCGCGCAGCATGATCGATCTGTCTTGGGGTTGTCAGGAGAATGAAATCCTATGAGGGCTTCATGAGCGCGCGGTTCGACGTCATTCTGAAATCCGGCACCGTGGTCAATCAGGACGGCGAGGGTGTCCGCGACGTCGGCATCTCCGCCGGGCGCATCGTCGAGATCGGCAATCTCGGCGCCGCCTCGGCCGCCGAGATCATCGACTGCACCGGCCTGCACGTGCTGCCCGGCGTGATCGACACCCAGGTGCATTTCCGCGAGCCTGGCCTCACTCACAAGGAGGACCTCGAAACCGGCTCGCGCAGCGCCGTGATGGGCGGCGTCACCGCCGTGTTCGAGATGCCCAACACCAATCCGCTGACGGTGACCGAGGAGGCGTTCACCGCCAAGGTCGAAGCCGGCCGCCATCGCATGCATTGCGACTTCGCCTTCTTCATCGGCGGCACCCGCGAGAATGTCGAGCAGCTCCCCGTGCTGGAGCGCGCCGAGGGCTGCGCCGGCGTCAAGGTGTTCGTCGGCTCCTCCACCGGCTCGCTGCTGGTCGAGGACGACGACAGCCTGCGCCGCATCTTCCAGGTGATCCGCCGCCGTGCCGCGTTCCACGCCGAGGACGAGTACCGCCTCAACGAGCGCAAGGACCTGCGCGTCGAGAACGATCCGCGCTCGCACCCCGTCTGGCGCGACGAGGAGGCGGCGCTGCGCGCCACGCAGCGTCTCGTCAATCTCGCGCACGAGACCGGCAAGCGCATTCACGTGCTGCACATCTCCACCAAGGAGGAGATCGTGTACCTGCGCGACCACAAGGACGTCGCCACCGTCGAGGCGACGCCGCACCATCTCACCCTGGCCGCGCCCGAGTGCTACGAGCGGCTCGGCACCTATGCGCAGATGAATCCGCCGGTGCGCTCGGCCGATCATCGCGACGTGATCTGGTGGGGCGTCCATCAGGGCATCGTCGACATCCTCGGCTCCGACCACGCGCCGCACACCGCCGAGGAGAAGTCCAAGACCTATCCGGCCTCGCCCTCCGGCATGACCGGCGTGCAGACCCTGGTGCCCATCATGCTCGACCACGTCAATGCCGGCCGGCTGTCGCTGCAGCGTTTCGTCGACCTCACCAGCGCCGGCCCCGCCCGCATCTACAACATCGCCCGCAAGGGCCGCATCGCCGCCGGCTACGACGCCGATCTGACCATCGTGGACCTCAAGCGCAGCGAGACCATCACCCACGAATGGGTTGCCTCGAAAGCCGGCTGGACGCCGTATGATGGTGTGCGCGTCACCGGCTGGCCGGTCGGCACCTTCGTGCGCGGTCAACGCGTGATGTGGCAGGGCGAGCTGCTGACGCCGGCCACGGGCGAGCCTGTCAGCTTCATGGAGACGCTGCGGCCGTAACGGCGCTGCGTGCTAGTTTGCTCCGCTATGACGGGCTGCCAGACGCCAGATGCAGCGCCCGCTCCCCTTAAGGGGAGAGGGCGCATAGCCCGGTCGCTGCGTTCGTCCGGGCTGCGAGATTGGCTGAGCTGCGCCGCCCGATCTGATCGTTGGCCCGCGACATCCGAGGCCGTTCAAGCAAACAGCTTGTCGATATCGTCTTGCGAAATCGCCACGCCCACCCGCTTCGGGCCCTCCAGCAAGTCCGGCTCGGTGCTTGGGGCGGCGACCTCGGCGGCGAGCCGGGCCAGTTCCTCTTTTCCCCACATCCGGACCAGCCTGTTGATGTGGTCCTCCATGAACTTCAACGACTTGACTACGCGCGTGATCCGCTGCCCGGTGAGGTCCTGAAACGCGCACGCCTCGAACACCTTGTTCGAGCTGTCGAGGATCTCGTCGCAAACCGCTGCGGCCGTCGGGTCCTTGACCTTCTGCAACTTCGTGACGCTGGTGCCGATCGTCTCCATGCTTTCGAGGATCGCGTTCCCGGCCACCTCCGTATTCTCGACGATCGCGTCGAGGGTGTCCGCCATCGTCGCGAAGTTGTTCTTGCTGTCGCCTTGAAGAGCTGCGAATTCCCGCCGCATGCTGTTGATGTGGGCGAACATCTCGACCAGGAGCGTTTTCAGCATCCTCTCTTCTTCTGGCGCAATCATCCGAAATCCCCGACTCTTCCTTAACGTTTCCTTACTAATTCTTCACGCGACAGCTACGAGCCCCGGTCTGCCCTTCAGGCAAGGGATTTCGGTTCTGCGGGACCAGCTCGCGACACGGCTATCGAGAGTCCCCTTGAGCTCGAAAAGGTACCGCGGTCAGCGAGGTGAAGACTAGCTCCCCATCTTTCCCTGATTTCGTTAAGAGCGCATTTTCATTGACGTCAGAAGCCTTCAAATGGTGAAGGGTTTCGGACGCGACATGGCTGCCAAGGGCTGCCGTTGGGCAGTTCCTCGTCCGCTGTCGGATCCCAGCGCTACGACTGCCTTCGAGCCTGAATGAGCGCGTGGGGCTCGGCCAATGAAGGCGAATGTCCGCCGCCAGGGGCGATGCGGACGTGGGGGAGGAGCTGCGGTACGCCACCGCTGTCCACCTGACCGCCAGGGTCGATCGACATACGCTTGCCGAGCAGCAATTTGGGCGGCACCCGACGGTTCCACCCTCTTGGTAGGCCCCGGCGTCTGCAATCCCCAGGGATCAAGAGGCCGCCCCTTACCCAGACGTCGTTCGGTTCACGGGCCGGCGCTCGGCCTCGGCAGCGGTGCTGACGCGGCCAGGCAATTCGACTATCCTTCGAGGCGGACCATCAAGGCGGGGCACGACAGGGGTCCACGAGGGGACGTCGATGAGCATAGTAAGAAGCGCGCTGGCCCAGAAGAGTAGCGCCGTGATCCATGTTCGTTCCGGCGACATGGTCGTCGAAGCCTTGCGCAAGATGCGCGACAACCGGGTCCGGTCGGTGCTGGTCATCGATGACGGCGTGCTGGTCGGCATCGTGACGCAGGGGGACTGCGCCATCAAGGTGCTGCTGCCCGGGCTCGATGCGAAGCAGACGCCGGTCAGCCAGGTGATGACGGCCAACCCGGTGACGGTCAGGCCGGACCACCGGCTGGACAGTTGCATGGCCATGATGTCGCAGCGTGGTTTTCGCCATCTGCCCGTGCTTGACGCGGGCAAGGTCGTGGGCGTGATCTCGATCGGAGACGTGGTCAAGAACATCATCCGGGATCTGGAGCACGACGTGGACGACCTGATGGGCTACATCATGAAGGACGGCCCCGGCGGCTGACGGACGAACCCGGTGTCGTTGCCCTCCACCTCTGCTTGGTCCGTCACGGGCCCGGTCGCCAGCTCGCGTGAAGGTCTGCTTCCGATGCGCAACCGTAAGCAGGTGTCCGGGACGCCGGTCGGCCGCTTGTGACCCGAAGGCGACATGGGCGGCGCAACATGATAGACGACAATTGGTACCTCTGATGTGCCAGTCGTATTCAACATTCTCGGAGCCATAACGTGCGTCTGCTCAGGTACTTCAGATCGGCGGCACTTGCGCTGTTCACCAGCGCGCTCCTGGTCAGCGGCAGCGCGGCGGAGGCCCATCCTCATATTTGGGTCACGTCAACAAGCGAACTGGTCTATGCGGCCGATGGCTCGGTCACCGGCGTACGACACGCCTGGACCTTCGACGACATGTTCTCCAGGCACGCGCTGCTGGGTATCGAGACCAAGGGCGCCTATACCCGCGAGGAGCTACAGCCGCTGGCGCAAATTAACATCGAGATGCTGAAGGAACACGCTTACTTTACATCTCTGAAGGTAACCGAGAAGCTCACGTTTGAAGCGCCAATCGATTATTTCCTCGACTACACGGACGGCCGCCTCACTCTTCATTTCACGCTGCCACTGAAGACGCCTGTAAAGTCGAAAACCTTTCTCCTTGAGATAGTTGATCCTTCCTACTTCATCGATTTTCAGATGGCAAAGGACCATCCGGCCAAGCTCGTGGGTGCCCCCGCCAGCTGCGAGGCGTGGCTAGGCCGGCCGATGGGCGACGATCGCGACCGCAAGATGGCGCAGGGTGCGAGCGAGGACTCCTTTAAGGAGGGCGGCGCGAACGTCAGTATCGGCCTGCTGTTCGAGAACAAGATCATGGTGGAATGCCGATGATGCCACTCGTCCGTGCCCGCCGCTGCCCGTGATGCGTGGCGCTCCAGCGCAAAGATGAAAGGTCACGGCGCAAGTTCGATTTCCGCATATGGCCCATGGCTGGCGACTTGCGGCACTGCGGCAAGTCGGCAGTTATCTGGGATACACCGACCGTGGCGCCGACCCGTTTCAGAAGGACAACCCATGGCCCGGCAGAGAGAGCCGTCAGGGCCGTGCCATGTCGGTTATTCGAGGTTGTGCAGAAGAAATTTGCTCGGCATGAGATTTTCAGTCTTTGACCCAAACCCGACGCGCGGTCGCTAGAGAGTATCACGGAAAGAGCTCCACAAATTCTCCGATCGCTCGCGTGGTGGCCTTCATCTTCGTGTCGTAGTCCGGGTCGCTCTTGAAAGGTATGGATTGAACGATGACGTCAAGCGCTTGCTTCATGTCTTCGTAGGCTCGACGCGCATCCTCCTTTTCGGAGAAAAAGCGAGTGTGCACCATCCAACCGTATATGCCGCAGGTGATCGCGAACGGCGCAACCCCGCCGTCACGTTCGAGGGTGATCCTAGCCCCCTCACAGTGTTCCTCATCGAGCAGAATGACACCCGCCTCTGAACCGGATTGTCCGATCGTTCGTCCTTGAACAAATGGCTGCCACATCGAGGTCTCGATTCCCCAAATTGTCGCTGACTGGAATCGACCTGAATCGAGACGAGCACAAGTCGGCATTTGTGAAGGGTTTCGGATGCCGGCCGCATGATTGACGGCGCGGCATATTCGGGCGGCCGGCGTCCGAAAGCCTCCAAG
>NZ_JAUHHY010000008.1:0-22500 GCF_032377435.1 Bradyrhizobium sp. SZCCHNS3002
CAACTTGCCAAAAACCCACAACAGTTGAGCCTCGCAATATGCGGAAGCTGAACCGGACAGCCGTGGGCTTGTCCCGGCCATCCACGTCTTGCAGTATGACGACATGGCGAGCGGCTACGTGTATTTCATGACCAATCGTCCGAATGGCACGCTGTACGTCGGTGTGACCAGTGATCTCGTGCGCCGGGTGTATCAGCACCGATCTGGCCTCGTCGACGGCTTCACTAAGCGATATGGTTTGAAGCGGCTCGTTTACTTCGAAGTCTTCGACGACATTCAGAGCGCGATCCAGCGCAGCACAACATCAAGCATTGGTCACGTGCCTGGAAGGTCGGGCTGATCATTGCAACTAATCCAGATTGGGACGATCTCTTCGATACGATCACAATGTAAATCGTATTTGCGGAGCGACGTGGATGGCCGGGACAAGCCCGGCCATGACGAGCTTAGGGTTGGCGGTTTCCACTTTTCAAAGAGCGGTTAGTCTGAGACATGCTGCCTTATCCTCGCGGCGCATCCGCGCCCGAGCTTTGCGTCACGCGTCGCCTCCGGATAACGCAGAGGCGCAGGGAAGGCCGGATGCTGGCCGCACCCATGGCCCGCCTGCGGAAAAATGCAGGCGGCAGGAACCACAGGTACGAGCCGGAACACCCGGCCTTCCCTGCGCGATGGTTGAACGGCTGCTTCGCGTTCTCCCCGGTGCGCCGGCTTTCTGGCCACCGTCGTCCGCGTGATGCAGAGCACCACAACGAACTTGACATCAGCGTCGGGATGCCAGGACCGCGCGACTTGACCGTGCGCATCGGAATTGTTCGTCCGCGCGGGCAATCCCACGCGCAATCCGACACGCCCATCGCATCCCACACTCAGCGTTCGTGACGACCGCGATACGCCGCTCTTGCTGTGAGGCGGGACGCGCGGAAATCTGCGCCTGAGTTGCCCGACGGCGCAAGGACTTTCGTGCGACGAACTAACACGACGGGCAATTCGTGCATGAGCGTCATGCGCGATCTGCCCGTCGTGCGGACATCACGCGCATTCTCCCTGTCACCAACATCACGCGGCGTTGGCAGGTCGATCCCGGACTCTCCGAACCGATGCGCCGCGTTTAATCATCGCTGATGGACGCGGCTCAAGGCTCGCCGAGACCGCGAGCCAAGCACAAACATTGATTTGGCCGCGGTTCGATGCCACCTTTCGCGATCTCCGACACTTCTTCTCTTCAGGAACGTGAGGCGATCTGGGATGCGCGTCCTGCTGTCGGAAGGATCAGGTCTCACGTCGCGTCAGGTCGCCGGGCGCCTCGGCGCGCTCGGACATGAGGTCGAGATCCTGTCCTCGACGCGGATCTGCCTGTCGCGCTTCACCCGGCATGTGCGGGCTGTTCACGCCGTGCCGCGGTTCGGACGCGATCCGTTCGGATGGCTCGCCGCGGCAGAACGCATTGCAGCCGAGCGAAAGGTCGATCTGCTGTTTCCGACGCAGGAACAGGTGACGGTGCTCTCGGCAAGATTGCCGCAGCTCCGGGTCGCGACGATCGTGCCGCCGTTCAAAAGTCTCGCGCGGGTTCAGGACAAGATATCGGCCTTTCATACGCTCGAGGCCGCCGGAGTGCCACAGCCGCCCACGACGATGGTCTCGCGGATCGAGGATCTCCGTGACGTCGCAGCCTATCCCGTTTTTCTGAAGCGCCCCGTCAGCACGGCAAGCTCGGGCGTCCGCAGGGCGCGAAACGCCGCCGAGCTCAATGCAGCCGCGCGCGAGCTTGGACTTGGTGACGGCTCGGCGTTGATTGTCCAGTCCGAGGTGGCAGGGCCGCTCGCAATGGTGCAGGCCGTTGCCAACCGCGGCCGGCTGGTCGCGCATCATGCCTGCCTTCGCGTGCGCGAGGGCGTCGGTGGCGGAGCGTCGCTGAAGCAGAGCATCGTGCTGCCCGGTCTGGCCGTCATGCTGTCGCGGCTGGTCGCGTTGCTGGATTGGCGCGGTGGGCTGTCGATGGATGTGATCATCGCCGATGGCGGACCGGTCATCATTGATGTCAATCCCCGGCTGGTCGAACCTGCCAACGCCTTCGCGGCGGGTGTGGATCTCGTTGCGGCGATGATCGATGCGGCCATTGGTGCTGCGACTGGGGAATGTCCGGCCGGGGCCGCCGGCGTGCGGACCCGCCAGACGCTGCTGGCGATCCTTGGCGCCGCCGAGCAGACGGGGGCGCGGATCGCGGTGTTGCGCGAAGCGATCGATGCGATTGCGGCACGCGGCGACTACGCCGGATCAACCGAGGAACTGACGCCAGTCGCGGGCGATCCGCTTGCGCTCGTTCCCGTCATCGCTGCGCTCGGCGCGTCGCTGATCCGCCCGTCGCTATGGCGCAAATTCCATAGCGGCGCCGTTGGTCCCTACGCAGTCACGCCGGAGGCGTGGGCAGAGATTCTGGCTGCGGCGGCTTGATAGCGCAGACCGCCGCGGTGATCCGGCGAGGATTGCGCGTCTTCAATCCCTCTGGACTTAACTCATTCACACGGTGGTCGCATATCTAATGACAACTAACGTGACGGGCAGTTCGTGCATGAAGCTCATGCGCAAACTGCCCGTCGTACAACGTCTGATGCGGCTTGGTCGCTGCTGCCTCGTCGGCAATCTACAGCAAGCCGACCTTGTGCATCATGTCGCGGATCTGCGCCGGACTGGGATCACCGGCGGCCGGGCTCGACCACTCGCCGGTCGTCGTTGCCGGGCCCCTGGCAACCGAGCCGGATCCGTTGGGCTTGCCATTGGGCGCCTGCGGCGCCAGCGTCGGAGACGTCGCGGCGTTCGGCGCTTCGCCGCGCGCCAGTCCCAGCAGACGACGAAGGACGTCGAGCGATGGATCGGCCGCGGGCGCGGAGGCAACGCTCGCCTCCAGGCCGAGGGCGCGCATCGCATTCGGCAGTCCGGCTCCGGCACGATTGGGGTCGCCGAACTGCAGCGGCGTCGACGTCTCCTTCAGGATCTGGAACAGCCGCTCCACACGCCGCGCGTCGCGTGTCGCGAAGGGACCCTTGAAGTCGGGATGATGCGCCAGCACCAGCGCGGCAAGGCCGGTGACGTGCGGCGTCGCCATCGAGGTGCCGTCCCACGCCCCGAAGCCATCGGCCGGCAGCGAGGACACGATGCCGACGCCCGGCGCGCAGACGTCGATCTCCGGCCCGAAGCAGCTGAACTTCGCCGGAAAATATCCGTCGCTGCTGCGGAAGCCGTCCAGCGCCTGCTGGGCGTGGAAGCTGTCCTCGGGAAACTCGCCCCATTTGCCCATCGCGGCGACCGACAGGCAATGCGGCGTCGAGCCGGGAAACTGGACCGGCCCCGACGAATTTCCCGCGGCGACGATACAGGCGAGGCCCATCTGCTTGGCCCGCAGGATCCGCTCCTCGATGATCTGCGACGGCTCGCCGCCGCCCAGGCTCATGTTGGCGACGTCGATGCCATTCTCCATGCAGTAGTCGAGCGCCGAGACGAGATCGCTGAACCGGCCGCCCGGGAAGATCCGGCAGACATGGATTTCGGCCGCCGGAGCGAAGCCGCGAATGCCGCCGCCGCTGCCGACCGGCCCGCCGGCGATGATCCCGGCGCAATGCGAGCCGTGACCGATGGTATCGATGGTCCAGCTCGCGGGATCATTGCCGACGATGCTCTTGCCGATCGTGACGCCGTGCAGATTGCGATGGGTTGGTGCTGCGCCGGAATCGATCACGGCGATCTTCACGCCCGCGCCATTGTAGGCGAGGGGAACGCGATCGAGGCCCATCGCGCGCTGGCCCCATCCCAGCAATTGCTGGCCGGGAAAGCCGCGCAGATAGGCGCCCAGCGTCTTCGCGGCAATGCGATTCACGCTGTCGGGCGTCAGTTGCGGACGATCGAGCCAGAAGGTCCAGTAATCGACCCGTGGCTTGATCAGGATCGAGCGGATGGTGTCGGGCGTCTCGCCCTGAATCTTGAGCGTGACGCGGCCGCTGGCGTCGGTGACGCCCTGCACCGGCCACACGCTGCCGAACACATAGACTTCCGTCTCGGGCAACGGTCCGCTCTCGCCGATGACTTCGATCGTCGTCGAGAAGCCGTCGGCCAGGGGAATGAGAACGCCGGGATTGGGAAGCTGGTGCGGCGCCGGAGTCTGCGGAACGGTCGGATCGAGCATGTAGGTGAGCGGCGCATCGCGCTCGACCGCGAGCCGCGCTCCCGCCTGGGCCTTGAGCAATTCGGCCTTGTCGGGCGTCATGCGGGCCAGCACCATGGGGCCGAGCGGCGCCTGTCCCGGGTCGGCGCTCTGGAATCCAAGCAGCCGCGGCGGCTGGATCGTCTTCACCACGTCGATGTCGGGAGTGTTTGTCAGTTGCTGGACGATGAAGTCGGCGCTGAAGGTCGCAAGCCCCGTCTGCTGGCGCGGGGCCAGGATGTACTGCGCCCGCCGCTGCGAGATCGTTGCGCCGGGTTGCCCCGTCGCTGGCGCCGCCTTGCCGCCGTCGCTGCGACCGGCCCCTTGCGCGACAGGGGCTGCCGCGGCGGTCACCCGTGCTGCTGCTGCGGCCTGCGGTGCGGTTTCGGCTGACGGCTGCTCCGCTCCGGGTTGTGCTCCGGTGCCGTTGACGGCCGTGCCGGCCGCGTCTTTCTGATCCGAGATTTCAGGTTTGCTTCGTGCGGCCATCTGCGGGCTCCTTCATCCTCGCTCGTGACATCGTCGGGGGCGCGGCTGGAGTCAGCCGGCGCCAAAGGGTTTCAGTGGAGCGTTCGGCTCGACCACGATCGTGCTGAAAGTCGATCGGAGGCGATCGGCCTGGCTCTTCGTCATCGACAGGATGACGACGTCGGGGGCGACCTGACCGATGCGCTTCACGCCGGGCTCGCGGCTCAGATGATCAGCAAGCTGGCCGGACTTGACCGGCTCGCCCTGCACGATGAATTCCTGCTCCGAGTTCGGATCCGCCATGCGTCGCTCCCTCCATGTCAGCTCGGCGGTGGGCGGACTGATCGTGCGCCCACCGCCTCACTTGCTTGGACCTGCGTCGTGAACGTCGCGGGTCACGGTTTCAGATCGACTAGTGCATCGTGCCCGCGGGCTGGCCGGCGCTGAAGATGCCGAGCGTGTGCCCGATGTTGAGGCCGGTCTGCGCGCCCTGTCCGATCTTCTTGAGCACGCTCCAGAAGCCCTGCAGCTCCATGTCGGTCGGCTGCGCGGCCGCGGCGGCCTGCGGCCCGGTGCTGAAGATGCCGAGGTTGTGGCCGACATCGAGGCCGGTCTGGACGCCCTGTCCGATCTTCTTCAGCACGCTCCAGAAGCTCTGCAGCTCCATGTCGGTCGGCTGTGCGGCCGCCGCCGGCTGGCTCGGCTGGCCGGCGCTGAAGATGCCGAGGTTGTGGCCGACGTCGAGGCCGGTCTGGACGCCCTGTCCGATCTTCTTCAGCACGCTCCAGAAGCTCTGCAGCTCCATGTCGGTCGGCTGTGCGGCCGCCGCCGGCTGGCTCGGCTGGCCGGCGCTGAAGATGCCGAGGTTGTGGCCGACGTCGAGGCCGGTCTGGACGCCCTGTCCGATCTTCTTCAGCACGCTCCAGAAGCTCTGCAGCTCCATGTCGGTCGGCTGCGCCGCGGCGGTTGCGGCCTGCGGACCGGCGCTGAAGATGCCGAGGTTGTGGCCGACATCGAGGCCGGTCTGAACGCCCTGTCCGATCTTCTTGAGCACGCTCCAGAAGCCCTGCAGCTCCATGTCGGTCGGCTGCGCCGCGGCGGGTGCGGCCTGCGGACCGGCGCTGAAGATGCCGAGGTTGTGGCCGACATTGAGGCCGGTCTGGACGCCCTGTCCGATCTTCTTGAGCACGCTCCAGAAGCCCTGCAGCTCCATGTCGGTCGGCTGCGCCGCGGCGGGTGCGGCCTGCGGACCGACGCTGAAGATGCCGAGGTTGTGGCCGACATCGAGGCCGGTCTGGACGCCCTGACCGATCTTCTTGAGCACGCTCCAGAAGCCCTGCAGCTCCATGTCGGTCGGCTGTGTGGCGGCGGGGGCCGCCTGCGGACCGGCGCTGAAGATGCCGAGGTTGTGGCCGACGTTGAGTCCGGTCTGGACGCCCTGTCCGACCTTCTTGAGCACGCTCCAGAAGCCCTGCAATTCCATGTCCGACGGCTGCTCGGTGCCGGGGCCGACCGAGAACGGCGCGAACCCGCCGGCGATTCCGCCGATGGCGCCGCCAAAGTCGCGGCCGGTCTTACCGCCGATCAGGCGTCCGATCGCTTGTCCGGCGAACCTGCCGAGAACGGAGCCGAAGATCCCTTCGGGATTCAATTGACCATAGTCTTCAGTCGACTGCTGCATGCCACTCATGTTGAGTCTCCTCGCTCGTTGTCTGATCTTCGAGCGGCGCGCCGCTTGACCTCATCAGGAGTAGTTGCTGCGCGACGTCGATCGAGGGCGATGTTGCGCGTGTGGCCGTGATGCAAGTGTCAAGCAGGGCGTGAAAGTGCCGTCAAAATCGATCGTGTGTGGAACGCATGGAGCAAGGTCGCGCCGATCGTCAGACGCGGAGCATGCGCCTGATCTCACGCTGCAGGGATTCGGTTTCGCTCTCCGGCGTGGCGCCGACCTGCTTGCGCAGGATGGTGCGGCAGAAGTCATATTGACGCAGGGCGTCGGCACGGCGGCCCTGCTGCGCGTAGCAGCGCATCAAGGTGCGGTGGACGTCCTCCTGCAGCGGATCGGCGGCCAGCACACGCAATGAGAACGTCGTGGCGATCTCCACATGTTCCCGGCCGCCGACGTCGAGTAGACCCGCGATCGCCCGGATCGCTCGCGTCTTCAAGCGTTGACGCTCGGCGGAGAGCCACGCCTCGAACGCGCAAGACGTCGAGCTGATGCCGTCGAGCAACTCGCCGCGGAACAGCGCGGCGGCGCGGGCCATGGTCTCCAGATCGCCGAGTTGCAGCAGCAGCTCGAACTCCTGCACGTCGGTGGTGACGGCGTTCGGATGGATGCGGATGTCGTCGCGCTCCGCCGAGATGACGTCGGCGCATTGCGGCAGCACCCGGCGCAGCGTCAACAGCGCCTGGCGCAGGTTTGCGCGCGCATTGTCGCCGAAGTGGCCTTCCCACAGGAGCGCGGCAAGCTTGCTGCGTGAAATGCCGTGCGGAGAGGTGAGGGCGAGATAGCCCAGGAGCGTTGCCGCCTTGCGGCTTGGAATGACGACCTGCTCGCCCGAGACCCGTCTGATTTCAAGACCGCCAAACAGATTGATACGCAGCAAACTCATTGTCTCTCTCCTCTGAATGGCGACTCGCTGCGATCGGCGCCGGGCCTGCAGAAGTCGAGCTTCTCGTGCGATGAGATTGAGCGGCTGCAGCCGGATCAGGTCTGCACGGTCGTCGCCCAAAGGCGAGCCGCCACGCTGTCGTTTTCATCGTCGAAATGAGATCGGCAATGCAGTTAAGTCTGTCCGCGCAACGTTCGGTTCAATCTTGGATTGTATGACGGAGCGAGACTGTCCCTCGTGACTTGCAGTATGCACCCCATCGTGTCCAGTGTGGGCGAAGTCGGAACTGTGCGCTGTGAGCTGCGGCACACTCGAGGACCGACACGATCATGCTGTATCAGCAGCCATGGCAAACGAGATTGGAATTGTTCCGATGAGATCGTTCCGCAAGGAACTTTGGTTCCAGACGCCGGGCCGGCGGGCCTTCATCAACATCACGCGTGAGGTCGAGGCGGCGCTGAAGGAGAGCGGCGTGCGCGAGGGCCTCGTGCTCGTCAACGCCATGCACATCACGGCGTCGGTCTTCATCAATGACGACGAGAGCGGGCTGCATCACGACTATGAGCAATGGCTGGAGGAACTCGCCCCGCACGAGCCGGTGGCGGGCTATCGCCACAACCGCACCGGCGAGGACAATGCCGACGCCCACATGAAGCGCCAGATCATGGGCCGCGAGGTCGTGGTCGCGATCACGCAAGCCAAGCTCGACTTTGGCCCGTGGGAGCAGATCTTCTACGGCGAGTTCGACGGCGGGCGGCGCAAACGCGTGCTGATCAAGATCATCGGCGAGTAGGAGGACGCCGGAGCTTTCGGGCGTCATTGCGAGGAGCGCAAGCGACGAAGCAATCCAGGGGCCACGCGTGACGCCGTTCCGTATGGCCCCTGGATCGCTTCGCTGGCGCTCGCGATGACGGAGGAGGGTGGGGAGCCTCGGCTGTCATGCCCGCGCAAGCGGGCATCCAGTACGCCGCGGCCTCTCGGAGGACACAGCGACCGGCGTGGCGAGAGCGCGACTCGAGCCTCGGCTGTCGCGCTTGCCAGCACTCCGTGGTGTGACGATCCCTGTTGGATTAGGCCGCAGATGATGCGCGCGCTCTCTCGCCCGCGAACACCGCCTTGATCTCGGCTGCGACCTTCGGCGTGTTCTCGTCGAGCACGAAGTGTCCCGCGTCGAGCCACACCAGCTTTACGTCGGCGAGGTCGTTGAGATAGGCGCGGGCGCCGGGCGGGATGAAGAACGGATCGTGCTGGCCCCAGACGATCAGCGTCTTCGGGCTGTGGGCGCGGAAGGCCGCCTGCCACTCCGGATAGCGCGCGACGTTGGTCTTGTAGTTCTCCAGCAGATCGAGCTGGTAGTCCTGCGTGCCCGGACGGTCGAGCAGCGCCTGGTCGAGAGTCCAGTTGTCGGGATTGACGGCTTCAGGATCCTTGGCGCCGACCAGCCATTGGAACTTGGTGCCGTCGAGGCTCAGCAGCTCGCGAGCAGGCGCCTCGGTCTCCGGCGTGCGCGTCTCCCACAACGGCAGCAGCACCTTCTTCGGCGCCTCGCCGACCCCCTCCATATAGGCATTGGTATTCTGGAGGATGAAGCCTCTCACGCGCTCCGGCCGCTGCGTGAACAGGCGGAAGCCGACCGGCCCGCCATAGTCCTGCATGTAGAGAATGTAGGACTCGAGCCCGAGCACGTCGACGAGACCCGCGACATGCCGGGCGAGGTTGTCGAAGGTGTAGTCGAACTCTGCACGCGACGGCGCGTCGGAATGGCCGAATCCGATGTAGTCGGGCGCTACCAGATGGAAGCGATCGGCGAGCGCGGGGATCAGGTCGCGGAACATCTGGCTGCTGGTCGGCAGGCCATGCAGCAGCAGGATCGTCGGCGCCGTCGGGTCGCCGGCCTCGCGGTAGAAGACGTTGCGGCCGTGGACGGTCGCGGTTCGGAAGCGGGTCTGGGTGGTCATGGGGAAGCTCCTGGTCTCGGGCGGTCGGGACTCGTTGGCCGCCCGTCACCCTGGTTCTATGCCTTCCAAAATCGGGCGCGAGTCGCTAGATTCGAGAAGAGGCCTCCCATTTTTTGGAAAGATACGTTGGATCGTCTGGACGCCATGGCGGTGCTGTTGGCCGCAGCCGAGGCCGGGAGTCTGTCGAAGGCCAGCCGGACGCTCGGGCTGCCGCTCGCGACGGTCAGCCGCAAGGTGGCCGAGCTCGAAGCGCATCTGAAGGCTTCGCTTCTGATCCGCTCGGCGAAGGGCCTGGAGCTGACGCCGGCGGGTCGGTCCTATGTCGCAGCGGCGCGCGCGATCCTGGAACAGGTCGCCGAGGCCGAGCGTGTCGCCAGCGGCGAATATTCCGAGCCCAAGGGCGATCTCGTGGTGACGGCGCCGATCATGTTCGGCCGGCTGCATGCGCTGCCTGTGGTGACGCGCTTCCTTGGCGCCTTTCCGGACGTGGCGGTCGATCTCGTGATGACCGATCGTGTCGCGCACTTTCTCGACGACCAGGTCGACGTCGCCCTGCGCATCGGCCAGTTGCCGGATTCGAGTTTGATCGCCACCCGGCTCGGCAGCGTCCGCCACGTCATCTGCGCCAGCCCGGATTATCTCGCCGCCAATGGCTGCCCGGCGCGGCCGGAGGATCTGGCACGGCACGGCGTGATCTCGTTCCAGAGCGTGTCGGTGCCCGGCACCTGGCCGTTCGAAGTCGACGGCGCCGAGATCCCCGCCAGCTTCCGCGCGCGCCTTGGCGTCAACACGATCGATGCGGCGATCGAAGCCGGCCTGTCGGGAGCGGGCTTGGTGCGGGCGTTGTCCTATCAAGTCGTCGATCATGTCCGCAGCGGCCGACTTCAGCTCGTGCTCGAAGCCTTCGAACCGGCGCCGCGCCCGGTGCATCTCGTCTATGACGGCCAGACCCGGCTGCCGCTGAAGCTGCGCGCCTTCGTCGACTTCGCCGTGCCGCTGCTGCGGCAGCGGCTGGAGGAGGCGGCGATCTGAGGGACGTCTGGACGCACAGTGGCTGCTGCAAAACACGCTGTCATCGCCCGGCTTGACCGTGCGATCCAGTGCGCGGGCAATGACAGATGTAGTCGGAGCAGCAGCATGCCTCCTTATCCTGCCATCGACCTTGGATCGCGCGGTCCCCAGCGGCCGGCCTCGACCAGGGCGATAAAGCGCTCGACGGATGCGTTGAACAGCGCCGGCTCCTCCAGGTTCAACACATGTCCGGACTTCGGGAAGAACGTTAGCCCGGACGCCGGCAGATGCTGCTTGAGAAACAAACTCGGCGCGATGCAGGCGTCGTCCTCGTCGCCGCAGATGATCAGGGCCGGGGTTGTAACGCGGCGGATGGCGTCCGTCATGGTGTAGATCGATGGCCTGCTGCCCTGGAAGCCGCGCATGGTGTTGGCCGAGCCACGCGCGTCGTGGCGGGCGAGCGCGGCGTAGAAGTCGGCATGGCCGCGCGGGTCCTTGATGAGGAAGGGAATGCGGCCGGGGGCCTCGCGGGTGACCTTGGCGGTCTCGGCCGAGCCGAGCGTCTCGAACTGCTCGGCGGTGGCGCGGCACTGGGCGCGGAAGGCCTCGAGATGCTCGAGGCTGGAGCCCGAGCCGACGCCGGCCAGCACCATCGAGCGGATGCGATCCGGTGCGTTCAGTGCCACCTGCAGCGCGGAGTACGAGCCCATCGACAGGCCGACGAAATGGGCGCTGTCGATGCCGAGGTGGTCGAGCACGGCGATCGCGTCGGTGTAGAAATGCACGTGGCTATAGGCGTCGGGCGCGGCCGGCACGTCCGAGGGCGTGTAGCCGCGCGCGGAGTAGGCGATGCAGCGGTGGCGCCGCGCGAAGTAGCGCAGTTGCGGCTCCCAATTGGTGTGGTCGGCGGCGAACTCGTGCAGGAAGATCAGCGGCGTGCCCACGCCGACCTCTTCAAAATAGAGGCGAACGCCATCTTTGGCCGTTGCATGGGGCATCGTCAGCTCCTCCCGTGTCGCGTGCCTGATGATGACGAGTCGCGCGATACGCGACAACGTCCCGATCGACGGCCTTGTTTTCGCCGTAGCATAGACTCGGAATCACCCTCTCGTCGCCAGGCTTTTGCCGTCGATGGTCATGGTTTCGTCACAGCGCAACATTTTACGGACCTCCGCTGGCGGCTTGCAGAGGGGCCGCGCTGAGGACCAGGGGGTGCCAAGTCAGGGTACTGGGGGAAGTAACAGAAGGATTGAGTATGGTTGTGTCTACCCTTCGCCGGTCGCTTCACATCGTTGCGCTGACCATGGGTGCGGCAGTCGTCGCCGTCACCGCAACACCGGCATCGGCCCGTCCGCATCACGGCTCGGGGCATCATGCCCACCGCAGCCACGGCGGCCATCACTACGCAAGGCATCATCACCACCGGCGTTCCGTCGCCCGGCTGTCGCGCTGGGAGCGCGGCGTGGCGCGGGTGCAGGTGAGCGGCGTTGCCGATGCGCAGGCCAGCGTCATGATGCCGGGCACGGCGTCCGACGGCATGGCCTCGTCCGCCGGCCTCGGTGGCGGCAGCAGCGTCGTCTCCGCGGCGCGCAGCTACATCGGCAGCGGCAATCCGACCGGCCGGCGCAGCCTGTGGTGCGCGCGCTTCATGAACATGGTGCTGGAGCGCACCGGCCATCGCGGCACCGGCTCCGACATGGCGCGCTCGTTCGCGAGCTATGGCCAGCGCGTCTCCGGCCCACAGGTCGGCGCGATCGCGGTGATGAGCCGCCGCGGCGGCGGTCATGTCGGCGTGGTCTCGGGCGTCGATGCCCAGGGCAATCCGATCGTCATCTCCGGCAACAACGGCAACCGCGTCCGCGAGAGCGCGGTGTCGCGCGGCCGCGTGTATGCCTATGTGATGCCGAACTGAGAGCTCTCGAACTTGAACTGATGAGGTGAGCCCTCGCGGCTCGCGCGCTCTGCGCCTCCCCCGCTTGCGGGGGAGGTCGCATCGGAGAGGCGATGCGGGTCGGGGAAGTCTGTCCTCACGAAGATTTTCGCGTGTGGCGCCCCCACCCCAGCCCTCCCCCGCACGCGGGAGAGGGGGGCGCACCGTCGGCGGGGTGAGGGTGCGAACTACACCAGCCGGGGCTGTTCCACGGCGAACTCGTCGCCAACGGCGACATCCCCGGCTTCGATGACCTCGGCGTAGATGCCGCATTCATTGTTGCCGCGCCGGGCCATCAGCGCCGGCGGGATGTCGAGGTCGCGGGCGGCGGTGTCCGGGTCGACGTTGACGGCGGCGCAGCGGGTGGTGGTCTTGACGACCTTGAGCCGCGCCGAGCCGATCCGCAGCGTTTCGCCCATCAGCGAGGTCTCGTGCCAGGCCGGCCAGCCGGCGACGTAGACATTGGCGCGGAAGCGCAGCGGATGCACGGTCGCGCCGACCAAGGTCTCGATCTCCGCGATCGAGGCGAGGTTGATGATTGAGACCACCTTGCGCGCCAGATCCGTAAAGGCGTAGCCACCGCCCGAGAGCAGCCTGACCGGGCCGCGCAGCTCGTCGGCAAACTCGCGCGCGAAGAACGCCTCGATGGCGGCGCGGCCGTCGGCGCTTTCGAGGTCGCCTTGGGCGACGATCGCGCCGTCCTTGCGGATGGTGAGGATGTTGGTCGCGTCCTCGAAGTGCGTCTTGAACCCGGCCAAGCGCTCATTGCGCATCAGCATCAAATACGCCGTTTTCGGCTTCCACACCGGCGCCGCCGGATCGAAGCCGGTTGGGCCGTTTTCCAGCGCGTAGCGGCGATCGGCCGGCAGCGTTTCGCCGACCCGTAACGGGGCCGTTTGCAGTGGTTCCGGGGTAAGGCCCTTGACCGGATAGCGGTACAGGCCGGCGATGCGCGCGGGAGGGGTCTGGCTCATGCCGCCTCATAGGAGATTCCCATGGTCGCGGCCAGGGCACACGAATTTGTGAAGCGGCCCCTTCCGTTTTCGCACCGCCTTCCCACATTTCCACTCAAGCCGGGCGCAAGCCGGCGACGTCAATGGTTGCGGCGTTGATGGACGTCAACGTGCGCGGTCCGAAACCCAATGAAGATGCTGAAGCCGTGCCTTCGGGGCGTCACAGCAGGCTGAGGGAAACATCATGAATATCGACAAATATACCGAGCGCGCGCGGGGCTTCATCCAATCGGCGCAATCGCTGGCGATGCGCGACGGCCATCAGCAGTTTTCGCCGCTGCATCTGCTGAAGGTTCTGCTCGACGATAGCGAAGGCCTCGCGGGCGGTCTGATCGATCGCGCCGGCGGCAATTCGCGCGCGATTTTGAAGGCGACCGAGGACGCACTGGGCAAGCTGCCGAAAGTGTCGGGCAGCGGCGCCGGGCAGATCTATCTGTCGCCCGAGCTGGCGCGCGCCTTCGACGCGGGGGAAAAGGCGGCCGAGAAGGCCGGCGACAGTTTCGTCACGGTGGAGCGCCTGCTGCTCGGGCTGACGCTGGAGAAGAACAGCGAGACCGGCGGCATCCTCGCCAAGGGCGGCGTGACCGCGCAGAATCTCAACGCGGCGATCGAGAGCCTGCGCAAGGGGCGCACGGCCGACTCGGCGACCGCCGAGAACGCCTATGATGCCTTGAAGAAATATGCCCGCGACCTGACCCAGGCGGCGCGCGACGGCAAGCTCGATCCGGTGATCGGCCGCGACGAGGAGATCCGCCGCACCATCCAGGTGCTGTCACGGCGCACCAAGAACAATCCCGTGCTGATCGGCGAGCCCGGCGTCGGCAAGACCGCGATCGTCGAGGGCCTCGCGCTGCGCATCGTCAATGGCGACGTGCCGGAGAGCCTGAAGGACAAGCGGCTGCTGTCGCTCGATCTCGGCGCACTGATTGCGGGCGCGAAATATCGCGGCGAGTTCGAGGAGCGGCTGAAATCCGTGCTGCAGGAGGTCACGGCGGCCGAAGGCACCTTCGTGCTGTTCATCGACGAGATGCATACCCTGATCGGCGCCGGCAAGGCCGACGGCGCCATGGATGCGTCGAACCTGCTGAAGCCCGCGCTCGCCCGCGGCGAGCTGCACTGCATCGGCGCGACCACGCTCGACGAGTATCAGAAGCATGTCGAGAAGGACGCGGCGCTCGCGCGCAGGTTCCAGCCGGTCTACGTCACCGAGCCCACGGTCGAGGACACCATCTCGATCCTGCGCGGCCTGAAGGACAAATACGAGCAGCATCACGGCGTGCGCATTACCGACTCCGCGCTGGTGGCGTCGGCCACGCTGTCGAACCGCTACATCACCGACCGTTTCCTGCCTGACAAGGCCATCGACCTGATGGACGAGGCGGCGGCGCGGCTGAAGATGCAGGTCGACAGCAAGCCCGAGGAACTGGACTCGCTCGACCGCGAGATCATCCGGCTCAAGATCGAGCAGGAGGCCTTGAAGAAGGAGAGCGATCTCGGCTCCAAGACGCGGCTGCAGGCGCTGGAGAAGGAGCTCGCCGATCTCGAGGAGAAGTCGGCGGCGCTGACGTCGAAATGGAGCGCCGAGAAGGACAAGCTGTCGAACGCGCAGAAGCTCAAGAGCGAGCTGGACGGCCTGCGGATCGAGCTCGCCAACGCGCAGCGCCGCGGCGAGTACCAGAAGGCGGGCGAGCTGGCCTATGGCCGCATCCCCGAGCTGGAGAAGCAACTGGCCGACATCGAGGCCAAGGAGAATGCCGGCGAGATGATGGAGGAGGCGGTCACCGCCAACCACATCGCGCAGGTGGTCTCGCGCTGGACCGGCGTGCCGGTCGACAAGATGCTCGAGGGCGAGAAGGACAAGCTGCTGCGCATGGAGGACTCGCTCGGCAAGCGCGTCGTCGGCCAGTTCGAGGCCGTGCATGCGGTTGCGACCGCCGTGCGGCGCTCGCGCGCCGGCCTGCAGGACCCGCACCGGCCGATGGGCTCGTTCATGTTCTTAGGCCCCACCGGCGTCGGCAAGACCGAGCTGACCAAGGCGCTCGCCGAGTATCTGTTCAACGACGAGACCGCGATGGTCCGGCTCGACATGTCCGAGTACATGGAGAAGCATTCGGTGTCGCGGCTGATCGGCGCGCCTCCCGGCTATGTCGGCTATGATGAGGGCGGGGCGCTGACCGAGGCCGTGCGCCGCCGGCCGTACCAGGTCGTCCTGTTCGACGAGATCGAGAAGGCGCATCCGGATGTCTTCAACGTGCTGCTTCAGGTGCTCGACGACGGCCGTCTGACCGACGGCCAGGGCCGCACCGTCGACTTCCGCAACACGCTGATCATCATGACCAGCAATCTCGGTTCCGAGTTCCTGGTCAACCAGCCCGAGGGCGAGGATACGTCCGAGGTGCGGGAGCTGGTGATGGGCACGGTGCGCGGACATTTCCGCCCCGAGTTCCTCAACCGCGTCGATGAGATCATCCTGTTCCATCGCCTGCAGAAGAGCGAGATGGGCCGGATCGTCGAGATCCAGTTCGCCCGGCTCCAGAAGCTCCTGGAGGAGCGCAAGATCACGCTGTCGCTCGATGGCGACGCGCGCGACTGGCTCGCCGCCAAGGGCTGGGATCCGGCCTACGGTGCCCGTCCCTTGAAGCGGGTGATACAGCGCAGCGTGCAGGATCCGCTCGCCGAGATGATTCTCGCCGGCGACATCAAGGATGGCGACAACGTCGCCATCTCGTCGGAAGGCAATGTGCTGACCTTCAACGGCAAGGCGCATCGTACGGCGGAGATCGCGACGTTCGAGGCGCCGATCCCGAAGCGCAAGCTGAACTGATCTCGAACATCCGCAGCACTCAAACGGCAACGGCCCGCGCCAAGCGCGGGCCGTTTGCGTTTGGAACATGCTGAGGGGCAGGGCTACCGATTCACCTGGATCGGGCCGGCATCGGAGATGCGCGACGCGCCGGGGCCGCGGCTGGTCATCATCTGGTCGACGCGGTCGCGCTCCTTCTCGAAGCTCGCCATGATCGGGCCTTCCAGCGACCGGCCGCGCGGCAGCTTCACGCGCATCGGGTCGACGAAGCGGCCGTTGACCAGGATCTCGTAATGGACGTGCGGGCCGGTCGACATGCCGGTCGAGCCGACGAAACCGATGACCTGGCCCTGGCGCACGCGCTTGCCGGGCTCCATGCCCTTGGCAAAGGCCGACATGTGGCCGTAGGCGGTCTCGTAGCCGTTGTTGTGCTTGATGCGGATATATTTGCCGTAGCCGCCTTCCTGGCCGACCTTCTCGAGCACGCCGTTGCCGGAGGCGAAAATGGGGGTGCCATAGGCGGTGGCCCAGTCGACGCCGGTGTGCATCTTGACGAAGCCTAGGATCGGATGGCGGCGGCCGCCGAAGCCGGAGCGCATGATCGCGTTGTTGACCGGCTTGCGCACCAGGAACTTCTTCGCGCTCTTGCCGGTCTCGTCGTAATAGTCGACGACGCTGTCGTCGGGGGTCTGGAACCGGTAGTATTTCTTGGTCTCGCCGCCGACCGTCAGGGAGGTGAACAGCACCTCGGTCTTGTCGTTGTTGCCGGGTTTGTCGTCGTCGTCGCCGGCATAGAAGACGTCGAACGAATCCCCGGGCTGCACCTTGCGCTGGAAATCGACGTCGTAGGAGTAGATGCGGATCATGTCCTCGATGACCGGCGTGGGCACCTTGTTGCGCATCGCCGTCTCGTAGATGCTCTGATAGAGGCGGACACCGGTGCCGTCATCCTCCTCGTCGTTGGTGTTGTCGGCGGTCTCGGTAACCGTGTTCATGCTCTGCGCGTCCACGGCGACGTATCGTCCGAGGTCCGACAGCGCGGCGACCGCCTCGATCATGGTGTCGTTGGCGACGATGACCCGGAACGGCTGCAGCCGGGCGCCGGGGGCAGGGCTGGATGGCGCCATCAGGATGCGCAGTTTCTCGCCTTCCTTCAGGCCGCCGTCACGGCCGCGCGGGCCGAGCTGGGCGGCGATCGCCTTGGCTTCGTCGGGCGTCGCGCCCTGGTCGCGCAGGATCGAGGCGACGGTATCGCCCTTCTTGACCAGGTGAACCCGCTCGCCGAGCGGATTGCCGCCGGTGATCTGGTCCTTGGTCTTGGGCAGCAAGGTGACATTTTCCGGCACCACCCGGGTCTCGAAGCCGGCGTAAGGATCGGGCGAGGTGCCGTCATTGGCATAGGACAGTTTCAGGTCGCCGCCTTGGACGGCCTGCGCGCCGGCCGCGTCGGCGGCGGCATTGGCAAGTGAGGCGTAGCGCACGCCGCCATTGTTGCCGCGCCAGTTCGCCGCATCACGGACCCGCATGACGATTTCGTCGAGCGCCACCGAGGTCGCGATCTTCGCCTTGGGGAGCACGGCGGCGAGATCCTTGGTCACGAATGAGACCTCGGCGTCGGGCTCGACGGCCTCGGGATTGTTCGGATCCTCGCCGGACCCCGTCTTGTCGTTGTCGGTGTCGCTCAGCAGGCGCTGGGCGTTGAAGGGCGGGATCTTGGCGGACAGATCGCTGGTCGCCATCGACAGGTTGCCCGAGATCCGGACGTAGGGACGGACCCGGATCAGCTCGCGCGAACCCGCGCGGGTAACGGTCGAGATGCGCACCACGTTGCGCGCCGCGGCGGCTTCGCTCGGCGGGGGCAGGCGGTCGCTCTTGCGCAAGGTGGCGACGCGGTCGTTGGCGCCGAAGGCGCCGCGCAGCGCGCTTTCCATCCGCTCCGGCATGCGCGCGAAGGTCATTTCGCCATCGAGCGACGCAAAAACGGCGCCGCCGATGAGGGCTGCGCCGCACAGACCAGTCAGAATCGTACCGGAGAACCATTGCACGGAGACGCGGCGGCGATCGATCACCGCGGCTTCGGAGCCATCGACCGATAGCGGCGGCTCATGACCGAGATCGATCATGCCGATCTCGCGTCCGTACCCCCCGCGTGACGTCCGATGGCTCAACCTTCGTCCCCCAAGTTCAAAGTCAGCACCGAGATCGCTCAGCTGCCGGTTGGCTTAACGTCCAAGACAAACGGCTCGGAATGATGGCGCGCTTCTGTCGGTTCGAGACTCTCTGGCCCGAAAGCCGGACTCCACGAACCGCTATTGTTCTTCAGGATCTCTCGATGTCGTCTCGGCCGTATCAGGCGAAGGGCTCGCCGCTTCCTTGATCTGGATCATCCTTGAATCGATGGCAGTCCCCGCTGGACCCAAATCAACCCAGGTCGATGCTTAACAAATCGTCGCAGGATTGTGGCCCAAGTGGGGCACGAAGTCCGCAAGAAATCGGGGTTCTCCTGCTGTCCGGAAAAAAATGATTCGATGCGACGATTTGTTGACATTGGGCGTTGACACCCCGATCGGCCCCCCCTATAAACCCGATCACTGAGCGCGGCGCCGCTTCGGGACACACCGAGGCGAGCATTCGCGCCAATATTGCTCCTCACTTTCGTTGAGTGATGCACAACCGGTAAAACCCGGTTGCTCATCGACGTCGAAAAAGGTTGAGCGACCCCTCCGCATGAGGGTGGGACCGAGGTCCCGGGCTGTTTGACAAGTGAAGATGAAGAAAGAGAAACGTGGACGGCGGAGTCCTTGCGGGTCTCGGGGTTGAGAGCTTCGGCTTTTGGTTCTGAGATCGGACGAGAAGACTTCGGCGGACAATGTTTCAAAGGTAACACCATGGTTTTCGCGCTGTGAAGCGTGGAGATCGATTGGTGGGACCTCGTCAAACGTTGTGATCAGCCGGTTCAAAGCTTCAAGTTCAACTTGAGAGTTTGATCCTGGCTCAGAGCGAACGCTGGCGGCAGGCTTAACACATGCAAGTCGAGCGGGCGTAGCAATACGTCAGCGGCAGACGGGTGAGTAACGCGTGGGAACGTACCTTTTGGTTCGGAACAACACAGGGAAACTTGTGCTAATACCGGATAAGCCCTTACGGGGAAAGATTTATCGCCGAAAGATCGGCCCGCGTCTGATTAGCTAGTTGGTGGGGTAATGGCCCACCAAGGCGACGATCAGTAGCTGGTCTGAGAGGATGATCAGCCACATTGGGACTGAGACACGGCCCAAACTCCTACGGGAGGCAGCAGTGGGGAATATTGGACAATGGGGGCAACCCTGATCCAGCCATGCCGCGTGAGTGATGAAGGCCCTAGGGTTGTAAAGCTCTTTTGTGCGGGAAGATAATGACGGTACCGCAAGAATAAGCCCCGGCTAACTTCGTGCCAGCAGCCGCGGTAATACGAAGGGGGCTAGCGTTGCTCGGAATCACTGGGCGTAAAGGGTGCGTAGGCGGGTCTTTAAGTCAGGGGTGAAATCCTGGAGCTCAACTCCAGAACTGCCTTTGATACTGAAGATCTTGAGTTCGGGAGAGGTGAGTGGAACTGCGAGTGTAGAGGTGAAATTCGTAGATATTCGCAAGAACACCAGTGGCGAAGGCGGCTCACTGGCCCGATACTGACGCTGAGGCACGAAAGCGTGGGGAGCAAACAGGATTAGATACCCTGGTAGTCCACGCCGTAAACGATGAATGCCAGCCGTTAGTGGGTTTACTCACTAGTGGCGCAGCTAACGCTTTAAGCATTCCGCCTGGGGAGTACGGTCGCAAGATTAAAACTCAAAGGAATTGACGGGGGCCCGCACAAGCGGTGGAGCATGTGGTTTAATTCGACGCAACGCGCAGAACCTTACCAGCCCTTGACATGTTTGGGACCGGTCGCAGAGACGTGACCTTCTCTTCGGAGCCCGAAACACAGGTGCTGCATGGCTGTCGTCAGCTCGTGTCGTGAGATGTTGGGTTAAGTCCCGCAACGAGCGCAACCCCCGTCCTTAGTTGCTACCATTTAGTTGAGCACTCTAAGGAGACTGCCGGTGATAAGCCGCGAGGAAGGTGGGGATGACGTCAAGTCCTCATGGCCCTTACGGGCTGGGCTACACACGTGCTACAATGGCGGTGACAGTGGGAAGCTAAGGGGCAACCCTTCGCAAATCTCAAAAAGCCGTCTCAGTTCGGATTGGGCTCTGCAACTCGAGCCCATGAAGTTGGAATCGCTAGTAATCGTGGATCAGCACGCCACGGTGAATACGTTCCCGGGCCTTGTACACACCGCCCGTCACACCATGGGAGTTGGCTTTACCTGAAGGCGGTGCGCTAACCAGCAATGGAGGCAGCCGACCACGGTAGGGTCAGCGACTGGGGTGAAGTCGTAACAAGGTAGCCGTAGGGGAACCTGCGGCTGGATCACCTCCTTTCTAAGGATGGCTCTTCAGCCTGGTCTTTAAGGTCGCAAGATCTTGGGACCACGATCTTCGGATCGCGTGCTATCGAGCTGTTTTAGAAACATCAGGGACCAACACGATCGCCAGATCGGGTTGAGTTCCATTGGCGGGATTTCGCCGTCTTCGTTTCTCTTTCTTCGCGGACGAACACGCTGCCTGGGGCTGCGCGGTTGCTGCATCGGCCCTCACGGGCAGGGCGGTGACGAGCTTCGAGCGTTAGGGCTTGTAGCTCAGTTGGTTAGAGCGCGCGCTTGATAAGCGTGAGGTCGGAAGTTCAAGTCTTCCCAGGCCCACCAGCCTTCGCGCCTCACGGCGCTTCGGCTCGGCAAGCCAGAAGATGCGCGAAGGCTGTCGCGCCGTAGCCCAGTTGGGCGAAGGCGGACTGGTCAACGCGAGCTTCGGCTAGTTATCGTCTCGACGATCGCGCTGCTGCATTCGTCTTTCCGAGTATGGGGCCTTAGCTCAGCTGGGAGAGCGCGTGCTTTGCAAGCATGAGGTCGTCGGTTCGATCCCGACAGGCTCCACCAGCCTTCGCAGGCTACGCCTGCTTCGGCTCGGCAAGCCAGAGTGCAGCGAAGGCTGCCGCGCCGGAGCCCACTTGGGCGGAGGCGGGCTATCGTTAGCGTGTTCAAATTCGTCCGCGAGACAACATTTCGCATTGTCTGGTCCTCACCGGGACTACAGGCAACTGCGTGTTATCTGACATCGTGAAGAGGAGATCGATCCGAGTAGGGTCGTGCAATGAGGGCCACCGCGCAAGCGGTCCGCGTTCGACTTTGCACCGACGCCTTCACTATCTCCGGGTCATTTCGGCGCAGGCTGGAAGCTGTGAAGCATCCTGTCTGTTGTAAATGACTCTGTTCGCTGCGCTTGACCGCACGGCGATCGGTTCGATCTTAAGAAGCAAGCTGGTCTTTCTAATCAGTGTCCTCGCTGTCTCTAACGCCGGTCCTTCGGGGCAGGTGAGAGCAGTGAACATTCTGCCGAGTGTGTGGACATTGATAATGAGAGCAATCAAGTGCCTTAAGGGTGTTCGGTGGATGCCTTGGCGCTGAGAGGCGATGAAGGACGTGCTACGCTGCGATAAGCCGTGGGGAGCTGCGAAGAAGCTTTGATCCGCGGATTTCCGAATGGGGAAACCCACCTTCGATAGCCGGAACTCCAAGACCTCGAGTCTTGGTGTTCGATTGGGAGACCGAGAGAATTCAAGGCCGTGAGGTTTTGGATTTCCGGTTATCAAGAGAAGGTATGAGACTTCTGAATACATAGGAGGTTTCAAGCAAACCCAGGGAACTGAAACATCTAAGTACCTGGAGGAAAGGACATCAACCGAGACTCCGCTAGTAGTGGCGAGCGAACGCGGACCAGGCCAGTCATGAATGTAAGCCAACCAGAACCTGTCAGGAAAGCAGGGCCTCAGAGGGTGATAGCCCCGTATGGGTAATGCGAACATTCATGCTCGAGTAAGGCGGGACACGTGCAATCCTGTCTGAACATGGGGGGACCACCCTCCAAGCCTAAGTACTCCTCAGCGACCGATAGTGAACCAGTACCGTGAGGGAAAGGTGAAAAGCACCCCGACGAGGGGAGTGAAATAGACCTGAAACCGGACACCTACAAACAGACGGAGCCCAAGATGCGTTCTGGGTGACGTCGTACCTTTTGTATTATGGGCCAGCGACTTAATTTAACGAGCAAGCTTAAGCCGATAGGCGTAGGCGTAGCGAAAGCGAGTCTGAATAGGGCGTCAAGTTCGTTGTATTAGACCCGAAACCTAGTGATCTAGCCATGAGCAGGTTGAAGGTGAGGTAACACTCACTGGAGGACCGAACGGGTGCCTGTTGAAAAAGGCTCCGATGACTTGTGGTTAGGGGTGAAAGGCCAATCAAACTGGGAAATAGCTGGTTCTCCGCGAAAGATATTTAGGTATCGCCTCGGACGAATACCTCAGGGGGTAGAGCACTGGATGGGCTAGGGGGACTTACCGTCTTACCAAACCCAACCAAACTCCGAATACCTGAGA